>JBJDZJ010000173.1:0-6307 GCA_051867915.1 Eubacteriales bacterium
CCCATGGTATCCTCCATGGACCATAAGCGCGCCCATGATAACGACGAGGGTCTCAATACCGGCGGTATGGGAACTATCGCCCCCAATCCCTACTACACCCCCGAGGTGGCCGCACGGTGCATGGAAGAGATTTTCCTGCCTACCATTGCCGCCATGAATGCCGAGGGACGCACCTTCAAGGGATGTCTGTACTTCGGTCTGATGATTACAAAGGACGGACCCAAGGTCATCGAGTATAACTGCCGTTTCGGCGATCCCGAGACCCAGGTGGTTCTCCCCCTGCTGGAGTCCGATCTGCTGACCGTCATGCAGGCAACCACCGACGGCACGCTGGCACAGACCGAGGTGAAATTCTCGGACAAGTCGGCCTGCTGCGTCATTACCGCGTCCGACGGCTATCCTCAGCACTATGAAAAGGGATTCGAACTGACCATGACCGAGGAGGCAGAGGCACATACCTATGTGGCAGGCGCCGTCCTTTCGGACGGAAAACTGCTGACCTCCGGCGGCAGAGTCACCGGCACTACCGCTGTGGCAGACACCCTGCCTCATGCCATTTCGGAAGCCTACCGTCTGGCGGACGGGGTACACTTTGCAAACGCCTATCGCAGAAGCGACATCGGCGCCCGTGCTTTGAAGGCATTGAATGAATCGGATTCGACACCGTGTGAGAAGCAGAAATAATTGTAAAGGAATACTTGAATTATGGTTTACCGTATTTATGTAGAGAAAAAGCCGGAGCTTGCCAATGAGGCAAAGGCACTGCTCAATAATATAAAAGAAGAACTCGGAATCGAAGGAATCCGGGATGTCCGTCTGCTGAACCGCTATGATGTGGAGAAGATCGACAGGGAACTGTTCGACTACGCAGTGAAGACCGTCTTTTCCGAACCCCAGCTGGATCTGACCTGCGAGCATCTGCCGGAGGTTCCCGGAGCGACGGTGATCGCTGTGGAATATCTGCCCGGACAGTTTGATCAGAGAGCCGATTCCGCCGCCTAGTGTATTCAGATTATTTCGAAAGGCGAGCGTCCCGCCGTTCGCACCGCAAAGATTTATATCCTGTCCGGCGATCTGTCCGATGCGGACATCGCCGCCATCAAGAAGCATCTGATCAATCCCGTAGAGGCAAGGGAAGCCTCTCTTGATCGGGTTGAAACTCTTGCCGCTGCCTATCAGATTCCCACCGAAGTGGCGACTCTCGACGGCTTTTTGAAGCTGGATGAGCAGGGACTTGCCGATTTTGTCCGGGAAAAGGGACTGGCAATGGATCTGGACGACATCAAGTTTTGCCAGAACTATTTTGCATCCGAAAAGCGGGATCCCACCATCACCGAGATCCGCATGATCGACACCTATTGGTCGGATCACTGCCGCCATACCACCTTCTTGACCACCATCGACGGGGTGGAATTTGCCGATCCCATGATGGAGAAGACCTACAGGGATTACCTTGCGGCAAGAGCGTCCATCGGCAGAACCAAGCCGGTCAACCTTATGGACATCGCCACCATCGCCACCCGTGTGCTGAAGGCACAGGGCAAACTGCCTAAGCTGGACGAATCCGAAGAGATCAACGCCTGCACCGTCAAGATCAAGGTGGATGTGGACGGCAGACAGGAGGACTGGCTCCTGCTCTTCAAGAACGAAACCCACAACCATCCCACCGAGATCGAGCCCTTCGGCGGCGCCGCCACCTGTATCGGCGGAGCCATCCGGGACCCCCTGTCGGGCAGATCCTATGTCTATGCCGCCATGCGTGTCACCGGTGCGGCAGATCCCACCAAGCCCCTGTCCGAAACCCTTCCCGGTAAGCTTTCTCAGCGAACCATCGTCCGCACGGCAGCGGCAGGATATTCCTCCTACGGTAACCAGATCGGTCTGGCTACCGGTCAGGTAGATGAGATTTATCACGACGGCTATGTGGCCAAGCGCATGGAAATCGGTGCCGTTATTGCCGCAACCCCTGCCGATCATGTCCGCAGGGAATGCCCCCTGCCCGGGGATCAGATCATCCTTCTGGGCGGCAGAACGGGCAGAGACGGATGCGGCGGCGCAACCGGCTCCTCCAAATCCCATACCCTCCACTCGCTGGAATCCTGCGGTGCTGAGGTTCAGAAGGGAAATGCCCCCGAGGAAAGAAAGCTCCAGCGTCTCTTCCGCAATAAAGAGGCGGCACGCCTGATTAAGCGATGCAACGACTTCGGCGCCGGCGGCGTGTCGGTTGCCATCGGTGAGCTTGCCGACGGTCTGGACATTGATCTGAACAAGGTTCCCAAGAAGTACGAAGGTCTGGACGGCACCGAGCTTGCCATTTCCGAGTCTCAGGAGAGAATGGCGGTGGCAGTGGCTCCCGAGGATGTGGAGCATTTCTGCGAGCTTGCCGCAGAGGAGAATCTGGAGGCAACCGTGGTTGCTTCGGTCAAGGCAGAGCCCAGACTGACCATGAGATGGAACGGCAAGGCGATCGTTGACCTTTCCCGTGACTTCCTGAACTCCAACGGAGCAGAGAAGCACATTACCATTCAGCCCGAGGCCCCCAAGTCCTATGACAGAGAGCCGAGCGGCGATTTTGCCGGCGAATACCGCTCTCTGGTTTCCGATCTCAATGTCTGCTCCAAGCGGGGTCTTTCCGAACGCTTCGACTCTACCATCGGCGCCGGAACGGTGCTGATGCCCTTCGGCGGAAAGAATCAGCAGACTCCCATTCAGGCAATGGTTCACAAGATCAGCCATCCCGAGACCAATTCCAACACCGTCTCCCTGATGGCATGGGGATACAATCCCTTTATTGCCGAAAAATCCCCCTATCATGCCTCCTATCTGGCAGTGGTGGAGTCGGTGTCCAAGCTGATTGCCACAGGCGCCTCCTTTAACGATGTCTACCTGACCTTCCAGGAGTATATGGAAAAGCCGGGTCACGATCCCAAGCGGTGGGGCAAGCCCCTGTCCGCCCTTCTGGGCGCCTATCGGGCACAGATGGATCTGGGCATTGCCTCCATCGGCGGAAAGGACTCCATGTCCGGCTCCTTCGAGCAGATTGATGTGCCTCCCACGCTGGTGTCCTTTGCCGTAACCACCGATGAGCTGTCCTCGGTGATCTCTCCCGAATTCAAGGGAGCGGGACATAAGGTGGTCCTCCTGGATCCCGTTTACGATGAAAACGGACTGCCCAAAGCGGCATCCCTGCTGGAACTGTACAACACCGTCACCTATCTGATGCGCACGGGCAAGGTACTGTCCGCCTATACCCCCACCTACGGCGGTGTGGCGGAAGCCATCTTCAAGATGGCCATCGGCAACACGGTTGGATTCAAGTATTCCGATGCACTGACCGCTAAGGACATCTTCGGTTATCGGTACGGCTCCTTTATTCTGGAGCTTGCCGACAACGACTGCCCCTACGGCGTGGAACTGGGCGTGACTGTCGCAGAGCCTGCCATTTCTTACAAGGGTGAAGTCCTTCCTCTGAATGAACTTCTGTCCGCTTACGAAAATAAGCTGGAACAGGTTTACCCCTGCAATATCAGTCAGGATTCGAAGGAAATTCCCGCCCTGTCCTATGAGGCGAAGTCCTATCCTTCTCCTGCCATCAAAGTGGCAAAGCCGAAGGTTCTGATTCCCGTCTTCCCGGGTACCAACTGCGAATACGATACGGCAAAGGCGCTGTCAAAAGCAGGAGCCGATCCCGAGACTGTCGTCATCAACAACCTGTCGGCATCGGGTATCGCTCAGTCGGTGGACTATTTTGCAGAAAGGGTCAAAGACGCACAGATCATCTTCATTCCCGGCGGCTTCTCGGGCGGAGACGAACCCGACGGATCGGGCAAGTTCATCACCGCCTTCTTCCGCAACGGTTCGGTGAAGGAAGCGGTCAACGAACTGCTGAAGAATCGGGACGGACTGATGTGCGGTATCTGCAACGGCTTCCAGGCCATCGTCAAGCTGGGACTGGTTCCTTACGGCGAGATTGTGGACAGCTGTGAAACCGATCCCACCCTGACCTTCAATACCATCGGCAGACACCAGTCCCGTGTGGTATATACCCGGATCGCATCCAATAAGTCCCCCTGGCTGTCTCATACCAGGGTGGGCGAGGTGTATGCCGTTCCGATTTCCCACGGCGAGGGACGCTTCCTTGCCGATGAAGCACTGGTGAAGAAGCTGGCTGAAAACGGTCAGATCGCTACCCAGTATGTGGATCTTGCGGGAAATCCCACTTCGGATGTCCACTTCAACCCCAACAATTCGGTTTATGCCATCGAGGGCATCACCTCTCCCGACGGCAGAGTCTTCGGAAAGATGGGTCATACCGAGCGATACAATGAGGGTCTGTACCGCAATGTGGAAGGCAATTACAATCCCGGTATCTTCGATGCGGCAGTGGAGTATTTCAAACTCTGATTTGTCTCATCCTTGCTAAAACGGTAAATTCCTGAAAACAGGAATTTACCAAGAACTCTCAGAAAATTTGCATGAAAATCCAGAAAGGGAAATATCAATATTATGTCAATGGAATTTGTAAGAAAACTCCCCATCCCCATGGAGATGAAGGAGAAATACCCTCTTACCGAGCAGGCGATTGCCGCCAAGGCCAAGCGAGACGAAGAGGTCAGAGCGGTATTTGAAGGAAAATCCAATAAAATGCTTTTGGTGATTGGACCCTGCTCGGCAGACCGTGAGGACAGCGTAATGGAGTATGTCTACCGTTTGAAGCGGGTTCAGGAGCAGGTTGTGGATAAGCTGATCCTGATCCCCAGAGTCTACACCAATAAGCCCCGCACCACAGGCGACGGATACAAGGGCATGGTTCATCAGCCCAATCCCGAGGAAAAGCCCGACATTTACAAGGGCATTATCGCCATCCGTGAACTGCACGCCCGCGTGCTGGACGAGACCGGGCTGTCCAGCGCCGACGAGATGCTGTATCCCGCCAATCACCGCTATCTGTCCGACCTGCTGTCCTATGTGGCAGTGGGCGCCCGTTCCACCGAGAATCAGGAACACAGACTGGTAGCATCCGGCATGGATGTCCCCGTGGGAATGAAGAACCCCACCGGCGGCGATCTGTCGGTTATGATGAACTCCATCACCGCAGGTCAGCACGCCCATACCTTCATTTACAGAGGCTGGGAGGTCAACACCACCGGAAACCCCTATACCCATGCCATTCTTCGGGGCTATGTGGATGCCCAGGGCAAGTCCCTGCCCAACTATCACTATGAGGATCTGGTCCGACTCTACGAGATGTACTCGGCGAAGAATCTGTCCAATATGGGGCTCATCGTGGACACCAACCACGCCAATTCGGGCAAAAAGCCTCTGGAACAGCCCAGAATCGTCAAGGAAGTTCTCCATTCCTGCCGTCATAACGACGACATCAAGAGAATGGTCAAGGGCTTCATGATCGAGAGCTATCTGGAGGACGGCGCACAGAAGATCGGCGAGGGTTGCTTCGGCAAGTCCATTACCGATCCCTGCATCGGCTGGAACAAGAGTGAAAAATTGATACTTGACATTGCCGATCTGATCTGATATACTATACTCGGAGTTTTTTACAGCATAATGCCCTCACGGTGATTTGATCATCGTGGGGGATCTGCAAAATCAGATGCTCCTGCGGCAGGGCATGAATTTAATACCCTGCGGTCAAAATCCAATTGATTCAGCCGCCGAGGGCGGTAAGGTGATTAAAATATGAAAATCGAAAAACTGACCGATGAATCGGTTTCCAATGTCATCATCGGAGTGGACATCGGTTCGACGACCGCTAAAATTGCACTTATCAAAAACGGCGAGATCGTGTATGACTGTTATGAAAGGCACTTTTCACAGGTGCGGCAGAAGACGCTGGAGATTATTACCGGAGTCCGCGATCAGATCGGAGATTCCCCTGTAAAAATAGCCATTTCGGGATCTGCCGGTCTGGGACTTGCCAGAGCCTGCGAACTGCCCTTTGTTCAGGAGGTTTTTGCCACCGGAGAAACCGTCAAACAAATGGAACCGGACACTTCTGTTGTCATAGAGCTTGGCGGAGAGGATGCGAAGGTTCTCTTTCTGAAGGGCGGTACCGATGAGCGGATGAACGGCTCCTGCGCCGGCGGCACAGGTGCCTTTATCGACCAGATGGCAACGCTTATGAATGTTACCGTTGACGAACTGGACGCTCTGGCACTGAAACATACCCGAATCTATCCCATTGCCTCCCGATGCGGCGTCTTCGCCAAGACCGACATTCAGCCCCTGCTGAATCAGGGTGCCTCCAAGGAGGATGTGGCGGCGTCCATCTATTATGCCGTGGTTAATC
>JBJDZJ010000174.1:0-6241 GCA_051867915.1 Eubacteriales bacterium
CGATACTCGCTGTTTTTTCGCTTTTTTTGGTCTCACATCATTGACAAATATACATATGTTTATAATTCAATATCCGTCAAGTTCACCGTTCCATGCTGTCATTTTGGGGAGTCTCTGTAATCCGCCGCACTTTAAAGCATAACAGCCCCTGCAAGATGAAAACCGTTTTATAAACAGTTCGGCGGGAGACAAGCCCCCGCCCTACGCTGTTTGATTGTATGTCTGCGTTAAAAGTACATAGCAGAGGGCACTTTTCTGTTTTGTCAGATGATTTCAAGATAATCCTTATCCGGCAGAGGGTGGAAGGGAACGGTAGGAAGGGTCTGATACCAGAAAGCGACCGAAGAAATATCGTCCTGAAGAGGCAGGTAGCGGCCGCCTTCCCGCCAGCCCAGAGCCTGAATGGTGACCTTCAGATCGCTGTCGAAACGAATGGGGTCGGTGATATGGAAGCGGTACATGGAGAAGCGTTGCTGACTTTGGTAGAGTCCGTCCCCCCGGATCACCTGATGCAGACCGGAATAGGGGGTGGTGAAGTCCTGATATTTCCCGCCGACATCAAAGTTGTAGGAACCGCAGATGTAGTCCTCGGTGCCGGTGCCGCAGATGGTAGGGTATTCGCCGTCGCCGTCAATGTAGAATTTGATCTCGCCTTCGCCCCACCAGCCGTTGTTGTTGACACCCCATGCCAGGAAGGTTCCCACATACTGTCCCTTTCCTTTGACATTGTCAAGGATGGTGTAGACGCTTTTATAGGGGAGGGGATTCACCCGGTTGAAGGATGCGTGGAAATAGGCGGCATCCTCGGGGACCTCGGTCAGAGTATAGTCCACCTGATAATAGAGGGCGAGGTCATCGTTGCTCAGGTTTTCGAGAGTGATACGACAGCTCTTTCTGAAGGGCATCTGCCAGTAGCAGTTAAAAGCCCGACCGGGGTTGACACAGATGGGAAGGGAGGAAAGCTGGGCATACTGCTCCCATCCGGCGGCGAAAAAGTCACCCAGAGGACACTCGACAGAGGGAGTCTCCTGACCGTCCCAATAAAAACGGATGATCTGACTGCGCCATTTTCCGGTAGGGGTCAGCCAGATGTGCTGGATGGCTCCGGGACCTTCGATTTCAGCCACCGTAAAAGTGGTTTTTGCCTTGATGATGACAAAAGGGTTCACCTTCCAGCCTTTGCCCAGATCACGGGCGGCATTTTTGGCAAAACCGTCCTCCGGTTCGCACATACCGCCCTTCCCTTTTGCTCCGTCGTAGTTCTCCGGAGAAATGGAGCGCGTTTTTGCGTCCGAAAGCCGGAACAGATTGTGCATATCCGATCCGATGCCGTTAAATTTTTCCATATAATGACCGTTCCTTTCGTATATTGCGAAAGCACCGTGCCGGTTCCGCTTTGCCGAAATGGCAGTTGCGGGTACTGCCCAAGGCACGACTTTACACCGCCGTATAATTATTTTGTATTCAAGTATATATTATATTTATATTATTTTTTCAAGCAGTAATCAAAGAACCGACAATCTTCTGTCGATAATTGTCGGTTCTTATGGTTTTCGAATGTGAGATATGAACACACAAAAAAACAGAATGCTCATGATACATTGGGTTTTTGGGTAGGAAAAGACATCCTTCATCCTCGGTGAGAAATGAAAAAGCATCGCATTCAAAAATGCGATACCCAAATGCCGATGCCGTCGGCTGGAGCAGGCGAGGGGAGTCGAACCCCCCTCCGAAGCTTGGGAAGCTTCTATTCTACCGATGAACTACGCCTGCAAAGAACGGTGCGGATATTTCTGTGCGAATATCCGCACCGAACACTGTTATTATAGCAAATAAATCGGATTTGTCAAGACCTTTTCGTGCGAGTTCACAAAAAGTTTTCGACCGTATGGGACAAAAAATCAGTGAATCATCTTCTGAATGAAGTCGATAATCAGCCGTCGGGTCTCCTCTACGCCTCCCTGGGTTTCGAACCGTCGCTCGGGATGCCACTGGATCGCCAGCACCTTCATTTCTTCCGATCCGTAAGCCTCAACGACCCCTGTCTCGTCGTCAATGGCAAGCGGCTCGAAGCAGGGCGCCAGATCCTCGGCATAGATCACATCCTCATGATAGTTATTGACCATAATGATCCGATTCTCTTTGATCAGCCGAACGGGATGGTCCTTACCACGGGGACGCTCTACCGACAGTGTGGGATGATAGTGGAGTCTTCCCCCGTTCAGGACATTGATATACTGCATTCCACGGCAGGTGGCGATGATGGGAATCTTTTTTGACAGACAGTAGCGGATCAGCTTCTCCTCGGTCACATCCCGATGGGGCTGAAGCGGCTCGTTATGGGAACGGTCGTACCACTTGGGCTCCAGAGCTCCGCCGCCCACCACAATCAGCAGGTCCCTCTGCTTATTGAACACCTTCTCGATATCCTTGGTCTGATTGGACACGGTTTTTGGGATAAAGCCCAACAGCTCATAGAAGCGGATATACGCCGTCTCCAGCACATCGGTGGGATCTCCGTACTGATTGACGCCCTCTCTTTGGGTAATCAGAGCCGACAGATTCCGATACTGGATACCCTCCTCGATTTTGCCCTCTGCACAGTCCAGCTTCAGATAGTTCATGCCCGAAATTTCGGAGTAAATCTTCTCCCCGCATCCGATGGCGGCGGGAATCTCGAACTCGGCGCATCGGATGGCCATATGGGAGGCCGCTCCGCCGTATTTGGTGATAAAGCCCCGGATTCCCTTGGTGAACACCCATTCATAGCCGGGGTCCGCTTTGGGAACCACCACGATCTTATCGGCAATATCGGGGTCGTTCTCTTCATCCAGCAGAACCACCTCACCCTCCACCTTTTTGGAGGTGATGAAGTTTGGGCGTGCCTCATAGACGGGGATAATGTCCAGCGACATCTCGTCGGTGATGACTTCGGGAAGCAGCATGGCAAGATTGGTGCCGTATTCGTCGTGCCGTCTGCGGATGCGCTCCGACCAGTGATTTTTCAGCTGTTTCGGGGTCAGATAGCGGGGATACTCCCGCAGATCGGCGGGCGACAGCCAGGACAGATCGTGCCGCTTGATTTCCAGAATCTCGCCCAGTCGGATCATCATCTCCAGTATCAGAGACAGAGATTTGGTAAACTCAAACTTGAAATACTCTCTCTGCTCGATAGAGGTCACGGTGAAATGAATCAGATCCTCTGCCGACAGCGACAGTCCGATCCGATCCAGCTCCCTTTGCAGGCGAAGGGGATCCAGACCGCCGTTCTTCCCCGCCCCGCTCCGACGGTGGCGGGAGGCAATGGGGCGGAAGTTGATGCGGTCGTAGCGATCGGTTCGCAGATCGTAGGTTCCGCTTCTCAGATGTCCGTATTTCTCATTGAAGGTTTCCGCCGAGAACCGACCGTTGGCATATGCTTCGAAATCGCTTTCAAACTCGGAGGATACCGTGTAAATGGAGCGCATGAAGTCGTCCATTTCCCTTCCGGTGAAGGCCGCGCATTCCACCAGCGTGCGGCAGAAGGCTCTTGCCATAAAGGCAAGCCTTGCCTGTCGGGAAAAGGGGACGGTGCCGTTGGTTTTCAGATCGTCCAGCAGGGAGAGAAGATCGGCAATCAGCTCATCGTGACGGTTGTAGCCGCTCTGGAGCTTGGCCTGAACCTTTTTCCGATGTTCCTCCAGCTTTGCAAGCATTTCAAGATCCCGCTTCAGGATTTCCCGATGGTTCCGGACGGCGTTTTCGGTCAGCTCCCGCAGGCCGTCCAGCAGAGCCTTCCACTCCTCCTCGGTAAACCCGTTTTCCAGAAGGGTTTTGCTGTTTTCCCTTGTCATGAAGTCATAGGAGGAATAAACGATCTCAAACTCGATTTTGTCGTGAGCGGTCAGATTCTTCCGCAGGCGATCGGAATAGAAATTCACCAGCTTCAAAGCCAGTTCTTCGGGCAAAGCGGCGGGAATCAGGGCATAGAAGGAATAATCAAGACTGATATAGGGCTTGTTTCCGATGCGCACCATCAATTCCCCGTCCACCGGGCGATAACCCAGAGGGCGGATGCCCAGATTCCACTGATGGGAGGTCAGGATTTCCAGATAAAGGGTATAATCCAAGGTTCTGGGATTGGTGCCGATGATCTCGGAGGGGTTCCAATATGCCATGTCGGACAGCATCATGGGCTTGCCCGTAAAGAGATTCCGATAGGAGAGATACTCGTCCTTGAGCATCTGACGGCGGGCAAGATAGGCACGGTCGTCCATGATCCGCTCCTGCCGATAGCTTGCGGCAAGAGGACGCACCTGAAACAGGATGACCTCTCCGCCCGTTGTCAGGGCGAACTCGATATCCAGTGCCATCCGCTCCAGAAGACCTTCGATCTCCCGTACAGAGGTCAGGACCTCGTGCCACGGGGACGGAATCCGCTCGGTTTCCACATCACGGGCAATCCAGACGGTGGAGCCGCCGGAGCCGCCCGTGACCGAATCGGTGGAGCCGCTGTCGTCATAGTTTATCAGGTAAAAGGGACGGTTTCCGTGAAGTTCACGGGTAAACACCACACCGCTCAGGCGCACATTCACCGCCTGCCGCTGGATCAGCACCTGTTCCCGATCGCAGTCCATCCGATCCTTGCCGTAGGAGCGGATCACCTCTTCAATGGCACGGGTGATGGCGGGTCCGCTGCCCGAATCCACATCCAGAATGGATTTATACCGTCCCGCATTGGACTTCTCAAAGCAGTCCTCTCCGGAAGAGGAGGAGCGCACCACAATCCGGCACCCGTTGAACTGGGTCATAATTTCGGAAAGCACCCGTCCCGGCTCCGCACGGTAATCCCCCACATAGAGGATATACATTTCCTCAATGCGGCTCTTCTTCAGCATACTTTGCAGGGCAAACAGGGTATTGGCTTTGGTGGAAATCAGGGACTTGGGATTTGACATGGCTGTGGTCCTTTCCTCGGGAGTGATGCTTCTATTCTATCACATCCGGTGAAAATTGTCAACGGGATTTCGCGGGAATTCTTCGGGAAAACAGGGCAAAAAAAGCCGTCCCGCTTGACAAGTCGGACAAAAGGGCGTATAATGGGGGTATCATACCGAAAACTGCGAAAGGAGGGTCCGGACATATGCCTGTGATCGGTCGTTTTGCGCCCACGCCCAGCGGGCGGCTTCATCTGGGCAATCTGCTGTGCGCCCTGCTCAGCTGGCTGTCGGCAAGGTCTCAGGGAGGGCAGGTTCTTCTGCGGATAGAGGATCTGGATACCTATCGCTGCTCCTGGGAGGAAAACACCTATCAAATGATCGACGATCTGAACTTTCTGGGGCTGATCTTCGACGGCGGCTACGACAGAGATCAGTGGCAGTCGGCGAGATTTGCCGTCTATAAGGAGGCGTTCGATCGGCTGGACCGCATGGGACTGCTCTATCCCTGCACCTGCTCCCGGGCAGAACTGCACAGCGCCACGGCTCCCCATCTTTCCGACGGCTCCTACCGCTATGACGGCAGATGCTACCGCCGCTTTCTTGCCGGCGAGCCGATTCCCACAGGGCGCACGCCGTCGGTGCGGATTCATGTACCCGATCGGGAGATTGACTTCACCGACGGCATCATGGGAGAATACGGTGAAAATCTGGAGCAGGACTGCGGGGACTTCATCCTGCGCCGTGCCGACGGGGTGTATGCCTATCAGCTTGCGGTGGTGGTGGATGACGGACGCTCCGGCGTCACCGAAGTCATCCGGGGACGGGATCTGCTGTCCTCCACGCCCAGACAGCTTTGGCTGTACGAACTTCTGGGGATGGAGCCGCCCAAGTTCTATCACATTCCTCTGCTGACCGACCCCAGCGGGCGGCGGCTGTCCAAACGGGACGGAGATCTGGACATCGGCGCCCTTCGGGAGCGGTACGGCTGTCCCGAACCGATTCTGGGGATTCTGGCATATGCCGCAGGGCTGACCGACCGTCCCGAACCCATCGGGCTTTGGGATCTGGTGCCGCTGTTCGACTTCGGAAAACTGCCGAAGGAGGACATCCGCCTTCCGAGGGAGATTTTGGCACACGGAGATTGAATACTCACTCATGGGGAAAAGCGTGATGTTTTTATCGGAGAGATCACATAAACGATAATTCCCGCAAACCTGACGAACGGTTTGTGGGAACTTTGTTTTTATCGACAAAGGAAGGGAGAAAGAAAAGGCTCCCTTGTGTAAAGGGAGCTGAGGCTGTCGAAAAAGTCTAATTACCTT
>JBJDZJ010000175.1:0-6181 GCA_051867915.1 Eubacteriales bacterium
TCCGGCAAGCGGGTGGCGGTGCTGGGCATCGGCGTGTCCAATACCCCCGTCATTGATCTTCTGCTGGAACTCGGCGCAGAGGTGACCGCTCACGATAAAAAGGAGGCCTCTGCCATGGGTCCCCTTGCCGATGAGCTTCGCTCCAAAGGTGTCACGCTTCGCTTGGGAGAGAGCTATCTTGATAAAATCGACGCCGATGTGATCTTTCTGTCCCCCGGTATCCGCTTCGATCAGCCGGGCATTCTGAACGCACTGTCCGGTGGGGCGGTTCTGACCTCGGAAATGTCGGAGTTCTTCGAACTATGTCCCTGTAAAATCCTTGCGGTTACCGGCAGTGACGGCAAGACCACTACCACAACCCTGATCGCAAAACTTCTGGAAGCGGCGGGCAGAAAGGTCTTCCTCGGCGGGAACATCGGAACCCCCCTTCTGCCTCTGGTGGATCAGATCGCTCCCGACGATCTGGCGGTTGTGGAACTGTCCTCCTTCCAGCTTCACACCATGCACCGTTCACCTTCGGTGGCGGTGGTCACCAATGTGACGCCCAATCATCTGAACTGGCATACCGATATGCAGGAGTACATCGACGCCAAGATGAATCTGCTCCGCTATCAGTCTGACGACAGTCTGACGGTGCTCAATCTGGAGAACGGGATCACGGCATCGGCGGAAGAACTTGTACGGGGAAAACGGGTA
Organism: Eubacteriales bacterium; assembly: GCA_051867915.1. Classification (GTDB taxonomy): domain Bacteria; phylum Bacillota; class Clostridia; order Oscillospirales; family CAG-272; genus CAKSQF01. The sequence continues at coordinate 697 of JBJDZJ010000175.1, forward strand.
TTCTTTACCTCCAAGCGTCTGCCGGATCAAACGGCGGGATATGTTTATGAAAAGGACGGTATCATCTTTTATGAGGATACGCCGGTTCTCCGATCTGCCGACATCCGGATTCCCGGGCGGCACAATGTGGAGAATTATATGGCGGCCATCGCCGCAACATGGGGCATGGTCCCCATCGACTGCATCCGTAAGGTGGCAACCGACTTCGGCGGGGTGGAGCATCGGATTGAATTTGTCCGTGAGCTGGACGGGGTTCGGTATTACAACAGCTCCATTGATTCCAGTCCCACCCGCACCATAGCGGCACTGAACGCCTTCCATCAAAAGCTCATCGTTCTCTGCGGCGGCTATGATAAGCACATTCCTTACGAACCCATCGGTACGCCGTTATGCGAACACGCCCGCGCGGTAATTCTGACAGGGGCAACGGCGCCGAAAATCCGGGATGCGATTGTCGGATCGCCCGCTTATGAGCAGGGCGCCCCCGAACTTTATGAGGCGGGAGACTACGCCGAGGCGGTCCGGATCGCTCATGAGATCGCCGGAAGGGGAGATGTCGTTCTGATGTCGCCGGCATCGGCAAGCTTTGATGCCTTCAAAAACTTCGAGGAGCGGGGTCGTTTCTTCAAGAAGAAGGTCATGGAACTGCGGTAGATTTGATGGCATCAGGCTGCCGCATTGCAATGCGGCAGCCTGATGAAATCGGGGCAAAGCCCCGGATTATACAACAGAAAGGTACGAAAAATGGAATTTTCACAAAAAGTAATATGTCTGGCAAAAGAGGCGGAGATCGCCCTTGCCGATCGGTTTGCAGATATTGACAACACCTCTTTTACCTGTACAAGGAAGGTCATGGATGCTTTCGCTGATCATAAGGTAGCCGAGGCGGATTTTGCTCCCACCTCGGGTTACGGCTATGACGATCGGGGAAGGGAGAAGCTGGATGCCATCTATGCGCAGGTGTTCGATGCAGAGGCGGCATTCGTTCGCCATCAGATCGTCAACGGCACCCAGGCGCTGACCATCGGACTGTTCGGACTGCTTCGACCGGGGGATACCCTTCTGTCGGTGACAGGCAAGCCCTATGACACACTGGAAGAGGTGATCGGTATCTCCGGAACTCCCGGCAACGGATCCCTTGCCGATTTCGGGGTTGCCTACCGTCAGGTGGATCTGCTTCCCGACGGCGCCATCGACTATCCCGCCATCGAAAGGGCATTGGACTCCACCGTTAAAGTGGTCTTTATCCAGCGATCCAAGGGCTATATGGATCGACGCACCCTGTCGGTGTCGGAAATCGGGGATATTGCGGCGTTTGTAAAGGCACGCTCGTCCGCCTATGTGATGGTGGACAACTGCTACGGCGAGTTCACCGAGGATCGGGAGCCTACCGCCGTCGGCGCCGATCTGATCGTGGGATCGCTGATCAAGAATCCCGGCGGCGGCATGGCGGAATGCGGAGGCTATCTGGCGGGAAGTTCAAAGGCGATTGAACTCTGCTCCTACCGTCTGACTTCGGTGGGGGTCGGTTTGGAGGTCGGCGCCACTCTGGGTCAGAATAAGAGCCTGTATAAGGGCTTCTTCTATGCGCCCCATACGGTTGCGCAGGCACTGAAGACCGCCCATCTTGCCGCCTATATCTTCGATCGGCTGGGCTATCGGGTAGAGCCTGCTTGGAACGAACCCCGTCACGACATCATCCAGACCGTGGCGCTGGGCAGTGAAGCGGCCATGTGCGCCTTCTGTAAGGGCATTCAGGAGGGAAGTCCCGTGGACTCCTATGTGACGCCCCTGCCCTGGGCGATGCCCGGGTACGGCGATTCGGTCATCATGGCGGCAGGAACCTTTACTTCGGGCGCCTCCATTGAGCTGTCCGCCGACGGTCCCATCAGAGAACCCTACAACATCTATTTTCAGGGCGGACTGACCTACGAAAGCGGAAAGCTGGGCATTCTGATGGCGGCAGAGGAGATTCTGCGCTCGGGCGAGGCAGGAAAACAGCAGTAAAGAAAAAAGCAATTGAAGAAGGGTTCGGTATCTGATGCGGGGCCGATTTCACGGGTCAGAACACCGACTCATGCAGTACAGAAGCAGGATTACCGAAGGAAAGCAGTGCAGAATCATTGTTTGGAGGGCAGACGGCAATAATTTGATAAAACAGCGCAAGATTTTGCATTGTGCATTGCCCGTCAATCGTGTATAATAAAAAGACAATCCTTCTATTTGAAAATAAAGGAGCGAATAAGCATGAAAAAACAATGGTTCCGATCGGTTATGTCTTTGATTTTACTGATTTCCATCACCGGATGCCAGTCAGCACCCTCAAAAGGAGGAACCACCGTGAATTCCACTACCGACACCGCCAATACAACCGGTATCACCACCGGTGTCACAACCGGTATTACTACCGGCGGGGACCCGTCCGTGACCCTGCCGGATACGACATTGAATGCCCTTTATCAGGCGTTTCTGAATCCGGACGAGAGTTTGAGAACCAAACCGCTGTGGTTCTGGAATACCTCTCTGGATCGCATGACCACCGATAAGGTTCGTGAAATTGTCCGGGAGTCCTACCTGCAAAGCGGATATAACGGCTTCGGCATTCTTCCCTATTGGCTGGACGGTTATCTGAGCGATCGGTATTTTGAACTTTACGAGGCCGCTCTGGATGAGGGGTCGAAGTACGGAATGGAGTTCTCGCTCTATGATGAGAACGGTTTCCCCAGCTATACCGCAGGCGGGCTTCTGGCAGAGCGCTATCCCGATCTGACGGCAAAGCGTCTGGATATGACCGAGGCGACTGCGGTCACAGACGGTAAGATCTTTCTGAAGATTCCCCAGGGTACCTTCATGGGTGCCGTGGCATGGAATACCGAAACGGGAGAGATGCTGGACATCTCGGATTATGCCGTAATCGTGACGGTTCCCGAATTCGATCCCGATTCACAGCCCGGCGGCGCCTTTGCCTCCTCAACCTACGATGAACTGAGCGGGTATGAGGCGGACAAGGCATTTGACGGCAATCCGAATACCCGATGGAATGCCTATCAGCATTCGGGCGGCGGAACCTATCTTGCCGTCGGTTACGACAGTCCCGTCGCTGTCGATGAGGTTCGGATTTACGAGCCTTCCGATTCACAACTCCAGCGGGTCCGCAAATTTATCGTTCAGATCTATGACGGCGAGAAGGATGTGTGGACAACGGTCGGCAGCGGAACAACGATCGGGAAAAACGGCGTTTCGGTGAAGTTTGATCCCGTAGAGACCCGCTTTGTCCGGGCAGTCTTCGATCAGGTGGAGGGCGACAGCGCCACGATATCCGAGATGGAGGTCTGCTTAAGCGGCGTACCCTATGAGGTTCCCGCATCGTCGGAAGGGGAAAAGACCGAGATGGGCTATTTCTCGTCCAGCGATTTTGCTCCAGAGTACGGCGCACAGTTTGCCTTTGACGGGAGAACGGATACCCGATGGAATGCCAAGGACGGCAATAAAACCAATCAGTGGCTCTCGGTGCTGTACGGCAGAGAAGTGACCGTCGATTCGGTGCGCATCAACGAGGCGTTTGGACGGGTGACCTCCTTTGCTATCCAGGTTCTGGACGGCGGTCAGTGGAAGGATATTGTCACGGGAAGCAGTCTCGGATCGAATTACAGCGTAGAGTTTTCGCCCGTGAAAACCACCGGAATCCGCCTTTTGATGAAGTCGGTCAAATCGGATACCGCCTCAATTGTGGAGTTTTCCGCCTACGGAAACGGCGAACTGCTGGTTCCTTCGGAGGATATTGAAAACTACAAGGGTTCCTATCTGGAATATCCCGTGAAAGGGGATAACTGGAAACTCATGGCTTTTGTGACGGTCAAGGACGGTCATAAAGGAATGGACTACCTTTCCGAGGAGTCGGTGGCGGCCTTCATTGAAATCACATATGAGGAGTACTATCGCCGATTCAAGGAGTACTTTGACAACGGCACCATCACCTCCGCTTTCTACGATGAGCCCTGCTTCTGGCCGTCCAACGCCAACTACGGCGTACAGGGCGCCAGAACATGGACAGAGGATTTCAACGAAGTTTTTGCCCAAATGTACGGCGATGAGATCAACCCCATTCTGTACTATCCCGCCCTGTTCTACGACATCGGCGAGAAGACCGCCGAGGCAAGGGACAGACTCATGGCGGTGCGCACCGAGATGTTTGCCAAGAACTACATCGGTCAGATTGACGACTGGTGCCGGAATCATGGCATCAAACTCATGGGTCATATGAACTGCGAGGATGTGGAGAGTCCCCTTGCCTATGAGGGTGACCTGATGTACTGTTTCAAGTATCAGGAAATTCCTTCCGTGGATGTCATCTACAACTACGGCATGACCGATCAGTACTATAAGGTGATTTCCTCTTCCGCCTATAACTGGGATAAGGCTCTGGTGGGCGTGGAATGTTACGGCGCCATGGGAACCAATCTTCCCGAAAAGGATCTCTATAAATGCGCCATGGATTTGTATGCAAAGGGCATCAATCTGATGGTTCCCCATGCGGTGTGGTATGACAATCTGAACAATGTGGTCTTCCCGCCCGAACTGTCCTGGCGTAACCCAAATTATGCGGATGTTCTGCCGGTCTATAACCAATACATCGCCCGCCTGTCCACACTTCTGCAATCGGGAAGACATGTCGCCGATGTGGCGGTTCTGTATCCCATTGACGCCATGGAAGCGGAATACTCTTTCAACGGCAGTTACTGCATACCGGAAGACAGCAACTATGTGAAGATCACGGACGCACTGTCCACAAAGCTTCGGATTGATTTTACCTATCTGCATCCGTCGGTTCTGAACGAAAAGTGCAGTGTACAGGGGAATCTCCTTCATCTGGACAATGCCGTGAACTATGAGGATTACCGTGTCCTCATTATGCCCGCCATGGATACCGTCGATTTGGACAATCTGACCAAAATCTACGAATTCTATCAAAAGGGCGGAACGGTGATTTCGGTGGGAACCCTTCCGTCGTATGCTACCGACGCCGGAGAGAATGAGGCGGTCCGTGAAATCATCCGTCAGATGTTCGGTGAGGATGCCGACTCCGACAGTACGGTGGAGAGGATCAACGGTCAGGGAGGCAAGTGCTTCCATATTCCGGACGAATCCGCACTGGAGCAGGTGATGAAGCAGGCGCAGTCGGTGTACGATGTGAATATTGCTCCCGTAACCGATCGGAACGGTCACCTGACCTATATTCATAAGGTTCTCGATGAGACCGATGTCTGGTTCTTCGCCAATTCGTCCGAGAAGGCCGTTCAGACCGAGGTGGTTCTCCGGGGCGAGTATGCCGGTCTGGAACTTTGGGATCCCATGACAGGTGAGCGCACCGTAGCGGACATCACCGTGAAAGACGGCAATACCTCCTTTACACTTTCTCTTGATAAGGTGACCTCCGTCTTCGTAGTGGCGTGCAGTTGACGGCAGACCCGGAAAGGAATGATCG
>JBJDZJ010000176.1:0-6176 GCA_051867915.1 Eubacteriales bacterium
CCGATCCATGTTCATGATAACGGTATAAACGCCATCCTCTGTTTGTCTGGATTGCGAAAAGAGACGGGAATAGGACTCATCCATTTGTACATACGGTGTCGGCAGATACTTGACCACCGTGTCAAGAGAAGCCTTTATGATCGGCAATGACTGCATTTCATCGGACGGCAGAACATCCACATATTCGGGAAGTGCGTCTATACAGACGATACGCCCGCCCATGTTGCCGAACTCCCGAAGCAGCGCAACGGTAGAAGAACGAACCGTCAGCATATGCGGAATCACTATCGTAGAATATGTCATATTTCCTACCCGGAAGACGGTTTCGTTGTCTTTCTTTTCCACAGAGCCGTATTTGGCTATCAATTGTTCGTCTCCGTAATCAAAGTCGATACGGTGACCGGCAAGTAGACGGAACAGTGCGGCATACTGATCTTCCAGAGAACGAACATCCTCATCCAGCGTCGCCATTCCGCTATTGGACCATCCCAGATGAACCAGCGCCCAGACGCTCTCTATGGGAGTAAGTACCAATGTATCACAAAGGGGGTCCCCCTGCATCAGAACCATATTCAGACGGGAGAAGTAATCCTCTACGGCCTTGTATTCTTTGAACCATGCGCTCTGATGCGAAATGCTGGCAGGATAATCCCGTTTTCCTTCGCCTTCCATGGTATACCAGCTCAAATGAGGACAACGCACATTGGCACCGAACAGCGCCTGCCAATTGCCGACTGCTTTATGACCCCGGAAATCAAATTGCCATCCGGTACATCCATACAGCTCGCTGAGCATCCACGGCTTGCCCAGCTGGCGACCCGCCGAACGAAGCTGTACCGCTACCCAATAATCGTCACATTCACACAGCAAATCCATTCCCGGAATGTCCATGTATTCATAAGCACGAATCACCGATCCCAGCATACAGGCTTGTGTCGTTAATGTGTTCTCATGAAGCAGATGCCCGGTAAACTGCATGTGATGTTCATGACACCATTGCTGAATGGGTTGCAGGAAGTTGGTTTCAAATAATGTTTGCAAGAGTTCCATATACTGCCATTTGACGGGATGGAGCTTTTGAGCGTTCCGACACAAAAACAGCTCCGGCAAGTATTCCCGCAAATCATATCCGTATTTTTCTTCAAAACGGGTAAACAAATGTGCAGGACAGGGAACGGTTTCCTCCATTCTTTCACCGCCGGCGGAAAAACCGCACATAACCGCCCCTCGATGAGGTTCGTCCGTGAAAATCCCTTTGATAATTCCGCCCAAACGGTCTTTGCACATCCGGGCATACTTTTCATGGGTGGTGGCGATAAAAGCATCGGTTGCGTCCCGATTCATGGTATCAACATAGGTGTATCCGTTATAATTGCTGTTGGATGCCATTTCTTCCTCTGTAAAATACAGGACGGTATCCGTTGGAATGTCCCCGGGTTGCAAACGGCGCTTTCGGCAGAATACGCCGTTCTCTTGCAGATCAACTGAAAAGGCAGCCAAAACATCATCCGAATAAACAAATGCTTCTGGCTTGGACCGATGGATGCGCAGAAAGTGCATCCGATATGCAGGATTTTGCGTCACCATTCCTCCGGCTGTTCCGGAGGGCCAACGGTCTTCATCGTAAAGCCATGCTTCCATCCCGAGCTTTTCGCTTTCGTCTGCACAGGCATTGATATAGGAAAACCATTCTTCCCCCAGATAGTCGGTAACCAATCCGGTTCGGGAATGGAAAAATGCGCCGCCCATTCCCATTTCCTGAAAGTTATGCAGTTGAAGCAGAAGTTCATCCTTTTCGAGCTTTCCGTTCCATGCCCAGAAGGGCTTCCCGCGATACTCGACTCCCGGGTTTTTAAACTCTTGTTGATTCATTATTACCCCTTTCTGTCCGTACTTCAAGACCTGATCTTTCGATAATTATTTGGGTGTAAAATCCGATAATTTGAAAAACAGTCGCAAATGCCTTCATAGGGAAAACATTTGCGACTGATTTCTTTTGAATTGACAGTACTTAGTCTGTAATAACGCTGACGCACTTCTTGCCGCCTGCAACAACCTGGAACTTTACCTTACCGTTGGTAAGTGCGAACAGGGTGTCGTCAGATCCGATGCCGACATTCATACCGGGATGAATGTGGGTACCGCGCTGTCTGACAATGATATTGCCGGCAACGACTGCCTGACCGTCAGCCTTCTTCACGCCGAGACGCTTGGATTCGCTGTCCCGACCGTTTTTGGTAGAACCAACGCCCTTCTTGTGAGCGAAGAACTGCAAACTGATGCGAATCATGAAAAACTACCTCCGTTTTCAGATTTTAGATCCCGTCCTCGGTTTCGTCAACCTCAATAAAATCGTAATAATCCTCGGTCATATCGGTCAGTTGGAGGAAATACGCCTGAAACAGACCCGATACCGCATAGGATTTCTTCTCGTCATCCGAATACTCGGGGAGAGCCGCCTTGCAGATTACGGTTATGTCGGTTGTCTCGTCGTCGATGGTGTACTCGACATCCGAGGCATAGGACACCTCGATGGCATTGATAATCAGCATGGTCATGGAGGAAAGGGCGGCGCAGAGAATATCCTCGCCTGCCTCGGCAAAGCCGGTGTGACCGACCTCCTTGAAGCCGTAATAAATGCCGTTTTGCTTGAAAAATGTGATTTTGGTCATCTTAAATCACCGTCCGGAACTTAAAGAGTGATGGTCTGGATCTGTACCTTGGTGTAAGGCTGTCTGTGACCGATCTTCTTCTTCTCGTTCTTCTTGGCCTTGTACTTGAAGACTGTGATCTTCTTGGACTTGCCGTTCTTGACAACGGAAGCAGTGACCTTTGCGCCGTCTACGTAAGGAGTGCCGATCTTGAGATCGCCGTTTCCGCCGACCAGCTCAACCTTGTCGAAGGTTACGCTGTCGCCTGCTTCTGCGTCGAGCTTCTCGATGAATACGACATCGCCTTCGGAAACCTTGTACTGCTTGCCGCCGGTTACGATTACTGCGTACATCTGAATAATTCCTTTCACATCGTACCAACATGGGTACAAAACTCGCTGAATGACAGGGGGACGGCAAAAAATCGTCCGCTTTGATCCATGACATCATGCGGCAGTTGACATTATATCATGAAAACTTTCGTTTGTCAAGACCTTTTCGGGTATTTTTTTGAAAAATCCGCATTTTTTTTGATGCAGATGCGCCTTTTGGACGGGATTGAACGGTGGAAGGGGCAGGGCATAGAGCCGATCGCAGAAAGGACAGCTCAGCTGTTCTTTTCTGCAAACCGCTTTGCCGCCGTCAGCGTATTTCTCAGCAGCATGGTGATGGTCATGGGTCCCACGCCTCCGGGAACGGGGGTGATGGCAGATGCCACCGGCTCCACCGATGCAAAATCCACATCGCCGCACAGCTTGCCGTTTTCGTCCCTGTCCATGCCCACATCAATGACCACCGCACCGGGCTTCACCATGTCGCCGGTGACAAATTTTGCTCTTCCGATGGCGACCACCAGAATGTCGGCATCTTTGGTATAGTCCGACAGATTGGAGGTTTTGCTGTGGCAGACGGTGACGGTAGCGTCGGAATGAAGCAGGAGCATTGCCATAGGCTTGCCTACGATGTTGGACCGTCCCAGAATAACGGCGTGCTTTCCCTTGGGATCCACGCCCGATTCCCGAAGCAGGACCATGATGCCGGCGGGCGTGCAGGGAAGAAAGTCGTAATTTCCCTGCATGATTCTACCGGTGTTGACGGTATGGAAGGCGTCCACATCCTTGTCGGGGCGGATGCGGGCGATGACCTCCTCCTCGGACAGTCCTTTGGGGAGGGGAAGCTGACAGAGGATTCCGTGAACGGAGGGATCGTCATTGAGACGGTCGATCAGTTCATTCAACTCTGCCTGGGTAGTGGACTCAGGCAGAAGGTAGGTGTGGGATCCGAATCCCACCTCGTCGCAGGCCTTCTGCTTGTTGGACACATAGACCCGGGATGCCGGATTGTCGCCGACAAGAATCACCGCAAGATAGGGTGAAATTCCGTACTTTTCCTTGAATTCTGCGCATTCTGCGGCAATGTTCTGTCTTTCGGTTTTGGAAATCTGTTTTCCGTCAATGATCGTTGCCATTTTCTGTTTCCTCCTCGGTTCTGTCGTTGTTTTCAGTTGCTTTTTCGGCATCTGTTGTGATGGTGTCATCGGGAAGATCGGCCGTGTCCGCAGTGGGAGCGTCGGACGAAACGGTGGGATCTGCGTCGGTGTTTTTCATTGCTTCTTCGGATGCTTGGGACTCGGAGACGGATTCCTTGCGGGAACTGCTTTTCGGCATATTCATTTTAGCAAGGGATTTGGCACCGTCCAGATAGATGCAGTCGGAAACCGATCTGGTTTTGTGGCGGATGAAGGTCAGATAGATCAGCAGTGTTCCGGCGATGATGAAGCAGAGGAAAGCGATCAGCTGGGAAACACGGATGTCGGTGCCGCCGATATACAGACTGTCGGTACGAAGTCCCTCGATGAACATCCGCCCGAATCCGTACCAGGTCAGGTATCCCAGGGTGATCTGACCGTCGAATTTGCGGTGCTTGTAGAGGGAGCAGAGCAGAATGAAGCCCAGCAGGTTCCACAGCGATTCGTAAAGGAAGGTCGGATGCGCACCCATTGCCGTGACGAACCAGGTCGTACCCCCGTCATAGGAGGTTTCGATGTGCATGGCCCAGGGCAGATCGGTGGATGCGCCGAAGGCTTCGCCGTTGCAGAAGTTGCCCCATCTGCCGATGGACTGTGCAATCATGACGGCGGGAGCCAGACAGTCAAAGAAGGCGGGAATGCGGATCTTTTTGTACCGCAGGGTCAGAATGCAGGCGAGGGCGCCGAAGATGATGCCGCCATAGATGGCGAGTCCCCCTTCCCAGATGGCGATGACATCCCTGAAGCTGGTGTAGTTGCCCGGATGTCTGAGCCAATCGAAGAAGACATAATAAAGTCTGGCGCCGATAATGCCGGGAATGACGGTGAACATGGCGAGATCCAGAAGATCGTCAAAAATCAGCTTCTGCCGTTTGGCGCGTCGGTAGATGTAGAAGATGGCGACAAAAATCCCGATCATGATGAGAATTCCGTACCATGCCACCGAAATGTTCGTGCCCGGAATGGTGAAAGCGACTTCGTTGATCTCAAAGGTGGTGTCGGATATGCCCGGGAAGGAGATTTTGTTCACATCCGAATGGGCAAGGATTGTGTTCATAGCATTAAATACCTTTCTGTTTTTGATTATTTCAAGGGAAGAAGGGTTGCATAGGTCATCCGATCGGGCTCATGCAGTCTGCATAGCTCGTGACGAAGCTGATCTTCTGTCAGATTCGCCATTGCCTCAAAGACCCGGATGGCATCCCTTCCGCCCAGAGCCGCTTCGGTCAATAAATCGCAGATCAGTTCCGGATTGTCGGCAGCCATGATCTGCCTGCCCAAGGTTGCCCGACGGATCCGATCCAGCCGACCCGCAGGAAACTCTCTTCGGCAGACCGTGTCCAGTTCTTCGGTGACTCTGTCAAAAAAGAGGTTTGGATTCCGGCATTTGGCAGTGTAAATCAGATTGCCGATTCTGCTGCTCTGAGTGAGAGCGGAGAGCGGAAGGGATTCCGTGATGCCGTCCTCATACAGCGAAAGCGACAGGGGGGAATCCTCCTCCAGAAGCAGTTTATCCAAAAGCTCGTGAGAGGCCCGTCGGATCACTCCCTCTTCGCCGGGGGGAAGGGGATCGTCCTTGATTCCGATTCCGCACAGGGGAAGGGTCAGATCCATGTGGGCAGTCCGATGTTTTCGGAAGATTTCGGGCGGTTCAATAGGGTCCATCCGTGTGATTACGGGTGCCTCCCCGGAAACGGGAAGACGGTCGCAAACCCGAAGGACCTCTTCCACGGTCACATTGCCGGCAATGCAGAGCGCCATATTGGAAAGATGATAAAAGGTGCGGTGAACCGAATACAGAAGTCTCTGCGTGATTCTCCGAAGATCGCTGATTCTGCCGCCGATGTCATCCCGGGAAGGATGAAACCGGTAGAGTCCCCGGAACAGCATCCGGGAAAGCCGGCAGTCCGGCGAGTTCTGATACATCCGAATCTCTTCGGCAATAATGGGACGCTCGGAGACAACCGATTCCTTTGTGAATCGGGGATGGGTGACGA
>JBJDZJ010000177.1:0-5885 GCA_051867915.1 Eubacteriales bacterium
CCCTTGCGGTTGCCCTCGCGGTTTCTCAATCCCGAAATCTCTTCCATTCTCTATGATCATAAGGAACAATTTCTCTGACGAGAAATTGGATTTAATCTTTTTTCCGACTTTCTCCACGTGGAGAAAGTCTCGCAAAGAGACGCTTAGGGTGAAAACCCGGTTGAAGAACCGAAGGTTCTTCAATCTTTTTCCCCCTAAGAAGCCCCCTTTCCTATGTGATCGGCGTTCCGCCTCCCATGACAGAGGTGAACTCTCCTTCCCCCAATGTGGGATTTGTTCCCTCGGAGTCTTTGGATCGCCTATTGTCGTCTTCACCGATGCGGGAATGCGGATTTTTTATGCAAATTCGCCGATTCCTCTTGACAAATTCAAACTATTGTGATAGTATAGACTATAACAATAGTATGCGGAGGGTTGTGCAATGACAGCCAAAATCAAACTGTGCGACAGCGAAATCAAGGTTATGAATCTGATCTGGGAGAATCAGCCCATTCAGGCAAAGGAGGTCAGCCTGCTTGCCGAAGAGCAGATCGGCTGGAACAAGAACACCACCTACACCATCATCCGAAAGCTGGAGGAAAAGGGCTACATCCATCGGGAGGAGCCGGGATTTATCTGCACCGCCACCGTCACCCGGGACGACGCCTGCAAATCCGCCGCCAGGGGACTTCTGGACAAGCTGTTCGGCGGATCGAGAAAGGCGCTCTTCTCCGCTCTGCTGGAAGACGAGGATCTCACCGAAGAGGAATTGGACGAGCTTCGGAAGATGCTGGACAAGCGGTGACGCCATGCCGTCGGAGCTTTTCTACTGGCTGTTCAACATGAGTCTGACGGTGACCCTGTCCGGGATTGCCGTCCTGCTTCTGCGGCTCATCAGACCCATCCCCCGTCGGATCGTCACCCTGCTGTGGGTGATCCCCTTTTTGCGGTTCTGGATTCCCGTGGGGATCGGCGGCAGATACGGTCTTATGGCGCTGATTTCCCGATTCACCACCAAAACCGTGGAGATCTATGACATCGGAGATGCTCTCTCCCTCTCTATGACCAACCACGCCATGGTGGCGGAAAGCTATTTTCCCATCGTCTACAAGGTCCGGATTCTGGAGAAGGTTTTCGGCATTGCGTCCCTTGTCTGGATTGCCGTTGCCGTCCTGCTTCTGACGGTCCCGTTCCTTCTCTTTCTGAACACCCGTCGGGAGCTGAAAAAATGCACCCCTCTGGGAGACGGACTCTTTTTGTCCGACCGACCGGGCGGACCCGTCGTGTACGGAATTTTCCGCCCCGGAATCGTACTGCCGAATACCGTTTCCGAGTCCGATCTGCCCTATGTTCTCATGCACGAAAGGGCGCACATCCGCCATCTGGACAACCTTTGGCGCATGATCGCCTTTGTAACGGCGGCGGTTCATTGGTTCAATCCCGCCGTCTGGATTTTCCTGAAGTGTTTTCTGTCCGATCTGGAGCTGGCCTGCGACGAACGGGTGCTGTCGAAATGCAGTGACGGGCAGAAAAAAGACTACGCCCGCTCCCTGCTTTCGGTCAAGGAGCAATCATCCGCCCTCGGCTCTGCCTTCGGCGGCGCAAAGCTGAAAGTCCGGATTACAAACATTCTGTCCTATCGGAAGCTGACGGCGCTGTCCGCCGTGGGATTCTGCCTGCTGGTTCTGGCATGTGCCTATGTTCTGCTGACCAACGCCCCCTGAAAGGAGTTTGACCCATGAAAAACAAGACCTTTTACATCTACTGCCTTCTTGTTCTGACCGGCGTTCTCGCCGCATCCGTCTATCCCGTTTTTATGGGGGTTCGGGTTGTTCTCGATATGATCCGAAACGGCACCGTCCGGGCGGGGGACTATCCCAAGTATGTCATTCCCTACACGCCCATCAGCCTTGCGCTCATCGCAGGCGTTCTGCTGATGCCGCTTCTGATGAAAGGATTCAAAAAGCGGTCGGTCGCCGCCGCATCTGTCCTGTCTTTGGCCGTCTTCTTCCTGTCCGAACTGCTGCTGGAAAGTCAGGTGCTGGTCTCCACCCCCTATTCCGTCATCGCATCCGATTCATCCGTCATTCCCCTTGAAAGCTGGCAGATGGCCATGTGTGCAGTCTATATCCCGCCGGAAGGCTATCGGGTCGAAACATGGACCGCCGTGAACACCCTGATCGGGGATTACAGCCCTGCTTTCAAACTGCACTTTTATCTCATTTCGGTCGTTCTGATTCTTTCGGTGCTGAATGTGTTCTACGGCTTCGGACGCATGATTCTGACGGGAGACAGGAGCCGCCGGAAATCGCTGATCCTGCAGGCGGCGGCAAGCGCCATGTTTCTCGGAATGTGCATCTTCGCCTGCTTCACCGCCTTTTTCCGCACCGGGACCATCCGGGTGTCTGCCCTGTCCGCCGCACTGATGGCAGGCTTCTTTCTCCTGTTCGGGCTGTGCGCAGGCATTTATGTCGCCTCCTTCCTGATCGGAAGGCGCAGACTGCTGTCGGTGGTTCTGCCCTGCATTCTCAGCTCGCTGGTCACTCTTCTGATGTATTTCGGGGAGATGATTCTGCTGTCCGGCTCCCTGTATCGGCTGGGCTCTGGATTTTTCTTCGAACCCATGGGACCGCTGGTGCTTGCCCCTGCGGATGTGGGCATCATTCTGCTGTCGGGACTCCTTTGCCGCCTGTGCCTTTGGCTCATCCAAGGCAGAAAGAAGGAAGTTTCGGGATGAAAGGCAGTGCCGTGAAAAGAAGGGGATGCTCCGTTTTGTCCGCCGTTCTCTGCCCTGACCGTCCTTTTGGGATGGGGAATCTGTCCTCGGGCAAATGTTCCCCCTCGGCAGGAATCATCTTACATAACATTAAGGAACCGGAAAAGTGAAAGGTCCTGCCATTTTGAACAGGTACTTTCGCCCGGAGAGCCTGCAAAAGAAAACAGCCGGTGACTGTAACAGTCAAAGTTTTTTCATACCGGTCCATGTATGGCAAAGGCAAAATCATCTATTGCAGGGCGGGGGCTTGCTCCCGCCATACGGAGCGGTCAGATAACTCCTGTTTGTGATGAAATCCGGGGGCTTCTTTTGCAGTCCCATTTTCTTCTCCTGATCCGTCCGCTCCGGACCTCTTTTCCGGGGCAGTCGGGATCAGACCAGCTGTGCGAACACCTTCGACAGGTCTTCCCGTATGACATAGTCCGCCATGCCGTCGTACGGGGTTTCGGAAAGATTGATGAGAATCAGATGCCGCCCGGCAAACAGCTCCACCAGAGAAGCCGCCGGTTGGACAGTCAGGGAGGTTCCCCCGACGATCAGCACCTCTGCCTGCGTAACGGCATCTGCCGCATCGGCAAAGACCCGATTGTCCAGCCCTTCGCCGTACAGTACCACATCCGGGCGCACAATGCCGCCGCAGTCGCATCGAGGAACGCCCCGACATTCGCCGATAAACCCTTCCTCATAGCGCTTTTTGCATTTGACGCAGTAATTGCGTTTGGTGGTTCCGTGAAGTTCCAACACATTCCGGCTTCCGGCAAGCTGATGAAGTCCGTCGATGTTTTGCGTGATGACCGCCTTCAGCCGACCCTCCCGCTCCATCTTCGCCAGGGCAAAATGGGTGACATTGGGTTTTGCATCGGGGTACAGCATATGACTTTTGTAGTATCCGAAAAACTTCTCCGGCTGACAGATCAGACAGGATCGGCTCAGCAGATACTCCGGTTCGTCCTCCCAATCGGTGTCCGCCGCCGTATACAGTCCCTTGCTCCCCCTGAAATCGGGGATGCCGCTGTCGGTGGAAACGCCTGCGCCGCCGAAAAAGACGGTGTTTTCGGACCTCTCCAGTATTTTTCTGATTTCATCAAGATTCGGCATGTCCGTTTTCTCCCTTCTTTTCCTTCTCCAACCGTTCAAGAGCATGGGCACGGAAGGAGCGGTTGTTTTCCGCCAGCTCTTCAAAGGTAACCGGCGTAAAGCCGTTGATGTCCGCTCCGGCATTGAGGGCAAAGTCCGATTCGAACAGCGGACGGTACAGCGGCTCAATGTTGTTGTGGATATGCCCGTAAATCAGATACCCCCGCTTCCCGGGATCGGGCTTCCGACTCCATTCCCACTCCAGAAGCGGGTAGTGGCACAGCGTGATCGGATGCCCGCAGAGCTTCAGGAAGAGCATCGGGCAGATTTCATCAAAAAAGCCGCTATATTCGGGCTTTTTGACCCATCCCGCATCGTGATTGCCCCGGATCAGGATCTTGTGACCGCTGAGCTTCGGCAGGTAGTCGCCCACCCGCCGTTTGTCCCAGATCATGTCGCCCACGATATAGACCGTGTCGTTTTTCCCGACTTTGCCGTTCCAGTTTTCAATCAGGACCCGATCCATCTCCTCCACCGAGGAAAAGGGGCGTTTGCAATGGCTGATGATGTTGGTGTGACCCAGATGCAGATCGGACAGAAAGTAGATCATGGCGTATCCTCCTTACGGTCGGGCGGCTGGGGAATTCCGTCTTTTGGGCTTCCTGCGGGGCGGTTTTCGTGGAGATAGATGTCCATGGAGTTGAAAGGAATCTCAATTCCGTCCTCGCCGAGGGCGACATAGATTTCCTCCAGCAGATTGAATTTCAGATCCCAGAAGACGGCGCTGTCGCACCAGACCCGCAGGGTCAGGCAGAGGGCGGAGTCCCGCATTTCGGTCAGGCGGATGAAGGGCGCCGGGTCGTCGCAGATGTCGGAGTGACGGTCGGTGACACGGCGAACCGTTCTCTTTACCGCCTCCAGATCGCTGCCGTAGGCGACCTCCACCTCGATGTCCAGCCGCCGTTTTTTCTCTTTGGAATAGTTGGTCAGGGTGGAAGTGGTCAGACTGCTGTTGGGTACCACCACCGTCCGATTGTCGGGGGTTCTCAGGGTGGTGTAGAAGATGCCCAGCTCGGTGACCGTGCCGCCCTTGTCTTCCGCCTCGATGTAGTCGCCGACTTCAAAGGGCTTGAAGACCAGAAGCATCAGTCCCGACGCCAGATTGCCCAGCGCCCCCTGAACCGCCAGCGAAATGGCAACGCCGGCACTGCCCAGGACCGTCACGATGGATGCCAGCGGAATGCCCAGTATGGCCACGACGGATACCGCCAGAAAGACATGCAGTGCGATGTTCACAAAGCTGATGATAAATCCCCGGACGGTGGCGTTCCGCTCGCCGTACTTCAGTTTGTTCCGCAGAAAGGAGCCCTTTTTCAGCCGACTGACGATGAAGTGAATGATCAGCTTGCCGATAATCAGCACCAGCGCCGCTCCCAGCAACTTCCACGCCACATTCTGACAGGCCTGCAAAATCGCCTTTACCAGACTGTCCCAATTCATGTTCGTTCCCGCCTTTCAAAAAATCCGATCGGCAAATGGCCGCCCGGCAATTTGCCTTTTTGAGCGGGCGGATCCCTTCCGCCCGGTTCTGCCTCTATTGTAACACAAAAATGCGGTTTTGGCAAGGGAAAAATGTGTTTTTCGTTCCTTTGCCGGTCGAAATCTCTCGCAAAAATGGCAGTTTTGTTCATTTCCCCGACAACCGTAGCCTGCACTGTCTGCGAGGCACGGCGAGCCGGAGACTCCGAGGGAACAAATCCGAGCGTGGGGGAGGGAGACTTCACCGTGATCCAGCTCCTTCCGTCATCCTGCGGATGATACCTCCCTCAGAGAGGGAGGCACAGCGAGCCGGAACCTCATCGGGGACAAATCCCGCATTGGGGGAAGGACTCCACCGTGTACTGACTCCTTCCATCATCCTTCGAAAAAACTCCCTCAAAGACGGCGGCAGGCGACGAGCCAGAACCTCATCGGGGACAAATCCGAGCATGGGGGAGGGAGACTCCACCTCTGTCATGGGAGGCGGAACGCCGATTAGATAGGAGATGGGGGT
>JBJDZJ010000178.1:0-5877 GCA_051867915.1 Eubacteriales bacterium
CGCGCCCTTGACCAGCGCAGAGATGCGTTTGTGCATCTCTGCGGTTGCCGCCTTTCAAAAAAAGGTGGACGAAAACTTTTGCGCAATTTGTGAATCACTTTAGCTTTTTCGACACGCTGAGCTAGGGCTGTCCAGTCCCGGCTTCAGCATTGAAAGAAGCCCCCAACGGGGAAAGGGAAGACCCTTTCCCACGGTTGGGGGCATCGTGATCCTTTCGAAGGGTTTCTGTAGGCAAATCCCATTGGGGAAGGGCAACTGTACCTGTGGAACTACAAGAAGTTCCACAATGGGGATCCCCATGGCAGAGGTTATCTCCGATCCCGTCTGCTTCCGACGATGATCAGCAGGCGCAAAAGTTGCATCAGGGAGACTGCGAGGGCGGCGACATAGGTCATGGCGGCAGCCGTCAGAACCTTCCTTGAACCCCGGAGCTCTTCTTCGTCCAGAATCCCGTAGGATTCCAGACAGCGCATGGCTCTGCGGCTGGCGTCAAACTCGGTGGGCAGAGTCACCAGCTGAAAGAGGGTGGACAGTCCGAAGCAGAGGACTCCCGCATAGGCGATCCAGATAAACTGGGATCCCACATAGGTCAGGACCAGCCCCAGCAGAATCAGCGGGAGCGCCAGTTTGGAGCCCAGGTTGGTGGCAGGGATGATGGCATTGCGGATCTTCAGAGGTACGTAGCCCTTCGATTTCTGAATGGCGTGTCCCGCCTCGTGAGCGGCAACGCCGATGGCGGCAGTAGAGACTCCGTTGTAGACCTCGGGCGACAGACGGATCACCTCCGCCCGGGGATCGTAGTGGTCGGTCAGCTTGCCCGCCACCTGCTCCACACGGATGTGACTCAGTCCGTTGGAGGCGAGAATTCGCATGGCGGCCTCCCGCCCGGTGATGCCTCTGCGGCTGATTTGTCCCGAATAACGGTTGAAGGTACTGTTGACTTTGGCACTGGCGATCATGGCAAAGATCACTGCCGGAAGCACCAGCAAAATATACAGCCAATCCACATAGAAAAAGGGCATTGCAATCCTCCTGTCAGGTTCAAAAAGTGAAATTTTGTGCAATCAAGGCACCGGGAAGGTCAGTTTTCTTCGTTTACTGCGAATTTGTTGGCGGCGTTGACTACGGCACCGTAATCCTCAAAGGAGCGGGGGGAGGTCATGGTTGCCATTTCGTCAAACAGCCAGAAGAAACAGCCGGTGATGTATTTTTTGTTGGATGCGAGGAAGGACTCGGTGGTGGAAATGTCGGTTTTGGATGCCCACAGACCGGGGATTACATCCATACCGAAGGCGCGTTTCCAGGTGCTGAGCTGAGAAACATTGACTGCGCCGCCGTCGTAGCACTGGACATAGACACGGTCCACATTGTCGCCGAGATTATTCTTGACCTTCACCCACATATCCATCATGGTGAAGGGGCAAAGTGTGACCTTGACGCCCATATCCTCGCACATTTTGCCGAAATCGGACAGAACATCCACATCGTAGCAGCTTTCGTCGTCGAAGTTGACGGCGTCGGCATCATAGGCGTCGATCAGCGCTTTGAAGTTTTTGTAGAGAACGGTGTCGCTGCCGGTGCCGTCCCGGGCCATCAGCGTTCCGATGTTCTCGAAATCCTTACAGCCCCATGCGCCGATGGACAGCTCCACACGGTTGACGGTGGAGTCTCCTCCCTTGATCTGGTTCCAGGTTTCCGTATACCGCTTGTTTGCGACGATTTCGCCGTCTCTTGCCACTTCAACATCGTTGAGCCACAGGGAGCCGTCGTCGTGAACATGAACCGACCATACGATTACGGTGTCATAGCCGGAGTTGCGGATTTTGTCCAGGTATCCGGTGCGTCCCACCAGTCCGGTTACAAAGGGACCGCCGCCGAATACGGCAGTCACCCATCCGTCCTCTTCAACGGCAGGTTCGGTGGGAGGGGTGGTTTCGGGAGCGGTGGTTCCCGCATCGGAAGTGAGGTCGGTGCTTTGGGAGGTGCTCACCGTTTCTTCGGGGGTCTTGCCGTTGCATCCGGTCAGAATGAAGGATGCGCCCAGCAGAAGAGCGCAGAGAAGAGAAGACAGGCGTTTCATTTGGCTTTTCATGATTTACTCTCCTAGTATAACCGTTTTTTTGCAGATGATCGGAAAAATTTTCACTGTTTTCGACCTCTGCCCATGATTTGCCTTTATTATATCACATTTTTTCGCTCTTTGCAAGATCAAAAGAAAAGATTTTACAGATATTCCCGAAAAACAAAGGGGAAGGGCAGACTTTGGCTTCCCTTACAGATGAAGGGGGACAAACTGAATTTTTGACAAAGAAAAACCGACAAAACCTCGTGTTTTTGTGCCAACCTCCGAAATTTGAAAAAAACAGAAAGAGCCCTTGACAAAAGGTCGGGCGGTGTGATATACTGAGAACAAGATCATATGACTGACGGATTTGTGGTGAACCACGGGGGAGTATGATCTGTATGCGCCGACCGTCTGGGCAGTCGATTGCGGCAGGGATGCCGCACGAGCCGGAGAGGTCTGCGCTTTTTTGTTACCAAAAAACGGTAAAGCGAATGAAAGAAGTTTGCTTTGCCGAGAATGAAGAATGAAGAATGAAAGGACGGAATGAAAAATGGAAAACGCATGGAACGGATTTGTCGGGGGAGCATGGGAGAGTGAAATCAATGTCCGGGATTTTATCCTGAAGAACTACACTCCTTATGACGGAGATTCCTCCTTTCTGGAGGGTCCCACCGAGGATACGACCGCTCTTTGGAAGCAGGTCATGGAGCTGAGCCGTCAGGAAAGAGAGGCGGGCGGCGTGCTGGATATGGATACCAGAACCGTGTCCACCATTACCTCCCATGAGGCAGGCTATCTGGACAAGGAAAAGGAAAAGATTGTCGGATTCCAGACCGACAAGCCCTTCAAGCGTTCCTTCCAGCCCTACGGCGGTATCCGTATGGCAACTCAGGCGTGTGCCGCATACGGTTATACGGTGGACCCTGAGATGCAGGAGTTCTTTACCACCCACAGAAAGACCCACAACGCAGGGGTTTTTGACGCTTATACTCCCGAAATGCGGGTCTGCCGCTCCAATCACATCATCACCGGTCTGCCCGATGCCTACGGCAGAGGACGGATCATCGGCGACTACCGCAGAGTGGCTCTGTACGGCGTAGACCGTCTGATTGAGGATAAGGCATCCCAGATGGAGAACACCAACAGCGGTGTCATGACCGAATCGGTGATCCAGGAGCGGGAGGAGATTGCCGAGCAGGTCCGTGCGCTGAAACTGCTCAAAGAGCTGGCGAAGATCTACGGCTGTGATATTTCCAAGCCTGCGACCAATGTCAAAGAGGCCATTCAGGCGCTCTACTTCGGCTATCTCGCCGCCGTCAAGGAGCAGAACGGTGCGGCAATGTCGCTGGGCAGAACCTCCACCTTCCTTGACATTTACGCTACCCGTGACCTGATCAATCACACCTTCACCGAGAAGGAAATTCAGGAGTTTGTGGACCAGTTCATCATGAAGCTCCGCCTGGTGAAGTTTGCCCGCACCCCCGATTACAACAACCTGTTTGCAGGCGACCCCACCTGGGTCACCGAGTCCATCGGCGGCATCGCACTGGACGGCAGACACATGGTCACGAAAATGTCCTACCGCTATCTGAACACGCTGAACAATCTGGGCGCCGCCCCCGAACCCAATATGACCGTTCTCTGGTCGGTCAAACTCCCCGAAAATTTCAAGCGCTTCTGCGCCGAGACTTCCATCAGGCACTCCGCCATTCAGTATGAAAACGATGATGTCATGCGCCCCGTTCACGGCGACGACTACGGCATTGCCTGCTGTGTGTCCTCCATGCGGATCGGCAAGGAGATGCAGTTCTTCGGCGCAAGAGCCAATCTTGCCAAGTGCCTGCTGTATGCCATCAACGGCGGTGTGGACGAGATGACCGGCGTTCAGGTCGGTCCCGAAAGCAGACCCATTACCTCCGAATATCTGGACTTTGATGAGGTTATGACCCGCTACAAGGCCATGATGAAGTGGCTGGCGAAGGTGTATGTCAACGCTCTGAATGTCATTCACTATATGCACGACAAATATTCCTACGAGCGGCTTCAGATGGCTCTTCACGACCGCAATGTGGAGAGATGGTTCGCAACCGGCATTGCGGGCTTCTCGGTGGTTGCCGACTCCCTGTCTGCCATCAAGTATGCCAAGGTTAAGACCGTCCGTGACGAAAAGGGTCTGGTCGTAGACTATATTGTGGAGGGCGACTATCCCAAGTACGGCAACGACGACGACCGGGTGGACAGTCTGGCAAAAGAGGTTCTGCGCCTGTTCATGGGCTATCTGTCCGAGAATCCCACCTACCGTGGCGGCATCATCACCACCTCGGTGCTGACCATCACCTCCAATGTCATGTACGGTAAGAATACGGGCGCAACCCCCGACGGCAGAAAGGCAGGTCAGCCTTTTGCACCCGGAGCCAACCCCATGCACGGCAGAGATTCCTCCGGTGCGGTGGCATCGCTGGCATCGGTAGCGAAGATTCCCTTCATGCTTGCACAGGACGGCATCTCCAACACCTTCTCCATCGTTCCCGATGCGCTGGGCAGAGATGAGCTGAGCCGGGAAGACAATCTGATTGCTTTGCTGGACGGATACGCACAGAAGGGCGGTCATCACCTGAATGTTAATGTCTTCACCCGTGAGACTCTGCTGGACGCTCAGAAGCATCCCGAGAACTATCCTCAGCTGACCATCCGTGTGTCCGGCTATGCGGTCAACTTCATCAAGCTGACCAAGGCACAGCAGGATGAGGTGATTTCCAGAACCTTCCACGAGAGTCTGTAAGGAATCCGTTTGTTTATCTATGATAAAAAGGGGACTTTTTGAAAAAAGTCCCCTTAAACCCTCAAAAACTTCTGAAAAAAGAAGAATATTTGGCAGGCGGGACGGGACCGCAAATTTTTCAGGCAGGTGACGGTATGATCGGAAAAATTCATTCGGTTGAGACCTTCGGGACGGTGGACGGTCCCGGCGTGCGGTTTGTGGTCTTCTTTCAGGGCTGTCCCATGCGCTGTCTCTACTGCCACAATCCCGACACATGGGAACTGCCCGACGGCAGGGACGCCGACTCTGCCGATCTGATTGCCCGACTGCTCCGCAACCGACCCTTCTATCAAACCGGAGGCATCACCGCCACAGGCGGGGAACCCATGCTCCAGATGGCATTTCTCACCGATCTCTTTGCAAGGGCAAAGGAAAACGGTATTCATACCTGTCTGGATACCTCGGGAATCTGCTTTGATAAGGACCGACGGGAGGAAAGCGACCGCCTGATGGAGGTCACCGATCTGGTCATGCTGGACATCAAGCACACCGACAGAGAGGGACATCTGCATCTGACGGGCAGGGATCCCGCTCCCATACGGCAGTTCGGGGATTATCTGACTGCCATGGGCAAGCCCGTCTGGATCCGTCATGTGGTGGTCCCCGGGATCACCGATGACGAAGAAGAGCTGACCGCTCTGGGGCTATGGCTGAAAGCGCATCCCAATGTGGAAAAGCTGGAGCTTCTGCCTTATCATACCATGGGCAGGGTCAAGTATCAGAAGATGGGGATGGACTATCCGCTGGGCGATACGCCTGCCTTTGCCAAGGAAGACCTTCCGGGAATCGAAGCCATTGTCCATCGGGCATGGAAGGGCTGACGGAGCGGAGTGCCGCACGGTGAATCAAAAAAACAACCGGAGCTGTTCATTGGACAGCACCGGTTCTTTTTTTGAAGCTTTTGGGGGGCCAAGGGGGCTTTTCCCGAAAAGCCCCCCAGCTTGTCGAAAAAGCTAAAGTGATTAGCAAATTGCGCAAAAGTTTTCGTCCA
>JBJDZJ010000179.1:0-29340 GCA_051867915.1 Eubacteriales bacterium
TTTTAAAAAAGGTGGACGAAAACTTTTGCGCAATTTGCTAATCACTTTAGCTTTCTCGACAAGCTGACGCAGAACGGCACATAGTGCTGTTCTGCGTTTTTTCTGTCAGATTTTACCGTATTTTGCCGCAGATCCCAGAGCATTCTCGATCCGAAGCAGTCTGTTGTATTTGCAGACCCGTTCTCCTCTTGCCGGCGCACCGGTTTTGATCTGCCCGGTACCCAACGCCACCGCAAGATCTGCGATGATCGTGTCCTCGGTCTCTCCGCTTCGATGGGACAGTATCGCCCGGTAGCCGTGTTCGGCTGCCAGCTTCACCGTCTCTACGGTTTCGGTCAGCGTTCCGATCTGATTGGGTTTAATCAGAACCGCATTGGCAGCTCCTTTGACAATTCCGCTTTCAAGCCGACTACGGTTGGTCACAAACAGATCGTCCCCTACGATCTGGAGTCCGCTCTTCATGTCCAACGGGCCTACCCGACCTGACCCGGCGCTCATCTTTGTAAACTCGGTAAAGCTGTCGAAATCGTTCTCCGAAAAGGGGTCTTCGATGGACACAATGGGATAGCTTTCGCACAGTCGGGTGTAATAGTTCATAAGTTCCTTTGCATCCAACTGCCTGTTTGCTTTGGGAAGATGATAACCCCCATTTTTCGCCCACTCGCTGGAAGCAATGTCCAGAGCGATTGCGATCTGCTCTCCCGGTCGGTAGCCCGCCGATTCGATGGCATCCACCAGGAATTCCAGTGCCTTCTCATCGCCGGGCAGGTCGGGAGCAAATCCTCCTTCGTCTCCGATCGAAACCGACAGCCCGCTCTGCTTCAGGAGTTTCTTCAGATTTCCGTAAACCTCACAACCCATCCGCATGGCTTCGGTAAAATTCTCGGCTCCGATGGGCATAATCATGAACTCCTGAATGTCCAGATTGTTGGAGGCGTGCGCTCCGCCGTTGAGAATGTTCATCATGGGAATCGGAAGGATTCTCGCTTCACTGCCGCCCAGATAGCGGAACAGGGGGATCGAATAGGCTTTTGCGGATGCTCTTGCACAGGCAATGGATACCGCCAATATGGCATTGGCACCCAAAATCTCCTTGTTGGGGCTTCCGTCCAGCGCAATGAGCTTTTTATCAATCTGCACCTGATGATCTGCCCGCATTCCCGCAAGTTCTCTGTCTATGATGTCTCTGACATTAAAAACAGCCTTGGTAACTGCTTTTCCGAAAAAGTCGCTTCCGTTGTCCCGCAGTTCGCAGGCTTCGTACATTCCCGTTGATGCGCCGGAGGGGACGGATGCCGATGCGCAGACCCCCGAACGGAGAACGACCGTCGCTTCTACCGTCGGCGTTCCTCTGGAATCAATGATTTGTCTTGCCGTTATCTGACTGATGATACAATCGGTTTGTATACACATTCCACTGACCATGCCTTTCTGTCTTCACAAAGATTGGATATAGATCAGTATGGCCGCATTGGAAGGATTTATCCGGTTTTTCGCAAAAAAATTCAAAATTAAAACTTTACAAATGCAAAGATCTATGCTATAATAGGGCAGGTTACATTGTTTTACGGTGCCAAGCGAAGGGAAGAACCAATATGGAAGATTTCGAACACAACCTTGTGGATCTGCACGCTCATATTCTGCCGGGCGTGGATCACGGAAGTCAATCGGTGGAGATGTCTCTGGACATGATCCGAAAGGCCAGAAGCATCGGAATCCGAACCATTGTCGCTTCGTCCCATTTTTATTATCATGAGATGTCTCCGGAGCGGTTTCTAGCACTCAGAGACCGGTCTTACAGACAGCTGACAGACGCCATGGAAAAAGAAGGACTTGGCGATGTGCGTATTGTCAAGGCGGCAGAAGTTGCCCTGGAGACCGACCTGTTGACCGTTGCAGACTCCGAAAGATTTCACCGTCTGTGTATCGAAGGTACCGACTTTCTTCTGCTGGAAATGCCGCTGTTTGATGTCATGTGGTCTGAGCAAACCTATGATGCGGTGTATGAAATCGAATACCGATACGGCGTAAAGCCAATCATTGCCCACATTGAACGGTACAACAGAAGATTTGCCGAAAGGCTGATTGAACCCACCTGCCTTGCTCAGGTCAATGCCGACCTGATTGCATCTTTTTCGGGAAAAAGGTATTTCAAATCGTTGCTGGATCGGGGAGCCGTTCAATTCCTGGGTTCCGACGCCCACAGCTCTGTCGGAAGAAACTATGACAATTTTGAAAAGGCCGTGAACAAACTGGATCGGAGTGTTCTTGAATTCTTTACCGAAAATGCCCACAGCATCCTGAAGAATCAATTGCCCGAAGGATTCTGATCCGATTTGTCGCAATCTCGCCGGAAAGGAAGGGAAGGACTATGAAGAAATCGGGATGGATTCAAATGATCTTTGCCGTCCTTACGATTCTGTGGATGATTGTCATCTTCCTGTTTTCCTCCCAAAGCGGGGAAGCATCTTCGGAAACCAGCGGCAGAATTGTCGATCAGATCGCACCGATTCTGATCCGTGATTTTGAGAACCTGTCGGATGCCGTCCGCCGGAGCAGGATTGATTCCCTGACTCATGTCATCCGAAAACTTGCCCATTTTTCCGAATACGCCTTCCTGGGAATGCTCTCCTTCTTTGCCCTGCCTTGGAACAGGCTGAAACGCTTGCCGCACATTCTGATTGCTTTCGGAATCGGCGTTTTCTATGCCGCAACCGATGAGATTCACCAGAATTTCTCAAACGGAAGATCCCCTGCTGTTACGGATGTTCTTATTGATTCTGCAGGAGCCCTGGCGGGAATACTGCTTGCCTGGCTGATTTTCATCCTGATCCTGTCATTTTCCCAAAAACGCCGCCGAAAAAGGAGCGGAATGTAAATACTCATCTCATACAGAAAAAAGATCGCATCCCTTCGTGACAATCACTCAAGGGATGCGTTTTTATGAATTTCAGTCGGCAACCGTTTCGTCCTTCGACTCGTCTTCTTTTTCGTCCTCTTCTTCCTCTGCGGGATCCGCATCATCATCGCTTTCGCCGTCGATGCAATCTTCGAGGTCATCGCTGTCATAGCAACATACATCGTAATCGTCAACTGCTTCGTCGTCACCCTCACACAGGCTCCGGTTTTCTTTTTCCTTGCGGCATAATTTCTTGCAGAGAAGGGTCACAACTGCAGCAACAACCGCCGCAAGACCGATGATCATCAGAATCTTCCCGATCACGCAACACGCATTCGATTTCTTGTTCTCTTCCATATGAAAACCTCCGATTTCGTTTTCTCTAGTATAACACATTTTGCTAAACCCTTACATTAATTTTCTGTGATGAAACTGTAAATTTTTTATGATTTTGTGAACTTTTGGCAAAAATCATCGGAAAGTCATTGAAATTGATCGGAATATGTGTTATAATATCAGCATAAAATACGATTTAAAGGATTACGCTCATGAATCAGGAAATCAAAACCGATCTTCTTTCGCTCACCTATGAGGAACTTTCCGCCTTTGTGCGCGATCAGTTGGGACAACCTGCTTTCAGAGCCAAACAGATTGCCGACTGGCTGACCGTCGGCGCCGAATTTGACGACATGAGCAATCTGTCAAAAGCACTTCGTGAACAACTTCGAAGCATTGCTGTTTTGAACTATCCGATAATCGCAAAGAAATTCGTGTCTCAAATAGACGGAACGGTCAAATATCTCTATGCGCTTTCCGACGGACAGCTGATTGAAAGCGTGGTCATGAAATATGAGCACGGATACAGCATCTGTATTTCCTCGGAAGCAGGCTGTCCCATGGGATGCCGCTTCTGTGCTTCTACCATCGGCGGAAAGGTGCGGAATCTGCTCGCATCCGAAATTCTGGGACAGGTTCTGGTGGCTCAGAAGGATCTGGGCGTCCGAATTTCCAATATTGTCATGATGGGCATCGGAGAACCCTTGGACAACTATGATAATACCGTCCGTTTTCTCAGACTGGTCAGCAGTGAACACTCTCTGAACATCAGTCCCCGACACATCTCTCTCTCGACCTGCGGTATTGTGGACAAGATATACCGACTTGCCGAAGAGAATCTTCCCATTACCCTGTCTATTTCGTTGCACGCCAGCGACGACGCCACCCGAAGCGAAATCATGCCCGTCAACAACAAATGGAACATTGATCAATTGCTGACGGCATGCCGTGCATATTACGACCGCACATCAAGGCGGATTTCCTTCGAATATACCCTGATTGCAGGAAAGAACGACAAAAAAGAGCAGGCAATCAGCCTTGCACGACTGCTGAAGCGATACATGGGGAGCCGCCCCATCCATGTCAATCTGATCCCCGTCAATCCGGTAGAGGAAACCGATTTTAAAAAATCCGACCGTGCCGGTGTCAAACTGTTCTGCGATACTTTGTGTCAAAACGGGGTAAACGCAACAGTCAGGCGGAAGCTGGGAAGCGATATTGACGCATCCTGCGGTCAGCTCCGGCACAAAGAGGGCGTTTCGCTGAACAAGGAATAAAGGCGGTCCTGACCGAAAGAAGAAAGGTTGGCAGACCGCATTATCGGACATCACCGGGATAAAGGAGGGGAGTGCTTTGAACTATTTCGGAAAAAGCGACATCGGAAAAAGCAGAGTTGACAATCAGGACAGCTTTGCGATCTGTCCTTTGGACGGCGACTGCACTCTGTTTGTTGTCTGCGACGGGGTCGGCGGTACCGCCGGTGGGGCTGTCGCAAGTTCGCTTATCGTTCAGGTCTTCTCCGAATCGGTTCGCCGCAGAATAGCCGAACAGTATGCCAACAGCGGCAAAAAAGAACACCGAATCTCCGAAACGACAGCACGAACCGTTCTTTTACAATCGCTGGAAGAGGCACATGAGGCCCTATGTCACCGTGCCGAATCCGATCCCGAACTCTCGTCCATGTCTACGACCATTGTCGCTCTTCTTCTTATGAAATCGGTTGCCTATGTTCTGAATGTGGGGGACAGTCGGGCATATATCCTTTCATCCGGGACTCTGACAAGGCTGACCAAGGATCATACCTATGTTCAGAATCTGATCGACAACGGGGTCCTCACTCCGGACATGGCGTCCGGATACAGATATAAGAATATCATCACCCGTTCTGTGGGAATGGTTACCGATCCTACTCCGGATCTGTACAAAATCTCGCTGAGCGAGCTTAGCGGTTACAGTTTCTTGCTTTGTACCGACGGACTGACCAACATGGTGGATGATTCCACCATTGAGAAGCTGTTGAGTATGCCCGGTTCCCCCCGAAGCAAGGCGGATAAGCTGATTTCTCTGGCGAACCGAAACGGCGGACTGGACAACATTACGGCAATTGTCGCCTGCGAACGGGGCTGAACGACCCATTAAAGCTATCAAAAAGGATTTGTTTGTAAATGGAACAATTTGAAAAATATATCGGAAAGGTACTGGATAATCGGTACAACATTGAAAAGTTGATCGGATCGGGCGGGATGTCCTATGTTTTTCTGGCAACCGACAGCGTAATGAACCGTCATGTTGCCATAAAACTTCTTCGGGATGAGCTTCTGTCGGACGAGGACTCGGTTGACCGTTTTGTCAATGAATCCAAGGCCGTATCCATGCTTTCCAATGAGAATATCATCAAGTGCTTCGATGTGTCCAACGGACCCGAACTGAAATATATCGTTCTGGAGTATGTAGAAGGATGTACCCTGAAGGCCTATATGCAGAAAAAGGGTATTCTTTCGGCAGCAGAGGCTATGTCCTATGCCACAGCAATCCTGACAGCCCTTGTTCATGCACATTCCAAGAATGTCATTCATCGGGATATAAAGCCACAGAATATCCTTCTGACTTCGGACGGCAAACTCAAGCTCTCCGATTTCGGAATTGCCAAAATCCCCACGGGCGACCCGCTTCCGATTTCCTGTAAAACCGTCGGAACGGTGGACTATATCAGCCCCGAGCAGGCAAAGGGACAGGGCATTGATTGCCGTAGCGATCTGTATTCTCTCGGCATCGTTATGTATGAAATGGTCACGGGAAGACTTCCTTTTATCGGGGAAGACCCCATGGATGTGGCTCATATGCAGATCAGTGATGAGCCTACGCCTCCCGTTCAATTCAATCCCGATCTGCCAAAGGGTCTGGAGCAGGTTATCATGCGGGCGATCCGAAAAAATCCGGACGAACGCTTTGACAACGCCAAGCAGATGCTGGACTGTCTGCTTCGCCTGAAAAACAACCCCACTGCCACCTTTGATTTCGTAACCTTTGATACCAAAGAAGTTCATCCCGCCCCCAAGGACAGCGGCGATCTCCTTTTCTCGGGTTGTTATCTGCCCGATGAGCAGGAGAACGGGTTCAAACCGGTTGCGCTCGGTCAACCCAAGGTTCTGACCGGCCGCAGGCGCAAGAAAGAGGGACGGAAGAAGCCAAAGAAAAAGGTCATCCGTAAAAAGATCGTTGAAACCAAAACCTCTCATGTGTCACTGGTTTCCATGCTTCTCGGCGTTCTTTGCGCCATGGGTCTGATTGCTCTGACGGCACTGTTGTATGTCTACGAAAACTACTTTCATTCCATCATCAGCACCGATAAGAATTCCGAGGTTCTTGTAGTTGACGATTTTGAAGGTCAGATATATACCGAAGATCTGCAAACCCGTCTTGAAAAGGCAGGATATCTGGTCACGGTTGAATGGGTCAACGACACCGATCGGTTGTACAGCACCATTGTTTCCCAATCCCCCAAGAAGAACTCCCGCAGAACCATTGTTGTGGGTAAGCAGTACTGTGAGCTGACGCTATACCTCAGCAGTGGCGAGGACATGTTCACACTGGACAACTATATCGGTCTTGAATACCGTCAGGCAGGAATCGAGATGACGAAAAACAAGCTGAATGTGGTGTTTGAAAAGGTCTACAGTGACACCATGCCGCAGGGGCTGATTGTCTCAACCTATCCGGAGGGCGGAACCGCCATCTCTTCCGATACCACCGTCACGGTTTATGTCAGCATGGGTCCGAAGGTCAACTATACAACCGTTCCGAATCTGGTCGGTCTTTCCATGACCGAGGTTGCTTCCAAACTGAAATCGTCCGATTTACAGCTTGGGAAAGTAACCTATCAGCTTTCAAGCACCGTTGCAGCAGGCAAAGTCATCAGTCAGAGTCTGTATCGGGGTCAGACCGTCCCCGCCGGGCTTACGAAAATAGATCTGGTCGTCAGTCAGGGAAGCGGAATACCGATTCCCGATCCCGATCCCATTGTGACCGATCCGCCGGCTACTACCCAGACTCCGACTCCCGGAACAGATGAACCCGATCCCGGAACGCAGGAGCCGCCTTCCGTAACAGAACCTCCCGTCCCGGAAACCGATGGGACAAATCCCTCTACCGATCCGCCGACACCGGAGACCAATCCCGTTGTACCGGAAATTCAGCCGTAGAAAGGCAACAGAAAGAAAATGAGTTCAAATCAGAAGAATATCCGTAACTTTTCAATCATTGCCCATATCGACCACGGAAAATCCACCCTAGCCGACCGCCTGCTGGAAAAAACGCAGGCGGTCGCCCAACGGGATATGGAGGATCAGATCCTGGACAACATGGATCTGGAGCGTGAGCGGGGCATTACCATCAAGGCAAGAGCCGTCAAACTGGATTACATCGCTCCGGACGGCGAAAAATATGTACTGAACCTGATTGATACCCCCGGTCATGTGGACTTCAATTACGAGGTTTCCCGTTCGCTGAACGCCTGCGAGGGGGCTTTGCTGATTGTCGATGCCACTCAGGGAATCGAGGCGCAAACCCTTGCCAACGCCTATCTTGCCATTGATGCCAATCTGGAAATTGTACCCGTTATCAACAAGATTGACCTTGCTTCCGCAGATATTGACGGAACCCGTCGGGAAATCGAGGATATCATCGGGATTCCCGCCGAAGGCTGTCCCGCTATTTCCGCCAAAAACGGCATCAATATCGAAGATGTGTTGAAAAAAATCATATCCGACATTCCCGCTCCCAAGGGCGATCCCAATGCACCTTTGAAATGCCTGATTTTTGATTCCTATTACGACTCCTATCTCGGCGTCGTGGTCTATGTCCGTGTCATGGAAGGAAAAGTCAAGGCAGGCGACCGCATTCGCATGATGAATACGGGAGCGGAGTTTGATGTGGTAGAGGTCGGCACCATGGAAGCCTTCGGACTGGAAAAGACCGACGAGCTGTCGGCAGGCGAGGTCGGTTACATTACAGCAAGCATCAAAAATGTGTCCGATACCCGTGTGGGTGATACCGTCACCTCAGCGACCAATCCCACCGATTCACCGCTTCCCGGCTTCAAAAAGGCCCTTCCGATGGTCTATTCGGGTATTTATCCCGCCGACGGTTCCAAATACGGCGACTTGAGGGACGCTTTGGAAAAGCTCCGGCTGAACGATGCCGCGCTATCATTCGAACCCGAAACTTCTGCGGCGCTTGGATTCGGTTTTCGTTGCGGATTTCTGGGACTTCTGCACATGGAAATCCTCCAGGAACGCATCGAGCGGGAATTCAACCTGGATCTGATTACCACCGCCCCCAGCGTTATCTATCGCATTGAAAAGCGAAACGGGGAAACCGTCTACATTGACAATCCTTCCTCCTATCCCTCTCCGGACGAGATTGAACAGGCTTATGAACCTATCATCCATGCCAACATCATCACCCCCGTCGAATTTGTGGGTGGAATCATGGATCTCTGTCAGGAGCGTCGGGGTGTGTTCAAGGATATGAAGTATCTGGATTCCACCCGAACCGAACTGCACTATGAGATGCCGCTGAATGAAATTATCTACGATTTCTTTGACGCCCTCAAGAGCCGCAGTAAGGGATATGCTTCTCTGGATTATGAAATCGCCGACTACCGTGCCAGCAAGCTGGTAAAACTGGACATCCTGCTCAACGGTGATATTGTGGACGCTCTGTCCTTTATCGTCCATGAAACCAAGGCATACGGCAGGGCGAGAAAAATCTGCGAAAAGCTGAAGGACAACATCCCCCGCCAGCTTTTTGAGGTTCCCATTCAGGCCGCCATCGGCGGGAAGATCATCGCCAGAGAGACGGTGAAAGCCATGCGCAAGGATGTGCTGGCCAAGTGCTACGGAGGTGACATTACCCGAAAGAAGAAACTTCTGGAAAAGCAGAAGGAAGGAAAGAAAAAGATGCGCCAGCTGGGATCAGTTCAGGTTACTCCCGAAGCCTTTATGGCGGTGCTTAAGCTGGATGACGAAGAATGAATCCTTTGAATCTTTCTGCAGAGAAGTCCCACAAAAAGAAAACCGGACTTTATCTTCACATTCCGTTCTGCGCCCGAAAATGTGCCTACTGCGACTTTTATTCGCTGACCGATCTTTCCCTTGCCGATCGGTATTTGAACGCTCTCTGCACTCACACGGTCCTTCTCGGCGATATAATGCGGGATCGGATCTTTGATACCGTTTATATCGGCGGGGGAACACCCAGTCTGATGGGAGCCAAACGGATGGATGCTCTTTTGGACTGCCTTTTTTCCTGCTTTTCAATAACGGCAGACGCCGAAATTACCGCAGAGGTCAACCCCGCCACCGTTGATGCCGAGGAACTCCGGATCTTTCATGAGATCGGTATCAACCGTCTGAGCATCGGACTCCAGTCAGCAAACGGCAGGGAGCTGTCCGATCTCTCCCGTCTTCACGATTATGACGGCTTCCTTGCCACCTACCGTGAAGCAAGAAACGCCGGATTTGACAATCTGAGCGTGGATTTGATGTACGGCATACCGGAGCAGACGCTAAGCAGTCTCCTTGAAACGCTGAAGAAGGTCTGCGACCTGTCACCGGAACATCTTTCGCTCTACGGACTGAAGGTGGAGCCCAATACCCCCTTCGGACGCATGGGAAAGAATCTGATTCTCCCCGACGAGGATGCCCAGTGTGAGATGTACGAAGGAGCGGTCGGCTATCTGTCCGACAGAGGCTATCGGCGGTACGAGATCAGCAATTTTGCCAAAAAGGGCTGTGAGTCAAAGCACAATCTGCGCTATTGGCATGGAGAAGAGTATCTGGGACTGGGGCCCGCCGCTCACTCCTATCTGAACGGGGTCCGCTATGCCTATCCCCGTGATCTGATGGGGTATATGGAGACTTTAGAGCAGGGAAGACTTCCCGCTGAAACAGACAGACAGATCATTACCCAAGCCGAGCGGGAAAATGAGAAGATTATGCTGGGCCTTCGCCTGGAAGAGGGCATTCCCGCCGAGACAAGGCTGTGTCAGCGTGCAAAGCGGTACATAGAGGCGGGGTTTATGAAAGTTACCGACGGACGCCTGTCTTTTACCACAAAAGGCTTTCTGGTCAGCAATCCCATACTTGCCGATCTGATAGATGAATAAAACCGAACGGATACCAAAATGAGACACCTCCCGATTTTCGGGAGGTGTCTCGGTATGATCCGGCTATCTTTCATTCTACAACATATTTTTACTGCAAAAACACAGTCGCCGTCCCCTGCTGTCCTTTGTTTCTTGTGTCAATACTACAAACCAAATCATTTCTTCATCAAAAAAATAGAAATCTTCCAAATCAGGATTCGGCAGAGAAATTGAATGATTTTTTATGACGGGACGCTTGTTATTGTATTCCCATTTGATAGCGTTGATCCAATTCATGTTTTCAGATTGGAAACTGTAAACCCTATGGGACCAATCCGGACGGTCAAAGGGCGGCGCATATAGTGAGGAAACACCTCTCTTGTCCGGTCTGACGGGATCGAACATGAGAAGCATTCTATTCCTGTTCAGAAGATATTCCAACGCATCTCGTTCGGAGATGCTGACAGAGTTGCTCCGATCAAGATAATCCCACAGGCACCCGGAATAGTAGGGAAGTCCGTTTACTTCAGTTAAGGAAAGGATATATCGGCGATACTCCTCCGTTGTTGCACAAATAAAGCTGTCAATTAAAATATTGCGGTAAAATGAGCTATCTTCCAATGACAGTGGTTGAATATTCATAAGACCTCGTCCCCGTTATACCCCTTTACGATGGCGTTATTTATTGCGTATACCGAAAAATCAGTGTATTCAGTTGTGATAATACTTCGCAAGACCGCCCTTTGCCGTCTCGCGGTAACTGCCCAGGAGATCCTTTCCGGTTTCGTACATGGTTTGAACTACGGTATCAAAGCTGATCTTACGGGAATTGGTCAGGAAGTTTGCCAGCGAAAGGGCATTGATGGCACGCATGGCGGCAACGGCATTGCGCTCGATGCAGGGAATCTGCACCAACCCATTGATCGGGTCGCAGGTCAGCCCCAAATGATGCTCCATCGCCACCTCGGCGGCATATTCGATCTGATCAATCCCCATTCCGAACAGTTCGGCAAGGGCTGCCGCCGCCATGGAACAGGCGGAACCGATCTCCGCCTGACAGCCGCATTCGGCACCGCTGATGGAGGCGTTGGTCTTAATCAGATTGCCGATGATGCCGCCGGTGGCAAGTGCGTGAAGAATATCGGTATCCGAAAATCCCTTCGTTACCTGCATATACTCCAGAACCGCAGGAACTACGCCCGAGGATCCGCAGGTGGGGGCTGTCACAATGGTGTGGGCAGAGGCATTCTGCTCACTGACTGCAAAAGCATAGGCGCAGACCAGACGGTTTTCCTTCGTCTGTGCCGACTCGTCAATATGACGCTGATTATAGAGGTAGTTCGCCTTTCTTTGAATATGAAGCCCGCCCTGAAGCTCGCCTTTGGCAGACAGACCGTGACGGATACAGCTCTTCATGGTACCCCAGATCTTATAGAGATAGTCCCAGATCTCTTTTCCTTCGAACTGTTCCACATATTCCCAGATACGGATATTATTTATACGGCAGTATTCGGCAATCTCGGCATAGCTTTTATGGGGATAGATTTCATCAATGGGGTCAAGAGTTTCTCCTTCCCACAGAATACTGCCGCCTCCGATGCTGTAAGCACGCTTGCTTCCGAGCAGTTCCTGCCCCTTATAGGCATAGAAATCCATGGTGTTCTGATGCTTTTCACAAACAGTATCCACATCAAAGGTAATCTCCACAGGCAGCGGATCAAAAGCATCTTTGATGACAATATCGGTCATGTGTCCCTTTCCGGTCAGGGCAAGGGAGCCGAGCAAAGTAACGGTAAAACGGTCAGCCTCCGGATAAAGAGAGGCAAATTTTCTTGAAGCAAGGTCGGGACCGATGGAGTGGGAAGAGGAGGGTCCTCTTCCGATTTTATAAAGCTGTCTGAGTGTTTGCATATAACCAGAATCCTTTCGGACAACGAATCATTGATACGGTCATTTTATCACATTATCCGAAAAAGTCAAGGGCTTCCCGAATTATTCCGTTAGAATTTTTGTCACATTTTCTTTGGCAACCCGTCTGTCCGCTCTGTCCAGAATCAGGTAAACCACATAGCTTCCGTACCGCTTGATTTCCGCTTCTTCCAGTTTATCCATCTCGGTCGGATTGTAGCTCTCAAGCCATTCCCGTTTGCCCTCAAGGGAACTGTCCAGATAGTTTTGCAGAAGGTTTTCCAATTCCTCCGCTTGGCTGTCATTTTCTGCCTTAAAGACGCCGAATTCGTCAATGGAGACCGAATTGGTCTGCACCCGGACCGACTGATCGCTTGCCAGATCGGCGGGAATTCCGAGGTAAAAGGCAATATCTTCATCCGAGTAGTCGGACAGGTTGTCAAAATCGGGCAGATCGCCGGCAATCCGATCGGCAATTTCTGCCGCGGTCAAATCGTTTCGATAAACAGGAGCCCTGTTCCTTGTACAACAACTCAGAAGCAGCGTCGACGCAAGGATGAGTACCAGAATTTTTCTCATATTTCTTCCTTCCTTTCGGGCAGCATGTGATTACAAATATAATCGAGTACAACATTGAAGCCCTCTGTATTCAAATGGATTCCGTCGCCGTTCTGACGGCATTCGGGCAGTCTGCCGCTTGCATCCTTCAGTGCCGATGCCGTATTGAGGAAGGGAAGACCGTACTGTTCAGAGAGTTCCATGATCCATCCGTTCACACGGTCGATTCTGCCGTTGGTATATTCGGCGGAAACCGTCCCGGGACGCTCCGAGGTGGGATAAACCGATTGAAGAATTATCCGGGAATCCGGAAGGGCGGACACGGCGATCTCGATCAACCTGGAATAATACCTCTTGAAGTCTTCTTCCTCCCATGTGCGCATTCCGTTAATGCCCGCCGTTAGGACAAGAATCTCGGGATTGGCCTCTTTCAGCCCCTCCGACAGCGGATAATCCTGTCCCTTGTAGCGAATGGTACAGCTACCCAGATTCTTCAGATAAAAGGTACCGCAGGCAGGAGTCAGAATCTGATCCTCCCGAAGCGTATAGTTGTGTTTTCCGAGGGTTCCGTCGTTTCGGACGATATACCGAAGCATCCCGTATGTGGTGGAATCGCCGAAAAAGGAAATCCGATCCAGATATTCCTGACCTCCGCATTCGCTCTCGGCAAGCTCATCGGCCTTTGTTCCGAACAACGGAAGCAGGGTCATTCCGATCATCATCAGGAGAATCCACACTCCGATCTTTGTGTAACCTTTTCTCACAATATCCTTCCTTTCGATTAAATCTGCAAACTTCGGCTGATTCTCTGCGTAAGTCTTGACAAAACGGGAGAATCAGTGTATAATAAAGTGATTTTGATTTGGAGATTGCTATGATAAGTATGAGCTGTGAAGGGATTTCTCTTTCATACGGAATCCTGACAATTCTTGATAATATTTCCTTTTCGGTAAATGAAGGGGACAGACTCGGGATTGTCGGCGTCAACGGCGCCGGCAAGTCCACACTGCTTCGCATCCTGTTGGGAGAAGTCACTCCGGATACAGGAAAAGTCTATCTTGCCAAAGACAAGACCGTAGGTTTTCTGGCTCAAAATGCCAAATATGAAAGCGACAAAACCCTTCTGGACGAAATGCTTCTTGCCTTTTCACATCTGACCGAAATGGAAGAAACGCTGGAAAGTCTGTCCGCCGCGGCAGATGGCGGGGACGAGGACGCCGCCATGCGCTTTGCCTCCCTGCACGAGAAATATGTTGCCGGAGGAGGTCTGGAATACCGTGGACGGTGCAAAGGTATTCTGCAAAGTCTTGGGTTTACTAAGGAATTCTGGGATATTCCCATCACCTCCTTGAGCGGCGGACAGAAAACCCGTGTGGCACTGGCAAGAATGCTCTTATCCGACCCCGACATTATCATGCTGGACGAGCCTACCAACCATCTGGACATCGAATCCATCGAATGGCTGGAGAAATATCTTGCCGCCTGTCGGAAAACCGTTCTGGTGATCTCCCACGACCGTTATTTTCTCTGCAAGGTGACCGACAAAACCCTCGAACTGGAAAACTGCAAGGCAAAGCTGTACGGCGGCAATTATGACTATTACATTACCGAAAAGAAGCGGGAGCGGGAGATACAGGAGCATCAATACAAGAATCAGCAGAAGGATATCGCACGGATTGAGGCATATATTGAGCAACAGCGCCGATGGAATCGGGAGCGCAACATCATTGCCGCAGAATCCCGGCAGAAGCAGCTGGACAAGATGGAACGGGTAGATGCCCCGTCCAGACTGCCCGACAATATCCGTATGCGTTTTTCCGAGGCAGAGGAAAGCGGTAACGATGTTCTGTCGGTCAGAAAACTGTCCAAAAGCTATCCCGGCAAGGACCTGTTTTCCGATTTGTCCTTTGAACTGAAAAAGCAGGATCGGCTGTTCATCATCGGACCCAACGGATGCGGAAAATCCACGCTGATGAAAATTCTGAACCGCACCGAGTATCAGGACAGCGGAGTCTTTGATTACGGATACAATGTGACCGTCGGCTATTACGATCAGGAAAACCAGAATCTGACCGAGGAAAACACGGTTCTGGATGAGATCTGGAATCAGTATTCCAAACTGACCCAGACCGAAATCCGCAATGCTCTGGCACTGTTTTTGTTCCGTGGGGACGATATTTTCAAGCAGATCAAGGTCCTGTCCGGCGGCGAAAAGGCGAGAATCACCTTTGCAAAGCTCATGCTGTCCAAATTCAATCTGCTCTTTTTGGACGAGCCTACCAATCACCTGGATATAATGTCACGGGAAGTATTGGAAAATGCGCTGGAGCAGTATGACGGAACCATCGTAGCGGTGTCTCATGACCGATATTTCATCCAAAAGCTGGCGACCCGTATTCTTGCATTTGGCAGGGATCACTCTGTCATGGATTATGCCGGAACCTACGAACAGTATCAGGACTATCTGACCTCTTACGGAAGCAGGACCGAGCAGGTTAAAGAAGAAGGAATCAGCGACAGCAAACAGCAATACCTGAAAAACAAGCAAAGTCAGGCAGAAAAAAGAAGATTGGAAAACAAAATCAAACGGGACAGGGAAGAAATCGCAGAAATCGAGAAACGGCTTTCCGAAATCCCGGCAGAAATCGAGGCAAACGCCACCGATGCGTCCAAATTGACCGAACTGTATGCCGAATCCGAGTCTCTGGAGGAGAGAATGATGGAGTTGATGGAAGAGCTTGACAGCATGGGGGAAAGCGTCTGATTCCAGTCATAGTCCGATTTTTCACTGCATATTCTGGAACCAATCATGAAAATAATTGGAGGAATAGCCATGAAAATCCGAACTGTTGCGATTTTTCTGTTATCCTGTCTGCTGGCGCCCATACTCGGCATTCCGATTTCCGCACAGGAACAGCAGATTGAAACCGACGCCAAAAGCGTCATTCTGATGGAGGCCAACACCCGCACCGTCCTCTACGAAAACAATGCGGACGAACCGCTTCCCCCTGCCTCCGTGACAAAGATCATGACCCTGCTTCTGGTCATGGAAGCGGTGGACAGCGGAAAAATAAAGCTCACCGATCAGGTAACGGTCAGCGAACTGGCGGCGTCCATGGGCGGATCTCAGATCTATCTGGAGGTCGGAGAACAGATGAGCGTGGAGGACATGATTAAATCGGTGGTCGTCGCCTCGGCCAACGATGCCGCTCTCGCACTTGCCGAACATCTGTCCGGCAGTGAAGAAGCATTCGTGTCTGCCATGAATAAGAGAGCGGAAGAACTCGGAATGGTCAATACCCATTTTGAAAATACCAACGGTTTGGACGACACCGTCGAGAACCATGTGACCACAGCCCGTGACATCGCTCTGATGTCAGCGGAGCTGTTAAAGCACAAAACCGTCCTGAACTACACCACCATCTGGCAGGATACCGTGAGAAACGGTCAGTTCACCCTGACTAACACCAACCGGCTGATCCGTTTCTACAATGGATGCAACGGACTGAAAACCGGCTCTACCTCCAAAGCGGGATTCTGTATCAGCGCAACGGCAGAGCGGGACGGAATGCAGCTCATTGCCGTGGTCATGGGATCGTCCACCAGAGATACCCG
The DNA here is from genome assembly GCA_051867915.1 of Eubacteriales bacterium. Classification (GTDB taxonomy): domain Bacteria; phylum Bacillota; class Clostridia; order Oscillospirales; family CAG-272; genus CAKSQF01. The sequence continues at coordinate 16,464 of JBJDZJ010000179.1, forward strand.
AAATGCCACAGCCAAAAAACTTCTCGATCTTGGGTTTGCCGGCTACTCCTATTTCGAAGTCGATACCACGATCCTGGATCCCGTCGCCGTCAAGGCAGGCACCAAGGATTCTCTTTCCATCGGTTACCCAGGATTTCAGAAAGTTCTCGGTAAAGGGGAAGCGGAAAAGGTACAGACCGTCTACGAAATTCCTTCCTCATTGTCCGCGCCCATCAACAGAGGAGATACAATCGGCAGGGTTGTCTATGTTATGGGGGATCAGACCGTAGGGGAGGATAACATCTATGCCCTAGAGGATGTTCCCCGGATCACCTTTGGTCAGTATCTTGCACGGCTGATAAAAAAATATTTTCTGATTTCCTGAAAAAACACTTGATTTGCGGATCAAAATAGTGTATGATAAAGGTATATTCTGGAAAGTTGTACCGATGCGAAAACACGGTATAGCTTCAAGGAAAAAGAAACCGCCAAGATGGCGGTATGGAGGTATGTTATGACAATTCGCTTAAACGACAAGTATCTGTCCTCATTCGTAAGCGCAGAGGATCTTTCGGGTATTGCTCCCGAGATTCAAAAGGCGCACGATACCCTGATGAACGGCACAGGGGAGGGAAATGATTTCCTCGGATGGATTGATCTTCCACTGAACTATGATAAAGAAGAGGCAGAGCGCATTAAGATCGCCGCACAGAAGATCCGGAAATCCTGTGATGTCTTCATCGTCATCGGAATCGGCGGCTCTTATCTGGGCGCAAGAGCGGCAATAGAGTTTTGCACCAGCGCACGCTACAACGATCTGAAAAAGGACACTCCCAATATTTATTTCTCAGGCAACGATATTTCCTCATCCAATATGGCAGAACTGCTTTCGATATGCGAAGGTCGGGATGTCTGCATCAATGTCATTTCCAAGTCGGGTACCACCACCGAACCTGCCATTGCCTTCCGTATTTTCCGTGAGTATCTGGAAAAGAAGTACGGTAAAGAAGGTGCCAAAGACCGTATCTTCGTCACCACCGATCGCTCCAGAGGAAAGCTCAAGGAACTTGCCGATGCTGAAGGATATGAGACCTTCGTTGTTCCCGATGATGTGGGAGGCAGATATTCTGTTCTGACCCCCGTGGGTCTTCTTCCCATCGCCGTTGCCGGAATCAGCATTGACGATATGCTCAAGGGTGCCGCTGACGCCAAGGCTACCTATACCTCCACCGATCTGGATAAAAACGATTGCTACAAGTATGCCGCAATCCGGAATATTCTGTACAGAAAGGGCAAATCAGTCGAGATTTTCACCGCCTACGAGTCCTCTCTTACCATGACGGCTGAATGGTGGAAACAGCTCTACGGTGAGTCCGAAGGAAAGGACGGCAAAGGCATTTTCCCTGCATCCGTATCCTTCACCACCGATCTGCACTCCATGGGTCAGTTCATCCAGCAGGGAACCCGTCTGATGTTCGAGACGGTCATTGATCTGCAGAACTCTTCCCACACGGCAACCATTCCCTATGATGAATCCAATTCCGACGGTCTGAATTTCCTTGCGGGTAAAGATATGCATTATGTCTGCCGTACAGCCTTCACCGGTACCGCCATCGCCCATACCGACGGCAACACGCCCAACATCGTTCTGGAACTGAGCAAACGGGGCGCATATGAGTTTGGCTATCTGGTATACTTCTTCGAATTGGCATGCGGAATTTCCGGGTACACTCTGGGAGTCAATCCCTTCAATCAGCCCGGCGTGGAAGAATACAAGAAAAATATGTTCGCTCTGCTTGGAAAACCCGGTTATGAGGATCTCCGCGAAGGTCTGCTTGCTAAAATGTAAAAAATAATTGTAAATAAATTGTGAGAATTGGCGAAAAGGACTTGCAATTTATAAACGAATGATGTATAATAATGATACACAAGTATTAGGGAAAACCCGAAGGAGTTGTTTGAAATGACAAAGCTTATCGTAGGACCCAAGGGTCACAAGAAGACATCCAGACTGATCAATCTGGTAAACGAAGCCGCCGAAATCTCGAAGGGCAGCGTTCTTTGTATCGAAAAAGTGTCTGTTTCCGAGTTTTTGGTTTCCAGCAAGGTTCGACTGATTGACATTGACGAGTATGATGTTTCTTCCTATGAGAACTTCTACAGCTTTATCTGCGGTCTGGCTGCATCGAACTATGACATCACAGACATTTTCGTAGATTCCACGCTTCGCATCGGCGGACGCAATATGGAAGAACTGGATGCCTTTATCCAAAAGATCAACGCACTGGGAGAGAAGACCGGCATCATGTTTACCTTTACCATCTCCGCAGAGCCCAAAGACCTTCTCCAGTCTACCATTGTTTCCTGTGACACTGTAATTGCATGAATTACATAGCGAACAAAAGGATGATGACGAGGCACTCTCTCCAAATGGAAGTGTGCCTCGTACTTTTTATCAACTATTGACAATTGAAAGAAGGTGACCGTATGAGCGTTTTTAAAAATTCCATGCCCAATGATGATATCAATGTCAGAATGAATACTTGTTATCATAATATAAAAATAAAAATAATCAATCAATGCGGCATAGCAGATATTATTGAAAAAGATGGATGGATTGCTTTTTCCGGCAGTATTCAAAAACCGGAATTGTTGTTAACTTTGAGCACAATAAAAACTGATGGCAAGCACTATTTATATGCCGATTTAGATGACGAAGTAAATTGGCAAGAAGGGGATTTTGCAAATCAAGATGAATTTGAAAACGCCATAGTAGAATATATTTCCCCTCTGGTTAACCGTACAATAAAGAGAGTGACAGAGAAGAAAAAACATAAATATATTAAAACATCACGATATTATCTGAATGATAACAACCAATGGATTTTGATTGACGAAGATGTGATTGATTTTTTGTTCATCCGTCTGTTCATAACGAAGGATTGTATCAAAGAAAAATTGAAATCTTATCAAATCATATTATAAGTAAGGCTTGCATACAGCGAGCCTTGCTTTTTTATGTCAACAGGCGCAACGAGCATCGGATTATGACCCCAAATCTATACCTGCCCCTTCAGTTTCTAAGATTACGAATTTCACCTTCTTTTCATGTGTCTCTTACAGTAGCATCCTTTTGGCGCACCTTCCGCAGTTTGCGGATTTGAAAGTAGCTGTGCGACAGACATTTTATGGGATTATTGATTTTTGAAAATTATTTTGTCGATTTTTGTAAATTATATTATTGATTTTTCAAAGTCCGATCAAATGTGGCAAGTCAGCGTCCGGTGCATAAACTATCAGTAAGACGCATTCGTGATGCAAGAAGTCCGGGCGTCAGATTGAAAACTGGAGGAGAACCCTATATGCCGGAGAATAAACTAAACGGTCGAGAGGGAGCAAACTTTCCCCGCAGAGAAAGCGTAATCATAGATTCCAATCGCATATTGGATTGCTGCAAAGACAAGGATTGCTATGAGGATACCCGTGTTATGCTGACCGACTACGGACAGGAAGTTTTGGAAAAATGCGGATCTATCCGTGTCATCTCGACAAAGGTCGTCTGGACCGATATTGTTGTGGATCCCGTGAAGTTCAACCGGGGATTCTATCAGATCTCGATCCGTTTCTTTACGAAAATCACATTTGAAGCCTGCGTAAGTGTCGGAAAATCGCAGGAACTGGAAGGTATTGCCGTTACCGAGAAGAAAGTCGTCCTGTACGGCAGCGAAGGGAATGTCAACATATTCAGAAGCTCTCAGATTCCCGGCGAGTTCTGTACCTGGGGCGGCGGAGGCGAAAAGGTCTCGACCAACAAACCCTCGGTTGTGGTGGAAGTCGTGGATCCCATCGCTCTTTCCGTCAAGGTTATGGAAAAGGGAAGCAGCATGAACGGATGCTGTCCCTGCTGCGGTGCGGATGAAATTCCCGTTCCGGTTCAGAACTGTTTTTCAGGATCGCTCTGCGACGGCGGACAGAACATGAGAGGACTGTATGTTTCTCTGGGATTCTTCTCGGTTGTTCGGATTGAGCGTCCCGCTCAGCTTATTGTATCCGCAACCGAATACGCTGTTCCCGACAAGATTTGTCAGAAGGCAGAAGAGGACGATCCCTGCACGCTCTTTGCAAAGATGAGCTTCCCGATCAACGAGTTCTCACCCCCTACCCAGGGTCCATGCTGCTGAAAACAACAACCGACCGCATTTGCCGAAAAGGGCAAATGCGGTCGGATTTTTCGTAGCACGATACTGAAAACTGCTATGACACAACCCATTACTATTATTCCAGTTCAAAAGCACCGGTATATAATTGATAATATGTACCCTTTTCAGCAATCAGTTTATCGTGGTTGCCGCGCTCAATGATCCTTCCGTGATCCAATACCATTATGACATCCGAATTCTGAACGGTCGAAAGACGGTGCGCAATTACAAAGACGGTTCGTCCTTTCATCAGCTTATCCATACCGTCCTGAACCAATGCTTCCGTTCGGGTATCAATCGAAGATGTTGCTTCGTCCAGAATCATTACGGGTGGATTCGAAACGGCGGCACGGGCGATGGAAATGAGCTGTCTCTGACCTTGCGACAAACCGCTGCCGTCGCCTTTCAGGACTGTTTGGTATCCTTGTGGCAGCATAGAGATGAACCCGTCGGCGTTGGCGAGCTTGGCGGCGGCAATACATTCATCATCGGTAGCGTCGGGATTTCCGTAGCGCAGATTCTCCATTACCGTACCGGTAAACAGGTTGACATCCTGCAATACCACACCCAACGAACGGCGAAGATCGGCTTTCTTGATCTTGTTGATATTGATTCCGTCATAACGAATTTTTCCGTCCGCAATGTCATAGAACCGGTTGATCAGGTTAGTGATTGTGGTCTTACCTGCACCGGTGGCACCGACAAAAGCAATCTTCTGCCCCGGTTCCGCATACAGGGAAATATCGTGCAGAACCTGTTTTTCCGGAACATATCCGAAATCCACACGATCAAATACGACCCGCCCCTCAAGCTTGGTATAGGTGACGGAACCGTCGTGATGCGGATGCTTCCACGCCCACATTCCCGTGTGCTTTTCGGTTTCACAAATCGAACCGTTTTCCTCTTTCGCATTGACCAGGGTCACATATCCTTCATCGGTTTCGGGCTCTTCGTCCATAAAGGCAAATATTCTGGATGCGCCTGCAAGTGCAGTGACTATGGAGTTGAACTGATTGGATATCTGTGATACGGGATTGGTAAAATTTCTGGACAACGTTAAGAACGACGCAATCATTCCAAGCGTCATCTTTCCGATTCCCGTAAGTCCCAGGTTGCTGACGCCTGCAATAGCCATATAGGCACCGAGCACCGCAATGACAACATATTGCACATAACCCAGGGCATTCATCATCGGCATCATTGAATTCGCATGACCGTTTGCGCTGGCGGAACTCATTGCCCATGCCTTGTTTCTTTCCCGCAAGCCTTCCTTGGCTTTTTCTTCGTGACAGAACACCTTAATGACTTTTTGTCCGTTTATCATTTCTTCCACATAGCCGTTGACATCGGCAAGGCTCTTTTGCTGCATCATAAAGTAAACGCCGACCTTGCTTGTAATGACCTTCACGATCTGCAAGATCAAAAACATAATCGCAACAGCTACAAGCGTCAACCATATGCTGATATACAGCATACATACAAACACTGCCACGATGGTGAATACGGATGAAATCAACTGAGCCATCGACTGTGCAATCATCTGACGGAGCGTATCGGTATCGTTGGTATAAAGACTCATAATGTCTCCGTGCGTTCGGGTATCAAAGGCACGGATCGGCAATCGCTGCATCTTTTCGAACATCTCATCCCGAATTTTTTCAAGCGTACCTTGTGCAATCGTTACCATTACACGGTTATAGAACAAGGTGGAAAGTACACCGATAATATAGACAATACCGATAACCGCAAGTGCTTTCAGCAGACCCGTGAACACAGGACTGCTTTCTCCGAGAAGCGGAACGATGTAGTCATCAATCAATACCTGCAGGAACATGGATGAAGCAGCACTCGTTATAGCACTGAGCAAAATACATATGCCTACAAAAATCAGTTGCCTCTTGTAATCTTTCATATAGGAAAGCAGTCTTTTCAGTGTTTTCACATCTAACCGGTTTTTGGGCGGTGCTCCGGTCGGCATCTCACCTCCGGGTATGGTCTTATGATCTTTTTTATTCATGTTTACTCTCTCCCTTCTGCTGAGATTCATATACTTCACGGTAAATGGTACAACTTTCAAGCAGTTCGCTGTGTTTACCGATTGCCGCAATCTTGCCGTTGTCCAATACAACAATCTGATCTGCATGCTTTACAGAGCTGACACGCTGAGCAATGATGATTTTGGTCGTTTCGGGAATAAATTCAGCAAAGGATTTCTGAATGATTGCATCGGTCTTTGTATCAACGGCACTTGTGGAATCGTCCAAGATCAGAACTTTGGGCTTTTTTAGCAATGCACGGGCAATACACAGCCGCTGTTTTTGACCTCCCGATACATTGGTTCCGCCCTGTTCGATATAAGTATCGTATTTGTCGGGGAAAGACTGTATAAATTCATCTGCACATGCCAGTTTGCAAGCGTATTCAATTTCTTCATCGGATGCGTTTTCATTGCCCCACCGCAAATTCTCTTTGATTGTACCGGAGAACAGTTCGTTTTTTTGCAATACCATTGCAACAGAATTACGAAGAGCATCGAGATCGTAATTCCGAACATCTACGCCTCCGAGCGTCAATTTGCCTCCGGTTACATCATAGAGGCGGGGAATCAGTTGAACCAGACTGGATTTTGACGAACCGGTTCCGCCGATAATTCCAACCGTTTCACCCGAGGATATGTTCAGATTGATATTCTCCAATACCTTTTTATCCGCTTTGGACGCATAAACAAAATCAACGCCTTCAAAACAGACAGATCCGTCTTTTACGGTTCTTTCTGGATTTTGCGGATTGGCAATGTCTGTTTTCTCATTTAATACTTCTGCAATGCGTCGGGCGGAAGCAATGGAAATGGTCATCATCGCAAAAATCATCGAAAGCATCATAAGACTCATGAGAATTTGCGTTGCATAGGAAAACAGAGCGGTCAGATCTCCCGTAGTCATTCCCAATGCAGTATTGTTCCCGCTTGCTACAATGGCTTTGGCACCGATCCAGGAAATGAGAAGCATACAGGCATACATAAAAAACTGCATAATTGGTGAATTGAAAGCCAACAATCGTTCACCTTTGGCAAAGTCTTCATATATGCTTTTTGAAATCCCTTTAAACTTGTCGATTTCATAATCCTCGTGATTAAAAGACTTTACCACACGAATTCCGCGTACATTTTCCTGTACCATGTTGTTCAAATCATCGTAAGTATGGAAAACACGGTTAAAAATCGGGTTGACCTTTCTGACAATGATGAGAAGCAAAAGTGCCATTATGGGAATTATGGCAAGGAAAATCCAAGCTATCGTACTGTTAATGCGAAAGGAAACGATCATAGAGAAGATAAGCATAACAGGTCCGCGAATCGCCATGCGGATCAGCATTTGATAGGCATTCTGGATATTGGTAACATCGGTTGTCAGACGGGTAACGATAGATGCCGTTGAAAATTTATCAATATTGGAGAAAGCAAATGTCTGAACATTATCGTACATATCCTGCCGAAGGTTGGCAGAGAATCCGACCGAAGTCCGAGCGGCAATATGTGCGGAAAGCACGCCGGTAGCCAGCTGAAAGGAAGCAAATACAAGTAAGAAGATGCCGTATTTCCAAACGGCACTCATCTTTCCGACATCAATTCCTTCATCAATTACTTTCGCCATACATAAAGGAATGAGAATTTCAAATGCCGCTTCCAATACCGACAATAATATGGTGATAACTGACCCTTTTTTGTGTTCGCGCAAACTCCTTGCAAGCGTTTTAATCATAATTTCCTCCTTATTATTTCTGTATATTTTGTGTGTTTTATCGGATAACAATCGAATCAGGTTTACAAATTGATTTTTCGATGATATGTAGCGTGCTACACTTATTGCTGAGAGAAAGCCGGATTTTCCCGGCTTTCTTTATTCAAGATTTTTACAGATCACATCCAGCATTCTTTTGAGATTACGAATATCATCATCGGTTAGCGAAGCAAGCATTTTTTTCTCATTTACATAAATGTTCTGTTCCATATCGGATACCAGATCTTTGGCTTTATCGGTCAAAATCACCAATTTGTTTCGTTTATCGGATTCATCTGTTCGACAGACAACATGACCGTTTTGCTCCATTCTGGAAACAATGCCAACAACCGTCGGATGAGATACCTCAAAAAACAACTCCACTTCTTTTTGCGTAGCTTGACCGCCCTTGCTGAACAAATATGCAAGGACACGGCTTTGAGACAAAGTCAGATGATGGCACCGCAAATCGGCATCGGCTTTGGTCTTCAGCTTATCGTTTATATTCTTTATGTAATAACCAATATCTTTCTGTTCCATATCCTGATCTCCCGAAAGTGTAGCACGCTACAAATTATAGCACGAAAATATTTTCATGTCAATAGTAATTTTGAAAATTCACAAATTAGAAACAACACATTCACAAAAAAAGAGCGACGACAGTGAAACCGATCTCACTGCCGTCGCTGAAAACATAAAACAAAAAGGGAAGTGCCTCGAATTGGATTAAGCAAATACCACACGGTGGCGAAAAATGCCGTTATTTCTTCGCAGTAAAGCTGTCCTTGAGGGTGACAACCCGATTGTAGGTGTTGGGATACTTGGTATCCTTAACAAAATATCCGTTGCGGACAAACTGGAATCGGTCGCCCGGTTTGGCATCCTTCAACGAAATCTCCGCCTTGCATCCGGTCAGCTTTTTCACCGAATCGGGATTCAGGAAATCGTTGTAATTGGTTCCCTCGGGCATATCGTTCAGATTGGGGATGGTGAACAGTTTGTCGTAGAGTGTAACATTGACATCTTCGCAATACTTCGCCGATACCCAGTGGATGGTGCCCTTGATCTTTCGGTCGGTGGGATTTCCGTTGCCAACTGCCAGATCGGCGGTGCAATGAATCTCCTTCACCGTTCCGTCCTCGTTTTTGACGATCTCGCCGCATCGGATGATATAGGAACCCATAAGACGAACCTCGCCATCCGGCTTCAGGCGGAAGAATTTGGGAGGCGGTACCTCTGCAAAGTCGGCAGAATCAATATAGATTTCTCTGGTAAAGGGAACCTCACGGGTGCCGGCACTTTCATCGGTGGGATTGTTGGGCAGGGTAAAGTATTCCACCTTATCCTCCGGATAGTTGTCAATCACCAGCTTGATGGGCTCCAGAACGCAGACTCTGCGGGGAGCAGTGGTATTCAGCTCATCACGGATGCAGGCTTCCAAGAGTTCGATTCCAACAAGACTGTCGGTCTTGGCAATGCCTGCTCTGCGGACAAAATCAAAGATTGCCGAGGGGGTATAGCCTCTTCTGCGAAGAGCGCAAAGGGTCGGAAGACGGGGGTCATCCCAACCGTCCGCAAGACCCGTTTCCACCAGCTGGCGCAGATAACGCTTGCTCATGACGGTGTAGGTCACATTCAGACGGGCGAATTCCCGCTGCTTGGGACGGCGTTCACCCTTGAAACAGTTTTCCACGACCCAATCGTAAAGGGGTCTGTGATTCTCAAACTCCAGGGAGCAAAGGGAATAGGTGATACCTTCCAGAGCATCCTGAATGGGGTGTGCAAAGTCGTACATGGGATAGATGCACCACTTGTCGCCCTGACGGTGATGATGAGCACGGACGATTCGATAAAGAGCGGGATCCCTCATATTGATGTTGGGGGATGCCATGTCGATCTTCGCCCGAAGGGTCTTAGATCCGTCGGGAAACTCTCCGTTCTTCATGCGCTCAAACAGATCCAGATTCTCTTCGATACTGCGGTTCCTGTAAGGGGATTCCTTGCCCGGTTCGGTCAGCGTACCGCGATAGGCACTCATTTCCTCTTTGGAAAGATCGCAGACAAAAGCCTTCCCATCCTTAATCAGCTGAACGGCAAGTTCGTAGGTTTTGTCAAAATAGTCGGATCCGTAATAAATGCCGCCGTTAGGCTCACATCCCAGCCAGCGCAGATCCTCCAGAATGGAGTCCACATATTCGGTGTCTTCCTTGGTGGGATTGGTATCGTCGTAGCGGAGATTGAACAGACCGCCGTACTTCATTGCCGTACTGTAATTGATATACATCGCCTTGGCACTTCCGATGTGGAGGTATCCGTTGGGCTCGGGAGGAAAACGGGTGTGAACGGTATCATTTACCCCGTTTTTCAGATCTTCATCAATGATTTCATGAATAAAATTGCTTGCGATTTCTTCCATTTTCATAGCAATTCCTTTCTCCTTTGAACATCAAAGGCTCTCGATCGCACGATCCAGCCGGGCAACCGAACGGTCATATCCGATAATCTGCATGATTTCATACAAATCGGGAGAATTGGTCTTTCCTGTCAGAGCAATACGGATGAAGGTGCTGATGTCGCCCACATGGCCTTTGTAAGCGTCGGGATTCTGCTTATATTGCTTGACTTCGGGGGCAAATCCCAGCTCTTCGGCGATTTTCTTCAGTCCGTCGAACCAGGCGTTGTTGTCAACCGACGGGTCGTACCGGTTCCGGAAGGCCTCCAGGGCTTTACGGATGTCTGCCTTGTCGAAATTCTCGGGATAGGAATCCACATTCTCAAAATAGCGGTCATAGAAAAGGGACATATAGGGCTTGGCGTCACTCCAGGTGCAAAGATCCTTCCGGGGCTTCTTTCCGCCTCTGCCAATGGAGAGAATCCGCTTGGCATAGGCAGGATCGGCAGTCAGAACCTCGCAGAACTCGGGATCGTAGTCCTTGGACCAGTCGGCAAGATAGTCGTAGACCGTGTCGGCACTCATGTGGGAAATCACATTTTTGCTGACATCGTTGAGTTTGTCAAAATCAAACAGCGCACCGGAGGAGGACATTTTCTTGATGCTGAAAGGGAAGTCGGAGAAGGGCTTGTCCGGATTTGCGGCACGCCATTCCTCAAAGTTGGAATTGAGAAGCGTCATGACATATTCGATAACGCTTTCGGGAGCATATCCCTTGACCCGATAGTCGGACAGTGCCGCCCCGTTGTCCCGTTTGGACAGCTTCTTTTTGGAGTTGCCCTCCATTTTCATCAGCTGGGCGATGTGCATATACTTGGGCGCCTTGAATTCCAGGTAACGGAAAAGTTGCAAATGTTTGGGCAGACTGGGCAACCATTCCTCGCCTCGAATGACATGAGTGGTTCCCATGAGGTGATCGTCAACGGCATGGGCAAAATGATAGGTAGGGATACCGTCGCTCTTGAGCAGAACAAAATCCTCATCATTTTCAGGAAGTTCCAGCTTACCCTTAATCAGATCGGTACAGAAAACCTTCTTCTCGCCGTCTCCGTCGGAGAGAATCCGAAGGACAAAGGGATGTCCGGCGGCAAGCTCGGCTTCCACCTCCGGCAGTGTGATTTCCCGAGCCTTCAGCATAGCAAGACGGTCGGCACTCTGATCCTCGTGCCAGTCTTTGGATTTGATTTCAGCCTTCTTGTCCACCTGCATCAGCTGTTCATATTCCTCGCTGGTGGTGAAACAGGGGTACGCCAGACCTCTGCTGACCAACCATTTGGCATAGGTCTGATATATCTCGGCTCTGTGGCTCTGATGGTAGGGTCCGTATGCACCGGTTTCGCCGTCTACGGTCACACCCTCATCAAAGTGAATTTTGTAATAGGCAAGGGTCGAAATCAGATCGGCTTCCGCACCGATAACCTCACGCTTGGCGTCGGTGTCCTCAATCCGAAGGAAGAAGACGCCGTCAGACTGATGAGCCAGACGCTCATTGACAATAGCCGGAAACAGCGTACCAAAGTGCATAAATCCGGTGGGACTGGGCGCAAGACGAGTGACCCTGGCACCCTCGGGAAGCACTCTTTGAGGGAATCTTGCCTCGATGTCGGAAGGGGTTTCATGAATGTCGGGAAACAGCAGTTCGGATAACTTTTGATAATCCATAGTTGATAAACTCCTCATTGAAGATAGGGATTCATTTTTCTTTCAAAATCTAAAGTGGTTTTGGGTCCGTGACCGGGATAGATATCATTCACACGGTCAAGTGATGAGATGTACCGAAGGGACGATTTCATCTTGGACGGGTCGCCGCCGTACAGGTCGCACCGACCCACAGACAGACGAAAGAGCGTGTCGCCCGAGAACAGGCAGGACGGTGCATCCGAATTCTCGATGTGACATTCATAGCAGACAGATCCGTCGGTATGACCGGGGGTGTGATGAACCTTGAAAATCAGTTTGCCGAACCGAAGGGTCTCGCCGCCCGACAGAAGATTGTCAGCCGATCCGAAACGGTAGTCGTCAAGTTGTCCGCCCATGAGACAGGCGCTGTTTATGACGGGATCGGAAATCATATCGGCATCAAGAATATGCAGATATGAAGGAACACCGTATCGCTTCTTAATGATATTTTGTGCGTAGACATGATCGAAATGACCGTGCGTCAGAAGAATTGCCGAAAGTTCCGCGCCGGTAGACGAAATCAGCCGATCGGCTGCAGCGGAATCGGTCGGATCAATCAGAACCGCCGTACCGTCGTTATCCCAAACAAAATAGCTGTTCGCTCCGATCGGTCCGCCGGGAGCGCATTGAATGTTCATCATTTGGCATGATATCCTTTTCAAGAAATCTTGAATCGTATTATAGCATATTTTTTTTGATTTGTCTACTATTTTCCAAACTTTTTTTGCAACAATATTGTAGTGTTACAATAGATGTGAGACCAAAACCGCAAGAGGAGTGGAAAAAGT
>JBJDZJ010000180.1:0-29022 GCA_051867915.1 Eubacteriales bacterium
CTTGTGTAAAGGGAGCTGTCAGCGAAGCTGACTGAGGGATTGTTCTGCCATATGGAGAGAAAAGCGGATGGGATATGTTCTAAAAAATCATACCAAAGGTGTCTTTCTTCTTTGGTCATATTCTTTCGTAGCATTTTAGCAGTCGGGACGATATCTTTATTGTGTTTCTTCTGCATGACAATCCTTCCGTCACGCTTCGCGTGCCACCTCCCTTTGCACAAGGGAGGCTTGGTGCTGATCGCTCATTCATCTTGTTGTTTGGATAATATGCAATTCAATTCATAGAAACCCGTTTTGTCTGAATCCCATTGCAATTTTTCTTTTGTATCATCATATGGAAGCCAGATAAGTTCCGTATGTTCATGCGACAAGATCGTCAACGCACTCAAATCCAAAGGAGTATTCAGGAACTACATACATATCATCGGACCATCCGTAAAGGTGTCTTCGGGCGTTTCATCATTCTCTCCGCATGGGCTAAGCCCACACCCCATTGAATTCAAAATCACAGAAATCAACCTGCGATTTTTGTATTTCTTCCTTCGCTAAGAACATGAAAGAAAACGCCGTAATGGGTATTTCGCCGCTTTCGAGCAGGGACGAGGGCTATGCGCCCTCGTCCCCCACCGCCTTTTGAAAAAGGCGGACGAAAACTTTTGTACAAATGACGGTGCCCTGAACTTTTTTACAGTCGTTTGGGTTCTTATTCCCCGATCATTCCGCTTTTTTCCACTTGGTACCCTGGGGAGTGTCCTGAAGGACGATGCCCATTTCGGTCAGCTGATTCCGGATCTCGTCGGCACGGGCGTAATCTTTCGCCTTTTTGGCGGCGGTGCGCTCTGCGATCAGGGTCTCCACCTTTTCGGCAAGTTCCCGGTCTGCGGCAGATTCGCCGATCAGTCCCAGCAGATTGCCGAGCTCCAGGAAGATTGCGCCTGCCTCGGCGGCGGCATTCTTCGAGGGGGAGGTGGCAAGATAGCTGTTCAGTTCACGGACGATCTCGAACAGGGCGGAGATGGCATCTGCGGTGTTGAAATCGTCGTCCATCTTTTCGATGAAGGTCTGCTTGTAGCCCTCCATAACCGACAGCACCTTCGGATCGGCAGGCTCTCCGGACTCTGCGTTTTTCACATAGAACGCCAGATTGTCAGCGCAGTTCTGAATCCGCTCCACGGCATTCTTGGAGGCTTCGATGATCTCGGTATTGTAGTTGATGGGCTTGCGGTAGTGGCTGGACAGGAGGAAGTAGCGGATGGCGGGATAGCCGTAGACGGCGGCAACATCACGGACGGTGAAGAAGTTGTTCAGCGATTTGGACATCTTCTTGTTGTCCACATTGATAAAGCCGTTGTGCATCCAGTAGTTGGAAAAACGCACGCCGTTGGCGCCCTCGGACTGGGCGATTTCATTCTCGTGATGGGGGAAGGTCAGATCGACGCCGCCGCAGTGCAGGTCGATGGTCTTGCCCAGGTATCGCATGGCCATGGCGGAGCATTCGATGTGCCAGCCGGGACGGCCCTTGCCCCAGGGCGAATCCCAGGCAGGTTCTCCGGGCTTTGCACTCTTCCAGAGGGCAAAATCCAGCGGATCCTCCTTTTCCTCACCTACGGCAATCCGTGCGCCCGACTCCAGATCCTCCAGCGGCATATGGGACAGGCAACCGTAGTTCGGGAATGCCTTGGTGCGGTAATAGACATCGCCGTTGGGTGCCGGATAGGCAAGTCCCTTGGCGACCAGCCTGGACACCAGACCGATGATCTGACCGATGTTCTCGGTGGCCCTGGGATGGACGGTAGCCGCCTTGATTCCCAGACCTTCTGCGTCGGTGAAGTATTCCTTGATGTAACGGTCGGCAACTTCGGAGACGGTGATCCCCTCTTCGTTTGCCTTTTTGATGAGCTTGTCGTCCACATCGGTGAAGTTCTGGACAAAGGTCACCTTGTAGCCCCGATATTCCAGGTAACGCCGGAACTGATCGAACAGCACGAAACATCTGGCGTTTCCGATGTGAAAATAGTTGTACACCGTGGGGCCGCAGGCGTACATCTTGACCTCGCCGGGGGTCAGCGTAACAAATTCTTCTTTTTGTCTGGTTAAATCGTTGTATATCTGCATGATGATCAGATCCTTTCTTCGGCGCCTTGAGTTGCACCGTTGATATTCATACTTTTATGGGAAAACCGATAGAGAAACGATCCGCTTGAGGATCTTGTCCGCCGATCGGAGGCGATGCCCACCGATCTACCGGGACTGATTTTCCAGAGTCTCAATCCGCCGCTTGAGATCGTTGATTTCCTTTTGGAGGGGATCCGGAATGTGAATCTGATCCAGATCCTGACGAACCCGCTTCCCGGCGATACGGACAACTCTGGCGGGGATGCCCACGGCGGTACAGTTGGGGGGAACCTCCTCCAGAACCACCGCTCCGGCGGCGATTTTGGCATTGTCGCCAACCTTAAAGGGACCTAGAATTTTGGCTCCCGCTCCGACCATCACATTGTTGCCAAGGGTCGGATGGCGCTTTCCCGTGATTTTTCCGGTGCCGCCAAGGGTGGCACCCTGATAGATGGTGCAGTCGTCCCCGATTTCGGCGGTTTCACCGATGACCACACCGGTACCGTGATCAATGAACAGACCCTTTCCGATGGTGGCGGCGGGATGAATCTCGATTCCGGTCAGAAACTTCACGGACTGACTGATGGCCCGGGCGGTCATGGGGAAGCCGTGAGTGTGGAGAGCGTGAGTCAGGCGGTGCGCCGTGACGGCATGGAAGCCCGAATAGAGCAGGGCGACCTCCAGATTGCTTGTGGCGGCGGGATCCCG
The DNA here is from genome assembly GCA_051867915.1 of Eubacteriales bacterium. Lineage (GTDB taxonomy): Bacteria > Bacillota > Clostridia > Oscillospirales > CAG-272 > CAKSQF01. The sequence goes on from JBJDZJ010000180.1 coordinate 2,824, forward strand.
GTCCTTGATCTGCTCGATATCGTATTCGATTTGGGCGATCAGATTGGCAATCTGATCGGTTTTTTCGTCAAATTTTCGAATGATGCCGGATTTATGCATGGAATACTACCTTTCCAAGGGCTGTTATCATCCCGACAGGCTTTTGACCTGTCGGGATCAATAACAGTTTATGTGAAGCGGGGTAAATGGGTTACTGATAGTCGACGATGTTTACCCAGTTCTGGAGGAACTCCCGCTCCTCGGGATTTCCTTTGACCATCTGGGATGCGGCAACAATGGGAAGCCACTGATCCACATATTTGCGGGCGGTGTGGCTCTTCTCACAGAACAGGTTCATGTATTTTTCTGCAATATCGGTGTTCTTGTGGAGACTGAAGAGAAGGAAGGTGCGGGCGGCATCGGCGGAAGCGTTTCCGACGGTGGCATGTGCCCAGTCGATAACGACGGGACTTCCGTTAGCCTGAATGATGATGTTGGAGGGGTTGAAATCACCGTGACAGAGCTTTTCGTGATTGGGCATGGATTCCAGTCTGGTGTGGAGCTCGTACTTTACATCGGCGGGAAGATCGGTCTGGGTGATCTTTCCCAGCATTTTATCGCGGAGCTTGTTGAGCTTGGGGGAGGTTTTGGACTGAATGGTAAGCTGCAGATCCACGAACAGATTCAGATACTCGTCGATCTTTTCGGGATGAGCCTTCATCAGAGCGGACAGAGTGGTCCCTTCAATGAAGCGGGTAGCGATTGCCCACTTGCCGTCGATGCGGGAGACTTCGATAATGCTGGGCACGGGCAGTCCGGTTTCCTCTACACAGGCATGATTGAGAGCCTCACGGAGTACATCAGACTTGTTGAAGGTCTCGTCAAATACCTTTACAGTGGCGTCGCCGTCACGGTAGATGGTCTTATGGGCGCGTTTTGCAATGATTTCTTCGGGCATCATAGGTAAAAATCCTCCTAAAAATTGAATTCATAAAATAAACCGCCTTTGTCCCCCATTTGGGGGATACAAAGGCGGCATTTCGGTCGCGGTTCCACTTTGCTTTTGACTCTTGCCCTGTAACGAAGGGAATACGGACCGGGCTTATCCGGATATCCGGACTCACCGGGTCGGCTCACGGGCGCACATTCGGAATGCCTGACATATGCCTTTCAGCTGCGAACCGGGGAACGCAGGCATACTCTCTGGGGACAGGCGACAATCCGACCTCTTCCGATCACTGCCTTTGGGTACCTTTATTATAGCGGATTCTTGATGATTTGTAAACACTTTTTGCGAAAAAAATTGTGAATTTTTTTGCAAATCAGGGATTATCGGATTTTTGGGGCGGGGCCTTGTCGGATCCGGCGTTTCCGGAAGTCTTTTTGGACGAGCGGGGAGGCCGGTTTCCGGAAATTCGGAATCCGCCCCTGCCGTTTGCGGCGGACTTGAACAGCTCGATAAAGAGCAGAAGCAGAATCGGGGGAATCAGAACGCCGATATAAGCCGGAATCGGCAGGCGGTAGATGCCGAAGAGTCCTCCGAAGCCGGGAAACAGCAATCCGCATCCCACAAATGCGAGAATGGAGAGAACCACCAGAGAGAGCATATTGGAGAAGGACACATCCCCGGCAAACAGACTGCGCTTTTTTCCGCTTTCCAAAAGGATCAGGGGTGAGGCAATCAGCACCGACAGGAACACAGAGGTGCAGACCGTGGCGGAGCTGACAAATCCCAGCGAGGTCAGAACCGATCCGGAAAGAATCAGGCAGATTCCGAAGAACAGTCCGGCAAGCATGGCTCGGAAGTTTTCCGCCGAGGAGGTATTCCGGTGCCTGGATCCGGGTTTTGAGAGAATATCCCGGTCGGGTTTTTCAAAGGCGATGATCATGACGGCGGCAAGATCGAAGATCAGTCCGCAGAACAGCATCTGGACGGGAGTCAGCATGATGTTTCCGCTGAAGAAGGTCCAGAGCAGAAGCAAAAGTCTTGTGATATTGACGGTCAGCAGGTAGGTAAACAGCCGGCTGATGTTCCGATCAATCATTCGGGCGCGCTCGATGGAAGCGCAGACGGCGTTCAGTCCTCCTCCGGAATCCTTTCCGGTGACCGATACGATAGCGTCCGAAACGAAGCGCAGAGCGTCGCATCCGCCGGGGGCGCCGTCTCCCGCTTTGCTGACACTGATGGGCAGATCGTCGTCATCGGCGGCCCTCTTTTTGGATTTTCTCCGATCCGACAGGGTCATGCTCTGGGTGTAGCAGACATCCGCCTGACGCATGGTGACGATTTCTTCGAACTTCTGACCCAGATAGCCGACCTTTTCTCCCTGCTTTTGCATCAGGGCAATGACTCTGCCGGCAGTCCGTGCGTCCATGTTCTGGTAGAGGGTCAGCTTGTCCAGACGGGTGGCGAGAACCCCCTCTCCCGTTTGCTCGATTTCCGCACGGTCGGTGATCTGACTCGTTTCGTCGGAGACGATGCCCAGAATTCCTGCAAGGGCGGCGTTGCGCTCCGATTTGTCGGGAGTGAACAGAATCACCCGTATGCCCGCGCCCCGCAGTTTTTCCACGGTTTTGGTCACACCGGGCAGGAGCGGCTCGCTGAATCCGAGAAACCCTTCAAAGGTCATGCCCGACAGGGTGTCGGACAGGCGGACCAGAGTAGAGAAGAAGGAGTAGTTGGTGGCGATGCCCACCACCGGTCCCCGCTCCCGCATCATCTGTGCGGCGACGGTGAACAGGCGGCTTCGGATCATGCCGTTCATCTTGTGAATGTTGCCCGCCATGTCCCGATAACTGGTGCAGGCGGCAAGAATCTGATCGGCGGCTCCCCGAACGACCACCCGGTTTTCCGCACCCTGACGGATCAAGGTCGTCTCAAAGGGGCAGTATTCGCTCTTTCCCAGATGCTCCCGAAGGGGATATTCCTCGTCCAGTTCGTGGGTGTACAGTCCGTTTTCCTTGGCGGAGCGCAGGATGGCCTCCTCTTCACAGGTGTACATATTGTCGCCGGCGGCGGTCAGAGAAATCAGTCTCTGATCGTACAGACCGGTGGATACCACCGCCAGTCTCAGGATTTCCGAACAGGCGGGATCAAATCCGAGGGGTGTAGCCTCATAGGGGCGGTCGGAGTCGGCGTCCAGATAAATGCAGTTCAGCCGCATATCCGACTCGGCGACCACCGATTCGGTGGGGATAATCAGCGTGGTCAGCTTCTCCATAACCGAGAGTTTTTCGGCATTTTTGATCAGCACTCCGGTGCAAAGCCGTCCCGACTGACCGAAGGAATTGAAAATTCCCACCGATACAATAATGTAGCCGAAAATGGAATAAAACTCGGACATGGCACCGCACCCGAAGGAAAGGGCATACAGCAGTCCTGTCAGCGCATCAAAGCGCCGAAGGGCGGGGAGCATATTCACCACAGTCAGAAGGAAGGTCAGAAGGATGGCGGCAAGAGTGACGAAGTAGGAGAGTCTGCGGAGCTTATTGAAGACGGCGAGCTTGTCGTAGGAAACCGCCGCCTTGTTCTTTCCCACCGAACAGACATAGCAATCCTTTCCGCATCGGCAGGCGATGGCCTTTCCGTGACCGCTTTTCACGATGGTGGAGGCATAGACCATGTTCAGAGCCTCGTGAGGCGGGATGTTGCGGATGTTGCGGTATTCGCTGTCCTTGCGGACCGGGCCGTCTGCGCCCGTTATGCCCGATTCCAGCACAATCAGGTTGTTGTCCTCGATCAGACGGGCGTCGCAGGGAATGATGTCCCCGGCAGACAGGCAGATCAGATCGCCCACGGCGATCTGTTCCTGACGGACAAGGGTCAGCCGTCCGTCCCGAACCACCTTGGCGGTGGGAAGGGCGGCGTGACCCATTCCGGAGAGAATTCTTTTGGCCTTGACATAGGAGATAATCAGGGTCAGGTAGTTGACTGCCAGAAGAATAATCAGAATCAGGGTCTGGATATTCTTATTGAAGAGAGCCGACAGTACGCAGGTCAGCGCCAGCAGGATGGTCAGAGTGCTGATCGAGGTTTTGCGCATATCCTCCCAGAAGGAGGTGACGGGCAGAGGAAAGACGGTGTTCAGACCGTTTGCTTCCAGCCGTTTGCGTGCTTCTTCGGCACGAAGACCCGTTCTCAGATCGGTATCGGTCTGCCTTGCTGTCTCTGCGGCATCCAGATCGTACCACCGTTTGGTCATGGTTCAGACCGCCCCCTTTCTCAGTCGGGTTGATTTGCTTACAGACAACTGATGACCAGATTTTCGCTGTCTGCGTCGATATAGGCATCCCGGATGGATGCGTTGTAGTCGCCGATGAGGCGATTGGCAAGGACATCTTCGATTTCCCGCTCGATGGTGCGCCGCAGATTTCGGGCGCCGAACTTGCGGGAATAGGCCTTCTTGGCAAGAAGGGCGGCGGCGGAGTCGGTATAATGCAGGGTAATGGACTTTTCGGACAGGGCTTTTGCCAGATCGGAAAGCTGAATCTTGGCGATCTCCACAAAGTCTTCCTCGGAAAGGGAGCGGAAGGTGATGATCTCATCCACCCGATTGATGAATTCGGGGCGGAGGAAGCCTTCCAGCGCCTTCATGGTGCGCCCCTCTTCAGCAACCCCTTGTACGGCGGTGAATCCGGGCGTAGCATCCACGCCAACGGCTCCCGCATTGGTGGTCATGACGATAATGGTGTTCTCAAAGTTCACCTTTCGTCCCGAGGCATCGGTGATCTGACCGTCGTCCAGAATCTGAAGAAGGATGTTCATGACATCGGGATGAGCCTTCTCGATTTCGTCAAACAGAACCACCGAGTAGGGCTTTCTGCGGATCTTTTCGGTCAGCTGTCCCGCATCCTCGTAGCCCACATATCCGGGGGGGGCGCCGATGATTCGGGATACGCTGAATTTTTCCATGAATTCGGACATATCCAGCCGGATCAGAGTTTCGGGGGAATCGAAGAGATCGTTTGCCAGCGTCTTGACCAGCTCGGTCTTGCCCACGCCGGTGGGACCGGCGAAGATAAAGGAAACGGGACGCCGCTTGGCGGATACCCCTGCACGGTTTCTCTTGATGGCTCGGGCAACCGCATCCACCGCCGTATCCTGACCGATAATCCGCTCCTTGAGACGGTCGGCAAGGGTGTCTATGCGGCGGAATTCGCTCTCTGTGATGTTGGAGGCGGGGATTCCCGTCCAGATTTCGATGACATCGGCAAGCTCGGAGGTGGTCAGTTCCACACGGTCCCTTTCGGAAGAGGCAATATTGAATTCCTCTCTGGCTCTCGCCTCCGCCGCCTTGCATTCGGCAATCCGGCGGTATTTGGTGTCCAGATCCTCGTCCTTGATTTCTTCCGCCTCCGCCTTTTCCCGGGCGGCGGTGGCGTTTTTCAGCGCCTCGGCTGCCTTTTCGGCACGGTTGATCTCGGGGGAGATCAACGCCAGATGGGAGGCCGCCTCGTCGATGAGGTCAATGGCCTTGTCGGGCAGGAATCGGTCGGTGATGTATCGCTCGGAGAGAACCACCGCACGCTCCACCGTCTGATCGGGGATTTTCAGCCCGTGGAAATTCTCGTAGTAGCCCTTGATTCCCTTTAAGATGGCGACGGTATCGGCAACCGACGGCTCTTCGATGATGATGGGCTGGAACCGCCGTTCCAGTGCCGAGTCCTTTTCGATGTATTTGCGGTATTCGGCAAGGGTGGTGGCACCGATAAGCTGAATCTCGCCACGGGACAGGGCGGGCTTCAGAATGTTGGCGGCATTCATACTGCCCTCACTGTCGCCGGCTCCCACAATGGAGTGAACCTCGTCGATGACCAGAATGATGTTGCCGAGGTTCTTGGCCTCTTCGATCAGTCCCTTGATTCTCGACTCAAACTGTCCCCGGAACTGGGTTCCTGCCACCAGTGCGGTCATGTCCACCAGATGGATTTCCTTGTTCTGAAGCCGTTGGGGAACCTCCCCGACGGCAATTTTCTGAGCCAAAGCCTCAGCAATGGCGGTTTTGCCCACGCCCGGTTCGCCGATCAGACAGGGATTGTTCTTCTGACGGCGGCAGAGGATCTGCATCATACGGGACAGCTCCCGCTGACGCCCCACAATGGTGTCCAGCTTGCCCTCTCTGGCACTTCGGGTCAGATCGGTGCAGTAGAGATCGAGAAATTTCCGATCCTTGTTGGTTTTTTTACCCCGTGAACGGCCGCCCGGATTTTGCCCGCCGTCGGAAAAGCGGGGATCGGCGGAGGCACCGCCCATCATATCGGAAAGCCCGAAATTTCTCATGAGCTTGCCGAAATCCAGCGGAGGCGTTCTTCCCATGGGGGCAGAGTCGGATTTTTCCGCAGTATCGGGAAGGTTTGCGCCCTCTGCGTCTGCGGATTCCTCCTGATCTCCGTCCGGATCGTCCTGCGAAGCGTCGCTGTTCTCTCCGCCCGACAGGATTCCTTCCATTTCCATGTCAATTTTGTCCAGATCGCTGTCGGACAGTCCGATGTTCTGAAGCATATCGTTGATGGGCTTGATTCCAAGCTCCTTGGCGCATTTGATACAGATGCCCTCGTTGACGGTGTTGCCGGCTTCAATACGGGTGATGAAGATAACGGCGACTCTTTTTTTGCATCTCGCACATAATTCCATAAATCAGTTCCATTCTTTCTTGTATGTCTGTCCTTCGGACAGAAGGATTTTACTCCAGGTGGAGCAGCAGGCGGATCAGATTGTGATCGAAGAACCATCTTGCCACGGTACTCTTTTCCATAAGATCGGCGGCAGACTCCTTGTAGACGGCGATCAGCTGAATCGGCATGAAGACGATCAGCACCAGCACCTGTACAAAGAGAACGCCCAGAAGCAGTCCGCAGACGCCGCCCAGCAGATGATTGATCTGAGCGACCACGGGAATGTCGATCTTCTTGGACAGAAATCTGGCGACGAAGCCGGTTGCGATCATTGCGGCAATGAAGACCAGAATAAACCCGATGCCGTTTGCAATGGCAGAAGCAGACAGCAGTTTATCCAGATAACTGATGCCTTCCAGCGCCGATTCCAGGGAGGGCTTTATCAGCGAACCGATGGCAGATCCGAAGACGGATGCCAGAATGGCGGAGACGATATAACTGCCAAAGGTCAGAAGAACCAGAACCAGTCCCTTTTTGGCGTATCCGATGACAGAAAGTGCGATGATGACGAGTACCAGAATATCAAAAACAATCATAATAACCTCCTTGCCGTTTTGGCGGCATCTTGTATCATATTTTATCTTTCTCGCTTTTCATTTATTCGGAATCCCTGTTTTCGCTTGTCATACAGATCATACGGGTGTACAGACAGAGATATACCTTCTCGCCGTCGCAGAGAATGGCCTGTGGAGGCTCGGTGGCCTGCTTGGTCCATGTTCCGTCGGCGTGGCTGAGGGTGCAAAGCGACTCTCCGTCGTAAAGATAGGTGCAGTACTCCGATGCGCTCAACAGTACCGGCTCGCCCGCCGTTTTTGCCGTCATGTTCGTTCCGTCCGGGAACAGGACGGTAAGACAAAGGGCGGAGGCGTCGCTGGGGGAGGAGCTGACAAAGGAGACGGAATCCGATCCTATTTCATATTTTATCACATTTTGTCCGGCAAAAGTAGACGCATTGTAAACTTTCCCGTCGGAACTGATAAATTTCACGCCGTCCGAGCAGACCAGAGCGCAGGAACCGTCCGACAGGCATCTTGCCTGATAGGGAAGAACCCCCTCAAGAGTCAGAATATAGTCCGCCTCGGTGCTGGAGGTGGGATGGGATGCGATTTCGGTTACGGGCTGACCCTGATCGGAGGAGTAGAAGGAGGTCACCAGCACCGTTTTTCCGTCGGTACTCAGATCAACGCTGACGATATATTTGTCCTTGCGGATTTTCTGGATCAGTTTGGAGTCCTTGTTGTAGACCAGAATGGTACCGTAGTAGTGGGCCTCCCTGGTAGCCAGGGCATAAATGCCGCTGTCCGAGATTGCCGCATCGGTAATGGGATAGTCGCAGTTTCCCTCGCCCACATTGTTGAAATAGGTGTAAAGGGAGTAGCTTGTGCCGCCCCTATCAAAGCAGAGCAGATTCTCCCTGGACGGGCAGAGAACCGGGGAGGCGTAGGACAGCTTTTCGTAATAGGATTCGTTGCCGTATTGGTCGCTGATGGTCAGTCTGCCGTTGCCTACCGTGGCGACATAGTCCCGATAAAGGGCGAATACCCGATCGGTGTCCCGATCATAGAGAAGACCGCCCCCGTTTTCTTCGTTCGGAATGGAGGATTCCAGACGGAAATTCACATTCCGCATGAGAAAACGGAAGTTTTCCACGGTGATCTCCTCCCGATAGGAGTAGAACATTCCGATGAGAAAGGCGGCAAGCGCCAGAACCGTTGCCCAGGCGGCAATCCGAAGCCGTCCCGACAGGGTCAGATAGTATCGGTTGGTGACCACCTTTGTTTCTTCGGCGAATTCTTCGTCGTCGGTGGGCAGAGTGAAGAGGTTTTCCACCTCATTCTGGGTCAGCTTCTGGAAGGTGTAGCGTTTCTTTTTCCGGTCTGCCTTTCTCTTTTCCTGTTTGGTCAGGGCTTTGGGCGATCCGCCGCCCACCGACAGCGCCCGATCGGATGAATTCCCGGCAGACGGTGTTTTTTTTGCAGTTTTCTTTTTCACGGCAATTCCTTTCCGTTCATTTCGGGCGGATAGACCACCTTGCAAAGGTACAGCCCTTCGGGGGGAAGGGTAGCGCCCGCTCTGCGCCGATCTCCCGATTCAAGAATGGCAGGCAGATCGGCGGGATCCAGCTTCCCGTCCGATACGGCAACCAGCGTTCCCGCCAGAATCCGAACCATGTTGTAGAGAAATCCGTCAGCCGCCACCACGATCCGCACGAGATTCCCCTCGCGCTCTGCGTAGAAATAGCGGACGGTGCGGACGGTGGTGGACACCGACGATCCCTGCGCCATGAAGGCGGAAAAATCGTGCCGTCCCACCAGCATTTTTGCGGCGAGATTCATTCGGTCAAGATCCAGGGGAATCGGGTCAAACCAGGCGCGGTCGGCATAAAAGGGGTCCCTTACGGGGGCATTCAGGATCAGGTACTGATACTCCTTGTAGTCTACCCCGTATCTGGGGTGAAAATCCTCCGGAACTCTTGTTGCCGAGAGAACGGACAGATCGGGGGGCAGATAGGGAGCGAGTGCCAGAGGGAGCTTTTCGGGGGGCATGGAGGGAAACAGATTCCCCTCTACTGTCAGGGCAAAATCCTTTGCGTGAACCCCGGCATCGGTGCGGGAGGCTCCGGTCAGCATCAGTTTTTCCCCGAAGAAGTCCTCCAGCGCCTTTTGCAGGGTTCCCTGAACGGTGCGAAGTCCGGGCTGAACCTGAAAGCCGTGGAAACGGGTCCCCACATAGGCAATCCGAAGGAGGAGTTTCATCGGGAGACCTCTGAGCGGTATCGGTCGTACAGCTCGATGCCGGTTTTCAGCACCGCCTTGGTCATGGATTCCTCCTCGGGGGTCAGATCGAAGCGGTCGTCGGTTTCGTCGTCCTCGTCGGCAATGCCTTCAAAGTCGATGCCTGCCATGCACAGCTTTTCGTAAATGTCGTTCAGGATAAAGGAGTTTCCGCCGCCGGCAAAGGGCTTTCCGAGGCTTGCCGACAGATCGGCAAAAAGCGACCAGCAGTCCAGCGCCGCAGAATCGGCGTACCGATCCTCGTCGGAAATAAAATCGGCAAGGGCGTCCAGATCGTATGTCTTGTGGAGTGTGGCAGAGAGGGAAAAACCGCTGTCTTTTGCATAGGTAACAAGGGAGGTCAGATCGGAGAAGGTCAGCAGTTTGCCGCCCTCGCAGACAAGCCCCTCGGACTGCCCGGTGAACCAGACGGCATAAGCGGTCTCTCCCTTGTATTTTACGGAAATCGGGTAATATTCGTTCATATTCGGATAAGGATCCTTTCCGATAGATTTTCGGTTCTTTTAAATCAGAAGAATTGCGGGCAGGGGGAGCCACCACATGGCGACAATTCCCGCACACAGAAGCGCCATCAGAAGAAGGGCGACAAAATCCCTTCCGTGATAGTGGAGAATGTTCATACGGGTGCGTCCGTCCCCGCCGTGATAGCATCGGCATTCCATGGCGGTCGCCAGCTCCTCGGCACGCCGGACGGAGGAGACGAACAGGGGAATGAAGATGGGAATCAACGCCTGTGCCCGGGAAAGCAGGGAACCGGTTTCAAAATCCGCACCTCTTGCCTTCTGAGCCGACATGATCTTGTCGGTTTCCTCCACCAGCGTGGGGATAAAGCGCAGGGCAATGGTCATCATCATGGCAAATTCGTGAACGGGAATGTGAATCTTTCTCAGGGGAGAGAGAAGCTGTTCGATGGCGTCGGTCAGGGCGATGGGAGAGGTGGTGTAGGTCAGCAGCATGGTGGTACCTACCAACAGGGCAACCACCCGCACGGCGATGACGACGGCAAAAATAACGCCTTCCAGATAGATGTGGATGAACTTCCAGTCCACCAGTACAATGTCGCCCGTATGCCAGAAAATGTTGAAAAAGGAGGTGAAAATCAGAATAAAGCGCAAAGGCTTCAGCGATTTGATGATGGTCGTCATGGGAATCTTCCCGATGGGAACCAGTAAAAATGCCAGAGCGGTCAGCAGTAAAACAGCGATCAGATCCTTGGCAAGGAAGATGATGACGATATAGAAAAGGGTCAGAATCAGCTTCATCCGGGGATCCAGACGGTGCAGAATGGAATTCCCGGGGAAAAACTGCCCCAGCGTGATGTCCTTTAGCATGGTCCGTTCGCTCCTTTCAGCAGGGGGAGCAGAACCTTTGCCGCATCCTCAACCGTGTAAATATTGTCGGGCAGACCGTAGCCCTTCTCCCGCAGACGGGAAATAAACCGGGTGATCTGGGGGACATCCAGACCCATGGAGGAAAGCTCCTTCCCGTGGCGGAAGATTTCCTCTTTGGTGTCCGACAGGACGCATTTTCCCTGATTCAGAACAATCACACGGTCGGCGTATCTTGCCATATCTTCCATGGAATGACTGACGATGACCACCGTTCCGCCGGTTTCCTTTTTGTATCGGAGCAGTCCGCCGAAGATTTCCTCCCGTCCGATGGGGTCCAGACCCGAGGCAGGCTCGTCCAGCACCAGTACCCGGGGGCGCATGGCGATGATTCCCGCAATGGCGACTCTGCGCTTCTGACCTCCCGACAGATCAAAGGGCGATTTGTCCATGATTCCGGGGGCCAGCCCCACGAAGGCGGCGGCTTCACGGACTCTTATTTTGATCTCATCCTCGGAAAGTCCCTGATTTTTCGGTCCGAAAGCGATGTCTTTTGCAACCGTTTCCTCAAAAAGCTGGTATTCGGGGTATTGGAACACCAGTCCCACCGTGTTGCGGGCATCCTTCAACTTTTTTTTGTCGGTGCCGAGCTCCTCTCCGAAGAGAAGCACCCTGCCCGAGGTGGGGATCAGCAGTCCGTTGAACATCTGAACCAGGGTGGACTTGCCGGAGCCTGTGTGTCCGATCATGCCGGTAATCAGCCCCTCCTCAATGGAGAAGGAGACATTGTCCACCGCCACCTTGCAAAAGGCGGTGTGATCGCCGTAGACATAGGAAACATTCTGTATCTCAATTGCAGTTGCCATTTGAATTCACTTTTCCTTTGGGATCCTTCAGAATTTTGCAGATGATCTCTGCGGCGCCCTCTTCATCGAGAATGCCGTCGGGCAGTCGGACTCCCGATTTTCGCAGGGAGTAAAACAGCTCGGTGACCTGTGGAACGGCAAGTCCCAGCGCATGAAGGGCTTCTACCCGGGAGAAAATCTCTTTGGGTGTTCCGTCCAGGACGATTTTCCCCTGATCCAGTACCAGAACCCGATCTGCGAGCACTGCTTCCTCCATGTTGTGGGTGATGGTGAGGACGGTGATTCCCTTTTCACGGTTGAGCATTTCGATGGTCTTCATGACCTCAGCCCGCCCCATAGGGTCCAGCATGGCGGTAGATTCATCGAAGAGGATGCACTCGGGCATCATGGCAAGGATGCCTGCGATGGCGACCCGCTGTTTCTGCCCTCCCGAGAGCTTGTGTGGGGCGTGACGGGCGTATTCGGTCATGCCGACGGCGGCAAGGGCATCGTCAACCCGACGGCGGATCTCGTCGGAGGGCAGTCCCAGATTTTCGGGACCGAAGGCCACATCCTCTTCCACTACGGTGGCGACCAGCTGATTGTCGGGGTTCTGGAAGACCATGCCTACCGACTTGCGGACGGCGAGGATTTCCTCGTCGGTCATGTCAGAGGTGATGGGTCTGCCGCCGATGGTGATACTGCCGGAGGAGGGCTCCAGAATCAGGTTCAACAGCTTGGCAAGGGTGGACTTTCCCGACCCGTTTCGACCGAGAATCGCCACGAAGGAACCCTTCTCGATGGAGAGATTGATCCCCTCCAGAACGGGAATGGGCAGTTCGTTTTCGTCGGTATAGTGAAAGTACAGGTCTTTGATTTCAATATAGGGCATAGACAGAAGGGTTCCTTTCAGGAAATGGGATAAAAAACGGGGCATTCTCACCGATCAAACAACCGATTGGTCAAACAACCGATTGGTCAAGCGACCGATTGCTTCGGAAGAACAGGGTCAGACGCCGAATTCGGATCAGGAGCAGGGAGCTGAAAATCAGCAGGACAGAGACAAAACAGAGGGGTCTCGCTGCCGACAGGACGAGATAGGTAGGGTAGGAGATCTCCCGGAGGGTTTCCGGATGAATCCACGGTTTGATAAAATAGGAATCGTTTTCCGCAAAGAAGGTCCGTCCTCCGAAAATCACAAGGATCAAAGCGGTGAGGATCATGCACAAAGCGGCGACGGTAGCCGATAGTCCCACCATGCGGTCAAGGACTTTTTTGGGGGACGGCGCATGGAGGGCCCCCCGATCGTCCGAAAAGGCAGACGATCCGATGGCTTCTGTCAGAATTGCCGCAAAAAGCAGGATCAGGGGGATCGGGGAGTGGATAAAAGCAGAGACGGGAAGCCAGATCAGGTTCAAAATCCATACGACCGCCGAAAAAGGATAGAGACCTTTCCGGGGCGTTGGATACAGAGGTTTTGACGAAGGGTTCGATCGCCGTTTTTTCATAAAATCACCTTCCGTTTTCTCGAATGCCTGACGGGCAATCCGCCTATTCCTTGCTCCATCTGGCGGCGGCACCGCAGGGAAGGGTCAGAGAGGTGGCGGTGACGGGCAGTCCCACCTCGTCGCATTCCACTTTTCCGCCGTATTTTTTCAGGGTCAGACCTAAGAGATAGCCCATGGCGGAGGGAGACAGCCCGGTAGTATAGGTGTTCAGCAGGACAAACAGGGGATCGTCGGACAGAACTCCGACGCAAAGCTCCAGAAAGGGGTGAATCGACTCCTCCAGCTTCCAGATTTCCCCGGTGGGACCCCTTCCGTAGGAGGGCGGGTCCAGAATGATGGCATCGTACCGATTGCCCCGACGGATCTCCCGCTCCACAAACTTGCGGCAGTCATCCACAATCCAGCGGATGGGCGCATCGGCAAGTCCCGACAGAGCGGCATTTTCCCTTGCCTGAGCCACCATACCCTTGGCGGCGTCCACATGGGTCACCGATGCCCCCGCCTTGGCGGCGGCAACGGTGGCACCGCCGGTGTAGGCAAACAGGTTCAGAACCCGGATGGGGCGGCCGGCGTTTCGGATCAGCTTGGTGAACCATTCCCAGTTGACCGCCTGCTCGGGGAAAAGCCCTGTATGCTTGAAGCCCATGGGCTTGATTTTAAAGGTCAGCCCCAGCGACTCGTAAGAGAGGGTCCACTGCTCGGGCAGTCTGGATTCAAGGTCCCACTGACCGCCGCCCTTGTGGGAGCGCAGATAGGAGGCGTCTGCCTTTTTCCAGAGCGGGGACAGGGCCGCGCCCTTCCAGATCACCTGGGGGTCGGGACGGATCAGCAGATAATCCTTCCACCGCTCCAGCCGCCTGCCGTCGTCGGTGTCGATCAGTTCATATTCTTTCCATTGGTCGGCTAAATACATGGTGTATCCTTTCACAGGGCGGCACGGGAGTCCTTTGCCGCCCTGCATTCTTCTTTATTATTCAGCGTCTTCGCCGTTTTCCTCAAACAGATCGGTTTGCAGACTGTCGGCGGGCTTGTCCGCAGGACGGTATTCCAGTCCCAGATGCTCGTAGGCAAGGCGGGTGGCGCATCTGCCTCTGGGGGTGCGGGAGAGAAATCCGATCTGCATCAGATAGGGTTCGTAGACATCTTCAATGGTGACCGCCTCCTCGCCGATGGTGGCGGCAAGGGTTTCAAGTCCCACGGGACCGCCGTCATACATTCGGATAATGGTGGACAGCATCCGTCTGTCGATGTTGTCCAGTCCCAACTCGTCGATCTCCAGCGCCTCCAGCGCATAACGGGCGATCGCCTCGTCGATGATGCCGGTTCCCTTGACCTGGGCAAAGTCCCGTACCCGCTTAAGAAGCCGATTGGCAATACGGGGCGTACCTCTGGAGCATCGGGCAATCTGTGCCGCCCCGTCGGGGGTGATGGCAAATTCCAGAATTCTGGCACTTCGGGTGACGATTTTGGTCAGATCCTCGGCGGAGTACAGCTCCAGCTTCAGCAGAACCCCGAAACGGTCCCGCAGAGGGGTGGACAGCTGACCTGCCCGGGTGGTGGCACCGATCAGGGTAAAATGAGGCAGTTTCATTCGGAAAGACCTGGCGGCAGGACCTTTTCCGATGATAATGTCGATTTCAAAATCCTCCATGGCGGGATAGAGTACCTCTTCCACCATGCGGGGCAGACGGTGAATCTCGTCGATGAAGAGGATGTCGTTTTCCTGAAGGTTGGTCAGCAGAGCCACCAGATCGCCCGCCTTCTCGATGGCGGGACCCGAGGTGATGCGGATGTTCACATTCATCTCGTTGGCGATGATGGCGGACAGGGTGGTCTTGCCCAGTCCGGGAGGGCCGTAGAGCAGGACATGATCCAGCATGTCCCCTCTCATGCGGGCGGCCTCAATATAGATTTTCAGATTCTCCTTCGCCTTGGTCTGTCCGATGTACTCATCCAGCGTCTTGGGGCGCAGGGTCAGTTCGGTGTCGGAATCGCTTGGGTTGAAGGAGGTGTTCATCATGCGGTTGTCCAGTTCAAATTCGTCCATGGGTCGTCCTTTCTGCGAATCGGAAGAGGGTTCGTCAATTCTTCATCAGTTTTTTCAGCCCTTCCCGGATCAGCGACTCGGCGTCCAGAGCGGGATCGGCATCCCGCAGGGCGTAGATCGCCTCGCTTCGGGAATATCCCAGCACCATCAGAGCCGCCTGCGCATCGGCAAGGGCGGAAGTTCCTGTGGGAGCATCGTCGGGATCGGGCAGGACGGAGCCGTCCTCGGGTTTTATGACTTTTGCGATCTTGTCCTTCAGCTCCAGTACCACACGGGCGGCGGTTTTGGCGCCTACGCCGTTGGCACGGGCGATGGATTTGGCATCCCCGGATACCACGGCAGAGGCCAGACGCTCGGGGGTCAGCACCGACAGAATGGCAAGTGCCGCTTTGGGACCCACGCCGGAGACCGAAATCAGCATTTCGAACGCCCTTTTCTCTTCCTCTGTGGCAAAGCCGAACAGCTCCATGGCGTCCTCGCGGACCGAAAAATAGGTGTATAGCTTGACGGCAGAGCCTTCCTTGCCCGAGAGCTTCCCTAATGTATGGGAAGAAACGGTCAGTCGGTATCCTACCCCGCCGGCGTCGATGACAGCGGTGGACAGGGTGGCAAGGGCAAGGGTGCCGGAAATGTAGTAGTACATAAGACCTCCGGAATATGGTATTTTGGGGAAAATCCCCGTCGGATGATTGCATCGGTATGCGAGTGAGAGATTCGGGGCAGAAGTACGGTTCCCATAATGAGGGAAGGGTCATTTTACATTGTAGAATTCCTTTAATCTGCTGCCACCCGTAATGAGCACGCTCACACGGGGCAGAAGTACGGTTCCCATAATGAGGGAAGGGGTCATTTTACATTGTAGAATTCCTTTAATCTGCTTCCTCCCGTGTGAGCGTGGCAGATTGCAATTGCCAGCGCATCGCAGGTGTCATCCAGCTTTGGGGCATCCTTCAGGGCAAGAAAGGTCTTGACCATCAGCATGACCTGTGCTTTTGTGGCCTTTCCGTAGCCTACCACCGCCTGCTTGACCTGCAAAGGCGTATATTCGTGGATTTCGACTCCCGCCCGGGCGGCGCAGAGCAGAATCACTCCTCTGGCCTCGGCGACCATGATGCCCGTTGTGGCATTGGTATTGAAGAACAACTCCTCCACCGCCATAGCATCGGGCTTGTACAGAGCAATCAGATCGGACAGCTCCTCGTAAATCTGATTCAGACGGGTCTCCACAGGGGTGTGGGCAGGGGTCTGAATGGCTCCGAAGGCAAGGGTGCGGAATCGGGAATTTTTATATTCGATAACCCCGTAGCCCACAATGGCAATTCCGGGGTCGATACCCAATATGATCATCGTATCATCCTAAAAATGAAGTCTTTTGCCTCTATCGGCGTTCGGAAAGGGGAAAACGACTATTTCCCGGGCTTGCCAAGCTCTTTCGTACGCTTGTAGGAAGCCACGACGGCATCGCTGACCGTTCCCCGGAAGGCACCGTCCTCCAGCACCGCCACACCTTCAATGGTACTGCCGCCGGGAGAACAGACGGCGTCCTTCAACTCTCCCGGATGCCTTCCGCTGACCTGTGCCAGTTTTGCCGAACCCAGAAGCATCTGAGCGGCAAGAGATTGTGCGACCGATCGGGGCAGTCCCGCACGGACACCGCCGTCGGCAAGGGCTTCCAGAAAAAGATCGGCAAAGGCGGGACCGCATCCCGACAGGGCGGAGCCTGCGTCAAATTGGGACTCGGGAAGCAAAATCAGATCTCCCGAGGGAGCGAGAGCGGCAAGAAGGCTGTCCAGTTCTTCTCTTGTCACCCGATCGTTGTGGGTGTACAGGGTTACTCCGGCGCCCACCGAAACGGGTGTATTGGGCATCAGACGGATGATGGGGCAGGGAATTCCGGCCATCGCTTCAAGACCTGCCATTGTCAGTCCCGCCGCCATGCTGACCAGGACAAAGCGATCCCCGGATTGGCTTCGCTCACGAAGAACAGGGGCGATTTCCGCAAGGAGATCCGCCATCATCTGAGGCTTGACTCCGAGGAAAAGATAGGTACAGGATCCGGCAACCGTCAGATTGTCCCCGCATCCGGCGCCGATGATTTCTGCAAGGCGGCGTGCCTTTTCCGGGGTTCGGTTGGAGAGCAGAATGGATCCGTTGCCCGATTTCGCCACCGCACCGGCCAGAGCGGAACCCATGTTCCCGGTTCCGATAAATCCGTAAGTATAGTCTGACATTTTTTGCCCAACCTTTCTCTGATTCTTCCTGCCGCCTTGATGGACGGACGGAAAAAGTCATTTTTCAACAGCTTATTATAGCATATTTGCATCGTTTTTTCGTCGGGTGAATTGTAAATTTTTTGTTATGGGACCGTTCTCACGATTTCGTGCCAGAGAGAGGAGGTCGCATTCTCCATGAGTTCATGGTAGTCGGGGACGATGGGAGAGACTACAGTTTCAACTTCTCCGTTGGTAAAACGCTCGTAGGTTAAGTAGCCCTCATCAGCGCCGGGAATGCGACGGATCACAGCACGGTTCAGTTCCTCAGAGACATAAATGGCGATGATCTGAGGATCGGTAGGAAAATCGAACGCCTTTGCCCAGCGAAGGTCGTATTTGCGAAGTTCCAACTCGACCAGACGTTTGCTGACCTGCCGGGTATACGGGAATAAGAAGACAGTCCATGCCGCAAACAGGACAGAAAAAGCAGAAAAGACGATCCGGTCTGTCGCCGTGAATTCGGCGGCGTCCCGCCATCCGGTCAGTATGGCGGTCAGAAAAATCATTACAAATGCAGAAAGAAATATGGGAATTATCATTAACAACCGCTTTTTGTAAAGGGATTCCAGCCGACGGACCTCCGATTGGATCGTATCCGGACTTTCATTGGAAGTCGGAATCCATCTGCGCAGAAAAAAGCAGAAGGATCGGGAATCGTCATTCAGAATGCCCGAAACGGTGTATTGCTTTCCGTTTATCAGGAGGAGGTACAGCGTGTCTCTTTTGCAGGCGGCGCTTTTAACCTCACATATACGGCAGGACAGTTTTTTGAAAAAGCCGAACCGACACGTAAGCCGATCTCCCTGTATTCTCAGATAGGCCTTGTAATTGATCAACAGTTCGCAAATCGAAAAAATCATGCCGCCGATGAACAGGAGCATAAAAACTAAAATAAAAAGAAGGTCTGACAGTTTTTTTACTTCCGCAAGGAAAAAGATGAATTCCGCCATGCCGAACATACAAACGGCAAAGAGAAAGACAAAATAGAATCTGCCCCCGGATTTTTGAAATCGGACTTCTGCCATGATACTCCTTTCTGCATAAAAATGTCAAAACCGTACAAATGCTGTGTGTGCATGATCCGGCGGGAAAACGCCGGATTTCAGGCTCGGTGGGATTCATCAATGGAAAGTCGCCTGACGACTGCCACCCGATCGTTTCCTCCGTAGTCCCGCAAAATCTCGCAGGAAAGCCTCCGGTCGGCGGCAAGATTACGCAGAGCATCTCCCTGATCGTAGCCGATTTCGAAGACGAAAGCTCCCTCCTTTTTCAGATGACCGAGAAAGCCGTCCAGAAACCGACGGTAAAAGATCAGCCCGTCAAGCCCTCCGTCCAGTGCGATGGCAGGCTCGGCGGCAAGATCGGGGTACTTTGCCAGATCGGCGGAGGGAATATAGGGGGGATTGGACAGGATCAGATCGAATTCCCCCGACAGGGGATCCTCGGTCAGCAGATCGGCGCAGATAAAATCCATCCGATCGGAAACGCCGATGCGCTCCGCATTTTCGGCGGCGACTGCCAGCGCCCCTTTTGAGATGTCCACAGCGACCCCTTGGGTGTCCGTGCGCTCCCCGAGGATGGAAATACCCATACAGCCCGATCCCGTACAGAGATCGGCAAACTTTGCCCTCGGGGGCAGATTGGCAAGCGCCGCTTCTACCGTGCATTCGGTGTCGGGGCGGGGAATCAGACAGTCGGGCGTGATTTTGAAGGTGTACCGCCGGAAATACCATTCGCCGATCAGATAGGCAAGGGGCGTACCCGAATCGACCAGCCCGGCAAGCCGTTCCCGCTCTGCTTCGTCTTTGGTATGTTCAAGGATGATCCGTCTTTCAAAATCGGTCAGCATGGCGTGTTTCCTCCGTTTTGGGTGCAGTAACCGTAAAGATTGATGATTCTTCGCCCTAATCTTTGAGCATATTTCACGGTATAGGCGGTTCCGCCCGCCATTTCAGGCTGAAAAAAAGCGATCAGGGTATTCGCCCGATCCACCATATATCGGTTGCGTACCTGCATACAGCCGTCATAATAGTTCTCCGACAGAACAACGGCATCGTCGGCAAGGGATTCAATCTGTCGGAACCGTCGGATGTCGGAAAAGCTCCACTTTGCGCACTGATCCCGACAGGGTAGCGCCAGAATCAGACGGATGGGCAGTCCGTGTCTGTCCCTGAGTTCGATAAGTCGCTCGGCGGCGACGGTATCAAATCCCAGAGCGCCGCCTGTATAGAAGGTCGTGATCCCTTGACCTGCCAACCTCGGAATCAGACGGTTCAGAAGATCTGCGCACCGCTTCTGATTCTCACGGGAAACCATACGGTGTCCCGTGAAGGCACAGCAGAGCGCAGGATCGGGGTGAAAATGGGGTACGGATATGGAATCCTTCATGTTTTTCTGCCTTTCGTAGTCGCCTCAGAGATCGGAGGTTTTTTCGGCACGGATGATGCCGAGAGGAACCCGCCTGCCGTTTACCTGCATGGGTGCGCCGGTGAGAATCTGCTCCAACTCTTCTTTCGACAGGGCGGATTCGGAGGATGCCAGAATCCGGGCGACCCCGCTTTCGGGACGGAGATCGGCCACCATGGTGCGGCAGCCCAGTTCTTCAGAGATGGCAACGGCGATGCTTTCGGGGTTGTCGGGCTTCAGGATCACGCATCTGCGGTGAGCGGATTTTTCAAAATCGGACAGTTGGAAGATCGCACGGCTTTCCTCTCCCGAGATGCGGCAGAACCAGTCCCGTCCGTGGAAGAGCCGCTCCGGCAGGCAGGCAAGACAGGCAAAAGTGACCCGCATGGCACCGCATTCCCGCATGGCAACTTCCATCAGACGGGGATCACCGAAGGGCGCACCGGAGGGAGAGCGTTTGGCAAGTTTGCTCATGAGAACGGTGAATTTGCCGAAATCGGGACTGTTTTTGGGATAAAAACGCCCCTGGCAGATGGCGAGGGATTCGGAGCGAAGGATGAGAATGTCGTCGGGCATGAGCCTGCCTGCTGTGTAGAGAGCGGCAAAATCCCGCGGATCATCCCCCTCCCGAAGGTAGGGGGAGTTTATGGCAATCCAAAGGAAGGTTCTGCCGTCCAGTGGAATCCTGGTGCAGACATCGCCGCTTGGCGGATACTTGTTCATATTAGGACTCATCCCTTTCTGATTATTGTGCGGCATGGCTGTCGCAAATGGCCGTTTGCGGCAGCGGTGGCTGTTTTGAACTTAATAGGGGCAGAAACGGCATCTGTTCCGGGTAAGCCGATCGGTCAATTCCGGATCTGTCCGTTGCCCCGGATGATGTATTTGTAGGAGGTCAGCTCACACAGCCCCATGGGACCTCTGGCGTGGAGTTTCTGTGTGGAGATGCCCATTTCGCATCCCAGCCCGAACTGTCCCCCGTCGGTGAATCGGGTGGAAGCATTGACATAGACGGCGGCGGAGTCCACCGCATTTGTGAAAGCATCTGCGGCGGCGGGATCCCGGGTCAGAATCGCCTCGCTGTGACCGGTGGAATGGGCGGCAATGTGAGAAATCGCTTCCTCAAGGCTGTCCACCACTTTTACGGCGAGAATGTAGTCGAGAAATTCCCGATCGAAGTCGGTGTCTCCTGCGGGAACGCCGCCGATCAGGGAGCAGGCGGCAGGATCGGTGCGAAGCTCCACGGGAATCAGCCCCCGACGAATCCGATCCTCCTGCAAACGCTCCTTCAGAAGGGGAAGGAAGGTTTTTGCAATGTCACGGTGAACCAGGCAGACCTCTGCGGCATTGCAGACCGAGGGTCGGGATGCCTTGGCATTTTCGATGATTATAAGCGCCTGATCGGGGTCGGCGGACCGATCCACATAGATGTGGCAGATGCCGGTTCCCGTCTGGATGGTGGGAACCCGTGCATTCTCGACGCAGTGGCGGATCAAAGAGGCTCCGCCTCTGGGAATCAGCAGATCGACCTGCCCGACGGCTTTCATCAGCTCGTCTGCACAGCGTCGGTCGGTGTCCCGGATCAGACACAGACAGTCGGCGGGAAGCCCCGATTCCGAAAGACCCTCCCGAAGGGCATCCACGATGGCGGAAGAGGAACGGATGGCGTCGCTTCCGCCCCGCAGGACGCAGACATTGCCCGATCTCAGACAGAGGGCGGCGGCGTCCGAGGTTACATTGGGCCGGCTTTCATAGATGATCGCCACAATGCCCAGGGGGACCGACCGCTTTTCCAGATGCAGACCGTTTGAAAGCGTCCGGCTTTCAAGTACACGCCCCACGGGATCGGGCAGCATTGCCACCGATCGGATGCCTTCCGCCATATCGGCAATCCGACCTTCGGTCAGGGTCAGTCTGTCCAGCATAACCGTGGACAGTTTTCCCTTGGCATTTTCACAGTCAAGGGCGTTTGCCGACAGAATCCCGTCGGTATGGGCGGTCAGTCGGTCCGCCATGCGAAGAAGGATCTGCTGCTTGTCGCTATCCGACAGGGCGGCGAGGATCGGTTTACAGCGGTTTGCGGCGGTTAAAAGCTCGTTTATACTCATAGGTTCTCCTTTGACTGTGTAAAATATTTGTCGGCGAATTTCTGTATGTCTGCTTTTTCACGGGGGAAAGCCACCAAAAATTCGCAAAGGGGGAAGAACCGCAGGTTCTTCCCCCATGAGAGGCCCCGACGCCCCATAGCGGCAGTGCCGCAGGAAGGACAGAGAGAACGGTTGCAGGTCCTCGGGTGCGGATTTCGGTCGGGGGTCTATGTATATTCTGCGGATGACCGATGGCATATCGGCCGTTCGGTGTTCGTACGGAGGGCGGTCCTTACGGACCGGCAGTTTCGGTCAGCCTTCGGTTTTGTGCCCGACAAAATAGGTTCCGACGGGCTTGTTTTCCAGAATATCGTAGAGAATCTCCGGATCCCTGCCGTTGGCGATGACCATGGGGATTCCGGCGGCGGTAACGGTGGCGGCGGCGTGGAGCTTGGTGGTCATTCCGCCGGTTCCCATCCGACTGCCCGACGCCCCCGCCAGAGCGTAAAGCTCGGGGGTAACCGATTCCACACGGGGAATCAGGGATGCGTGGGGATCCTTTCCGGGATCGGCGGTGTAGAGACCGTCGATGTCGGAAAGCAGAATCAGCAGATCGGCACGAACCGTGCAGGCGACGATGGCGGCAAGGCTGTCGTTGTCGCCCACCGAAATTTCTTCGGTGGCGACGGTGTCGTTCTCGTTGATGATGGGCAGGGCGGACAGGGCAAGCAGACGCTCTACCGTGTTTTCAAAATTTCTGCGGCGGGACTCGGTGCAAATGTCCTCGCCCGTAATCAGAAGCTGGGCGGTGGTGTGATGGTACTCGCCGATCATCCGGTCGTAGGTATACATCAGTTCGCACTGTCCCACGGCGGCTGCCGCCTGTTTCCCCGGCATATCCGACGGACGCTCCCGAAGTCCCAGCTTGCCCATGCCCATGCCGATGGCGCCCGAAGAGACCAGCACGATCTCGTATCCGGCGTTCTTCAGATCGCTGAGGGTCTTGCAGAAACGCTCCATCCGGCGGATGTTCAGATTGCCGGAGGAATGGGTCAGGGTTGAGGTTCCGATTTTGATGACAATTCTCATATATAAATGAAGCCTTTCTTCCGTTGTCCCGATTGGAGCCGTTTATCGGTAGACATTGTAGACATATTCCTCAATGGTGTTTCTCAGGATAAAGTCGCCGGACTGATATGCCTTGTCCGCAACCTCACTGAGGCTGGCGCAAAGTCCCCCACCGATGGCGTTTTCTCCGTTGTATTCGGGGTAGTAGGTGTGCGTAAAGCCGTTGGCATCCTTGTAGGTCAGATAGGGACGGGCAACGAAGCCTTTTTCGTAATCGTCTGGGGTATACCCGGTCAGATAGGCGTCGTAGATCAGATAGCCGTTGAAGGTCTTGAAACTGTTGACCGCAGGGATGATCATGGCTTTCCCGTCTTTCAGGTAGCTTGCACTGGCGGAAGGCTTGGTCAGATCTCCCGACAGTGCGCTTTCGAGAATCAGAAGGGTGCCGTAACCGATACCGGTGTCATTGCCGGATCCGGGGGTAAGTCCTTCGTTGTCGCTGTGAATTTTCTCCAGATCGGAGATCAGGGAGCTTGAGATTCTGGTAAAATACCGGACGCCGACACCGTCGGGATCCGCTTTCAGAGCGGTTCCGGTCAGACCGAAGGGGAAATCCCCCGATGAATAGGGATCGTCCGACTCGGCGGGAATCTTCGAAAGTTCGATCCAGCCAGCATACAGAGTCAGATCGCCGATGATTTTCACACGGGAGCCGTAAGCATAGTTCCGGTCAAGCTGAAGAGCGGCCTGATTGGTGGAGAACCAGCCTGCGAACAGATAACCGTCCTTCTCAAGCTGATAGTCCTTCAGTTCCACATAGGTGTTCACATCCACCGCCTTTGGGGAGTAGATGTCCTTGCCGTCCGAGATAAAGGTGACGGTAAAGGAGCGGAACTGACACTGAATCTCTTCATCGCTGTTCAAGGGAACCGCATCGTAAATCCATTCGGACCAGGAACCGTCCTCCTCTTTGACCCGATAGCGCATGGAATAGTCCTGGGGGTCAATACCGTCGGGCAGGGCGGGAAGGGGATCGCCGGAGGCTGTCACCGACCATTCGGTTCCGGTGGGCATGGCGATGACGGTGATTTTCAGAGTGGCGGTCAGCTTGTTTTCGGTGGTGGCGGTAATGGTGGCTTCGCCTGCCTTCAGAATCGACAGATTGCCGTTAGAAATGGAGGCAACCGAACTGTCAGAGGATTTCCAGGTGATGGTGCGCTGGGTGGTATCTTCGGGCAGAAGCTCGACATCCACCGTGTAGCGGTCCCCTTCAATGGTAACCAGCGAGTCATAGTTCAAGGAAATGGAGGTGGGGTAGATGGCATGGCTTCGGACGGTGATGGTGAAGCTGTCGGAGAAACCGTTGGCGCTGACCTTCACCGTATAACTGCCCGCAACATTCATATTATAGCCTGTACAGGAATAACCTTGTATTATCAGAGAGGTACCGTCCGAGAAATAGGCGGTCACCTCCATGCCCGAGGTGTCAAGGCTGTCCCCCTCAAAGTAGGTGGTTTTGGAGGGCGGGGAAGTGATTTTGATACCGGTCATATCGCCCGAAATGTAGACGGCATAGTCCAGACGGACCCATCCGGTATAGCCGTTGTAGGTGGTTTTGCCCCAGTAGTAGGATCCCACCGCCGTGATTTCGGTGACGGCGAGAGCGGTTCCGTAGGGAATCGTGGTCAGAATGTCGGAAGAGGTGGAGGGACTCTGGCGCATATTCAGAGTGGACGCCAGGGTCTGGTACATACCGGGCAGCATGACATCGTCGGAGGGATCGTAGCTCATATCCTTGGGAAGGTTGTAGTACAGCATATCCCGGGAGCCGTACTTGGTAAAGAAGGTGTCCCAGGTCCAGGTGCGGGTGTAGATGATGCAGTTTTTGCCGGCGGTGGACATATTGCACTCGTAGGTGATGAAGCCGGTGGAGGACACCGAGATGACATACAGGGAGTGTCCGCTTCCGGTACGCAGATGGCCGCCGGGACCTACCGAGGTAAAGCAGTTCTTGATGGTGTTTGCCGTCCAACTGCCGGCGTACAGTTTGCTTCCGAAGGCATTGTAGCACTTGTCCGAACCGGAGCCTCCGTCAAAATAGCCGTAGGTTCGCCACATACAGAATCTGGCAAAACCCATGCACTGGGAGGACAGCAGGTCCACCTCGCAGGTGGATTTTACACCTGTAGGATAGTATCGCATACAGTTGCAGTTGGGACCGCTTTCCACGCAGATGCCCTGATTGTGACAGGTACAGGATTTTCCGTTTTTGGTAAAGAAGGAGCCGACCGGATAATCGGCAAAGGGATAGGAGACACCGTTTATGGAGATGGAGCCCGATCCGGAAGCGGACAGCTGTGAAAACTGCGGTCCGTCGCTGTCGACCATATCCAGATTTTCGTCGAAAGGTTCTACGGTGTCGGCAGAGACCGTGTAGAGATAGGAAACATACTGATCGTTGTTGGTATCAAAATCGGTTTCGTCGCCGGGTTCCTCCTGAATGTAGCAACAGTTGTCGGCATACAGCACGATTTGATCGTCCGACTGCATATTCAGACCGGAAAGACCGTCCAGTTCCAGTTCAAGAGTCACCTTTCCCTTGGAATCCCTGCGGTAGAGGGCGTCCTCCCCGAGGAACCAGATCTCGTCGCCGTGCATGGCAAAGGCGCCGGTCGCCAGATCTCCGCCGTATAGAACATCGGAGGAGCCGCTCGACAGACTGTAGTGGTAAATGGAGCCGTCCTTCCCGGTGTAGACCAGGGTGTTGTCGGAGTCCCAGATGAAGGAGTTGGCACGGATATCGGCGATTTCGGTGGAGACCGTCCCCTTTTGGGACAGCAGAACCAGGCGTCCGTCGGAGTCCAGGGCGTAGGTGTCCTCGCCGCAGTCCAGTGCGGCGGCGGAATTGTATATGTAATGCTCCTGATCTTCTGCTGTATCGGCGGTGCGGCGGCAGGCAGTGAAGGCGGTCAGCAGGGTTGCCGCGCAGAGCAGAAGGGCAAGGGCTTTTTGGGACAGGGTTGGCATAGAATCATCCTTATCAATAAGGTTTGAATTCGCTGCATACGGGAAACACCGGATGCGAAACGAACTACTTCTCATTCTACCATAATTTGTCCGATTATGCAAGTGCTTTTTTGAAAAAAATCCAAAAAAGGAAGCTGAATCCAAATGAAAAAGGAAAAAAG
>JBJDZJ010000181.1:0-5801 GCA_051867915.1 Eubacteriales bacterium
CCTGATCACAGGGGATTTCTCCTGATCGGCGCTCTGTCGGTCTATCTTCTGCCCGCTCTGCCCGTTCTCTTCCGGGACGGAAGAGAATTCTGCCGCCGCTTCTTTTCAACCGTTCTGCCCGAATTCTGGCGCTCCATTCTGGCGGCTCTCTTCCGTATCGCCGCTATTCCCTCAGCCGCCGTCTCTTCGGTCTGGGGCATTCTGCGCTCCGGCGGCAAAGATCGGAAAGGAAAAGCAATCTCCGATCCCATCCTGATTTTGATGCTCTTTCCCGCAAGCCTTCTCTGCGGACTGCTTCTTCTCCGGATACGGGGATGGATGAGACTGCTGGGGATGATCTGGATCTTTTTCCCGCCCTTTCTCCTTCTGTGGGACAAGATCCTGCCGACTGCCGTCATGAGCAGAGCCGAACGGGAGGAGCTGAACGGTTACGCAGAGCGCACATGGCGTTATTTTGAGTCGATTCCCGATGCCCTCCCGCCCTTCGGCGTTCAGTTGGCTCCCTATCCCATGACATGGGACTATACCACCCCTGCCACGCTCGGGCTTTCCGCCCTTGCGGGACTTGCCGCCTACGACCTGAAACAAATTGATGCGCACACCCTGATCCGCCGCTCCGCAAATCAGGTGAACGCTCTCGCCCGTCTTCCCAAGAAAAAGGGACTTTTTTACGAGAAATATCACACCGATCAGCCGGAACTGTACGGAAGTCCCACGGTACGCACCGATGAAATCGGCATTCTGACCGTCTCTCTCTTCTGCCTGCAAATCGGGCTGACCGAACTGACCCCTGCTTCCGGGGAGGAGGAAGAACTGCGGGATCGAACGGTGGGACAGATCGGGGAAATGCTCTCTGCCATGGATTTTTCCCTCTTGTCCTGCGAGGACAAACCCTGTCTGCGCTCCTATGTCACCTCTAGCGGCAGGGAGATCGGGGAGCCCTGCGACCGGTTTGCCTCCGGCGACCTGCTGACCCTGTTTTTCGGCGTATGCTTCGGAAAAC
This sequence comes from Eubacteriales bacterium, assembly GCA_051867915.1. Classification (GTDB taxonomy): domain Bacteria; phylum Bacillota; class Clostridia; order Oscillospirales; family CAG-272; genus CAKSQF01. The sequence continues at coordinate 1,004 of JBJDZJ010000181.1, forward strand.
TGCCCGAAAACTATCTGGACTATCCGGAAGCAAGACTGATCGAGAGAGGGGGCTATCTGGGCTATCGCTCTGCCCACGGGGGACTGGACGACTATCTGCTCCCCTACCTGTTCCTGCCCCTTGCCAAACGGTCTCTGGCTTACGAAGGAAGTCACTTTGCCCTTTTGTCCCAAATGTCGGCCGCCGGGCGGCAGAAACGGAGAATCTGGGGATCGGGAGAGGGCGACTGCTTTGCTTTTGACGATTTGCACCGTCCCATCCCCGTCCGGGGCGGTGATCCGAGTCTTGCCGAGATGCCCGCCGATGCCGACACCGTTCATCCTTACACCTCTTTCCTCGCCGGATCCCTGCTTCCCCGTCGCTCCCTTGCCAATCTCAGACGGCAGGTGCGCATGGGTGCCTACGGAGTCTACGGCTTCTATGAGGCGGTGGATTTTGCAAAGGAGCGGGTAGGAAGCGGATATGCCGTCACCGAAGGCTATCGGACGGCGCATCAGGCGCTGATTCTGATCTCCCTTGCCAATCTGCTCTGCGGCCGCCCCTTTGAGCGGCGTCTGATGTCCGATCCGAGAATCGCTTCCCGCCTTTCCCTGCTGATCCGCCCCATTCCCAAATCACCGTCCGCTCCCATTAAGGCATCGACTGCCGCCGGAAAGACGGCGGCGAAAAAGATTGTCACCCAAGAGAGAGATCTGAACCTTGCCGTCATCGGGGATCCCTTTCTGTCGGCCGTCGTATCCGACGCAGGTCATTTTCAACTGTTATACAAAGGAAGCACCGTCAATCGGCTCTGCTTTGACCCCCGCGACCCTGCCGAGACGGGAGAGAGCCTCCGTCTCTTTGCATCGGTGGGGGAGCGAACCTTCAACGCAATGACGGGAGAGCTTTCGGTCGGGGAGCGTCAACTGTGCCTTCATGCCGACCGTATGGGGCTGATAACCAAAACCACCCTGAAACGGCTGTCCGACCCGTTGCCCGTCTGGAGTCTTATGCTTCGTGCCGATGGGGATCCCGGCCGCTTTACTGCCGCTCTGATGCTCTGTCTGTCGGCGGACAGGGGAGACCGGGTGGAGTCCATGCCCGGCATGAATCTGATTCTCGTGAAAAAGGGTGATCGCTGGATCGGCATCGGATCGGACTCGCCTGCCTGTTTTTGCGATCTGTTCACCGATCCCCGCCTGCTGCCCTACGGCTACGGCGACCGTGATCTCTACGATCTGCTGGACAAAGCCGAACCCAAAAGCAAGAGTTCTCCCGCAAATATCCTGTTCGGCGCGGTCCGTCTGAAGAGAATGGGACGGGGTCCCCTCGGTTTTCGGATTCTATTGTCCGAAAGCCGGAGTGAACTGCTCCGCATCCACAAAATTTCCCTGTCGCTGACCGAAGACGGCGACGAGATTCTTCATGCACCGACCGAAAATCCCCTTGAGCTATGGATGCTGTCCGCCTGCCTGTTTTCGGGCAGGCGGGAAATCGCCATCCATCCGTCCGACAATCTTCCTTCGGATTTGCCGGATTCCTTCCGGCAGTGCGCAGAGGGACTGTCCCGCCGGGGATTTTTCTGCAAAGTCACCGTGGTGCAATCTGGCGGTGCAGGACTGTCGGACGGGTCCTCCGACGCAAGATCCGTTGAGCTTTCCATCGGGAAGGAGGATTCGATCCGTGAAATCTGTTCCGAAAGAATCCGGATCACCGACCGTCCCGCCGCTCCCACCGACCCTGCCGGCTCCGAACGGCTGTACGGGAATCGGAAGATCATCACCTGTCTGACTCCCCATTCCCTTGGCTTCACACTGCTGTGCGACCCCCGTCTGCCCATTACCAGCCCTCCCTTCGGCGCTTTCCGTCCCTTTACGGGAGAACAGCTGACCGCCGTTCGGGATGGCCGGGCCTTTCCCCTGTTTTCACGGGTATCGGGCTGTCTGTTCACCGACGAATGCGCCATCTACAAAACAGAAGATCCCATAGGCGGACGGATTCTGGTAGGGTGCGATCCCGATCTCCCCGTCAAACTGATCCTGACCGACCATCTTGCCATCGACACCCTTGAAGCCGACATCCGCCCCTTCGGATCGGACACTCTGCCCCGTCAGATCCGTACCGTCCGGGATGAGGATACCCGATTTTACAAAAACAGCACCGACGGGCGCACCGTCTATGTCTGCAAGCGTTCTTTCGGCAGGGACTGCGGGATCCTGATCGGAAGCTATCGGCAGGGCTGTGAACGGGAGTATTACGCCGTACTCGACAAATTCCGAACGGCAGATGATTTCCGGGATGCCTTCGCGGAATACGGAAGCCGATGCAGAGAGGACTATGAAGGAATTACCCGAACAGACGGGCTGCCGGACGCCGATTTTGTCCGTCAGGCTCATTTGTGGAGTATCTTTTCCTCCTTTGATCGGTTTTCGTCCTTTCTCTTCCTTCTCTACTACCGACCGGATGCCTTCCGGGAACAGATGATCCGATTCGCCTGCGAAACGCAGGCGTGCGGAGACTACTCTCCCGATCATCTGGAACTGGTATACGGATGCGGACTCTATCTTCAAATGACCGACGATCGGGAAGTCCTGTCGCTGGTTCTGCCCTATCAGGGGGGCGTCTATCGGGAAAGTCTCTATCTCCATCTGATCCGCATACTGGAGGGCAGTGACAAAAAGTCGGCGGATTACGCCCGTGCGGCAGAGGCCATTGCTCCCTATCTGCCCGCCGATGAGCTCGAATCCTTCCGAACACCGCCTGACGAAAGGCAATCGGTTTTCGATTCTGTCCCGCCTCTTTGCAAGAGCGAATATGCAGACTATCTCCGAATGCTGGCAGACCGTCAGCTGGGGCTGAAAATCTATCCCGATCATTTCACGCTGTCCCCTTCCCCTATCCGTCATCCCGTCTCCTACGAGCTTCGCATCAGAGGTTGTCATTATACACTGAGGCTGTCCCCCGGGGATGAAAATTTATTTCGGATTGACGGCAAAATTGTAAACAATTATTTTTCCTATGAAAAAAGCGAAGTTTTATTGGAAATAACCGTTGCAAAATTCAAAAAAAAGGTGTAGAATAGAGGGAACCCGACAGTACCGACGCACCCGGACCGATTCGGGTCCCACTCCTTATTTGGATAAAAGGATTGAATATGCCTATTCTGACACAAACCGTCTCTCCTGCGCTGACGCTTCATCTTCTGCACTCGGAAAACTACCGGACCTCCTGTCTGTCGGTCTATTTTCTCTCCGATCTGTCAAAGGAAACCGCTTCCCATATTGCCCTGCTCCATCAGGTTCTGATGCGGGGATGCGAGGGCTATCCCTGCCTGTCCGCCATCAGAGAGCGTCAGGACGAACTGTGGGGTGCCGTCGTGGATCCGATTTCCGAGCAACACGGTGAAATATCCTGTATCGCCTTTTCTTCGGCCTTCGCCGATGACCGCTTCATCCCCGGGACTGCGCCCGTTCTGGACGGGGTGCTGGATCTGCTCCGCCGTCTGATTTACCGTCCGCTGATTCGGGACGGGGGCTTTCTCCCCGAAATCGTGGAAAGTGAAAAGGCGCATCTGATCGCCTATCTGAAAAACGAGAACAACAAACGGGAGCTTGCCCGCTATCACATGGAGCTTGAAATGTTCCGTGGGCAGAAGTTTTCGATCTGCTGTGACGGAGAGGTTCCCCGGGTAAAAGAGATCACGCCGATAGAGCTGTACCGCTTCTATCAATGCTTTCTGAAAAGCGCCAAAGTGGACATTTTCTACTGCGGTCCGAGAGATGCCGATGAAATCAGACAAAAACTGACGCTAGCCTTTCCCGGATTCGACCATACGCCCCCGCACCTGACCATTCCCGATCCCAAAGGCAACCTTCCCCATCCGCCAAACTATGTCCGAGAAATTGCCCCCGTGGAACAGGGGCAGCTCTGCATCGGAGTGCGGCTTGGAAACAATCTGCTGTCCCCCGAATTTTGCGCCTGCCTTCTGATGCTGGAGATTCTGGGGCGTTCCCCCATCAACCGGCTGTATGTCAATGTCCGTGAGAAGAAGGGACTCTGCTATGTCTGCTCGGTCACGGAGGAATCCTATCAGGGCTTCTTCCGAATCGAATGCGGCATCGACTCCCGACGGGTTGACGAGGCGGTTACCGCCATTTTTTCCGAAATGGAAGAAATGAAGGAAGGAAAGATCGGTCAGGATGAGTTGATCTGCGCCAAAAAGTCGCTGATCTCCTATCTGCGGGGAATTCCCGATGATTCGGTGGCTCTTATGGACTGGTATACCCGACAGGCTTTTGCCGGACTCACGGAATCGCCCTCCGACTTTGCGGAAAAGATCCAAAACATCAGCCTTCAGCAGGTGATCTCGGCATCCGAATCCATGGAAGCGGACACGGTCTTTTTTCTCTGTGAAAAGGGGGCGGAAGACCGTTCCCGACTTCCCTGGAGGCCCTACGGAAAGGAGTTGAGCGTCCATGGAAGCTGATCGGACTCACCCTTTCCCGCCTGTGGAGGAATTCCGCCACCCCAACGGTCTGCAAATCAAGCTGTGCAGAATGAACACTTACATCACATGGGTCAAACTCAAGGTGGGATTCGGGGCCATCGACCGACATTACCAAACGAAGGACGGCGAAGTCTTCCTGCCGTCGGGCGTTGCCCATTTTCTGGAACACAAACTCTTTGAGGATTCCGACGGAAAAGACATTTCCGAGCGTTTTGCCGACATGAGCGCCGATGTCAACGCCTATACCACCGATGAGGAAACCGTCTTCGAATTCTCCTGCGCCGACCGTGTCACCGATGCGCTGGAACCCCT
>JBJDZJ010000182.1:0-28832 GCA_051867915.1 Eubacteriales bacterium
TGGACGAAAACTTTTGCGCAATTTGCTAATCACTTTAGCTTTCTCGACAAGCTGAGGGCACCTGCAAACATTCTCTGTATGCAGGTGCCGTCTTTGGTGTCATCAGGCGGAACATCATCATAAAAAACGCCACCGGATTGCCGCTTACCTGCGGCAATCCGGTGGTGTATGTTTTTCACATCAGAAGAGGTCAATCATCGTACCGCAGTGAATGTAATAACGGTCATCAGCCACCGGGTCAGAACCAAAATTGCCGAACAGATCGCTCAGTTTCTGATATTCTTCACTCTTTTTAAATTCATCGACAAATGTCCGGAGTTCCTCTTTGATCTTATTCAGATCATCCTCGGTCAGATCGAAGATATTCTCATATTTTGCAGGGAATTCGGGCGTCTTTTCTCCTGCCACGATTTCAAGAGCCACATTCAGTTTCATCTCCATGACCGTTGTATCGGATTTATCAACCCGAACCGTTCCGACCTTCAGATAGAACTGCTTGCTGCTTGCCTCATAATCGCCTTTTAAAATGATATGAAGATCATTCGAAGGAAGATCAACGGTCAGCTTATAGCTCTTGTCCTTCTTCTCGTAATCCCACTTGAAGGAGAAAACCTCTTCGTCCCTGACACTGAGACTGCCGGACAGATCGTCGCCGTCCTCGGTCAGCTTTGCGCTGAGATAGGTCTCACCCTGTACCGCAACCTTGAACTTGGTGACATTCTTTTCGGTGCGATCCAGCGTCACGGAAGCGACATTTTTTTCGCCCTCGACTTCCAGAGTCACCTTCAGCTTCTTCAGATTGTGCAATACCGAACTTGCGGTGACTTCAATCTCGATTTCGAAATCAAATCTTTCGATTGCACTGCAGGCGTCCTCGCGAAGATCCTCGTCAAGCAGAATATCTGCCCAGTCATCGTAATCCGGAATCTCCAGCAATTCCACGCTCATGTAGTCGTCCAGATAGCCGGTCAGTTTCTTATCCTTGGCAGCCTTCTTCCAGACCTCGTCTACCGATTTTGCCAGGCAATCGGGATCCACCACGATGGTGATTACACGGTTGCCCGACTCGCCTGTGGTGGTGACCTTGGCGTTGTCGTAAACGGTTTCGAACAGCAGATTGTAATACTTATTAATCAGCTTTTCGCCGTCCTTGCCCGCCTGCTTCATCTCGGAAATCTGATCGGAGACGAATTCCAACTGCTGCTCCAGCTGTTCAAAATCGCCGCGATACTCCAGCTCGGTCCGAAAATTCCGGAACCATTCCGCCGATTCCAGATCCTCAACCAGAGTCTCAAAATTCAGCCCGTAGGTATCCGACAGAATGCCGGTCTGCCCGATCAGATCGGTGTCGGACAGGTAAAGGGTGACATCCTCGCCGAGAGCTTCGGCCTTCAGAACATACTTGGAGTCGGTCCGGTTCATCCACAGATCAATCCGGGCGTCGGTGGGAAGAAGGTCGCCTTCCTCCACGGTAAGCGTTACCCTTCCCTTGCTGTCGCAGGACTTCATCAGCGCAGTCACGAGATCGGTGTCCTTAACCAGATCCCCGAGATCGTTCATGGCAGAATTGGTCACTGCTTTACCGGAATTTGCACTGACTGCTCCGATACAAAGCAGCGCAGCGGCAACGCCGATGACAGGAATCAGAACCAAAGGTTTCTTAAGATAAGAAAGCAGGTTCGGCTTCTTTTGCACGGGAGGCATTTCGTTTTCTGTTCCGTTCGGGACATTGTTTTCAAATTGATTGTTATCCACGAGAAAATTCCTTCTTTCTTTCTGTCTTTTAACCGACGGTATCCGCAAAAGTGTCGTCCAACTTTTCAAAATCCTTCGGTTTCTTTCATTTTATCATTTCATGGGCAAAAATGCAATAGTTTTCGGGCAAAAAAGCAAGCGATTCCGGTCAATGTTTACCGTTCGTTCACATTCGATCGGGTAAACACCAAAAAAACAGCGGGATCTTCCGAAGAAGAACCCGCTGTATGTTCAAAAAGAATCCCGAATTTCTGTCCGATCACTCAATACGGGTGATTTTGGCAGAAACTTCGACTCTGACTGCCAGATTGGCATACTTGAAGTCGTGAACGATGGCGTCGGCAACCTTCTGCGCTTCCTCATCCGAATCGAAGTGAGCGGCGCACAAAAACTGCGTAACGCTGTACCGGGTGCAGATGTCGCTCTCATGCAGATGTTCGCAAAGCATTTCACGAAGCATGGAAATTGCCCGATCCTGATGCTTTGCCATAGGCATAGCATAGCTGGAGCCGGTGCTGTGAATGGTCAGCAGGAGCAGATGATAGGGCGATCCCATCTTTTGGCCCATCCGCTTTGCGGCCGTATACAGGTAACGGAAGGTTTCATATTCAACAAACAGGGGCTGGCTGGAATTATCCCGCTCGGAAAGTCTGTCGTTAATCAGTCCGATGTCGATCTCCACGCCGTTGGTCACCTTGGCGATGGAGCGGTAAAGAATCCGCAGACGGTCGGAAGGATTCTGACGCAGACGGTTGTAGAACAGATCAATAACCTGCTCGTACAGCTTGAGCGCCTTCAGATTCTCGCCTTTCTCAATGTGAGAACGGATCAGATAGTAATAGAAGGGTTCCTGAGTAGGATCAATCGCGATGGCGCGCTCGGAAAGAGCAATAATATCGTCATAGCGTCTCTGGGTCAGCAGAATGCTGACTGCCGTCTCAAAGGTACGGACATATGCGGCATGATACCGCTTGCAGGGCTCGGACGCCCAGCTGCAATCGGAATATTTTCCGTCAAGGAAGAAGCCCTTATACAGATCCAGTGCGCGAAGCGCATACTCCAGAATCCGATCGGTTGCGTCGGGATCGTCGGCGATCTTGTACATCAGATCGTCAAACTCATCGGCATCGGTGGAGTAGTCCAGCATATTGTTCCAGAAATAGGCTCCGCCCTTCTGGAGAATGATCTTGCGGGAATCCATGACATTCAGACGGTCCAGGGTATTGCGGACTCTGTGAAGCATGGTCTTCAGCGAGGACAGAGGATTTTCTCCCTCCTTGGCATCATCCCAAAGAAGCTGTACCAGTTCCTCCTGAGGGATTCTGCGGGTACGGTTGACTACAATGTACTGAAGAAGCTTCCACAATTTTCTGGAGCGGTTATCGTCCTCTGAAATCACATTCTCCCCGTATGAAATGGAAAATGTTCCAAAAAAATGAATACGAATACTTGGCATGTTAAAACCTCCGTTTTTTGCTTCGGTCAACCCGTTTTTCGGGCTATTACCGAAAAATCAATGAATAAACTTTAAAACTGCGAGAACTAATCCCGAAATCAAAGCAAGAACGGAACAAATCACTGCGATGACGCCGATCCTGCTTTCATTGACCCGGTTCTCTGACGGGCTGTTTCCCGATACCTCCGCCACACCGGATTCTTCGGTGTGAAGTTCTGTACTACCGCTTACCGATACAGAATCCTGCCGATCGGGCATAGTAGCGGCGGGGGAACGGGTTTCATCGGCCTGAATCTGAGTATTTGCATCTGTTGACAGCGAAATCGGCTTCTGGGATGTGGGCGCATCGGTGGAAATAACGGGGAGAGTGGAAGGAGCTTTGGTTGTCGTGGTCGTCGTTTCCTCGGTTTGAGGAAGATCGGTTGTAACCGGCGGAAGCTCGGGAGTCGTTACGGGCAAAGCGGATGTGCCGATATCCGGCGTCGTCACGGGTTCGCTTTCCGTTGTGGTCGGCAGGTCGGTTCCGGACGGTTCCTCCGTAACGGTGGGCTCATCGGTGACCGTCGGTTCCTCCGTACTCTCCGGTTCTCCGGTGGCGGGAGGCTCATCGGTGACAGGAGGCTCATCGGTAACGGTAGGCTCATCAGTGACGGTAGAATTGTTTGTATCATCGGTAGCGTCGGTGACGGTAGGGTCATCGGTCATATCAGGCGCTTTTGTGTCAGAGTGGCCTTCGCTCGTCACGGGTATGGGGTCGGGTTCCTGCGTACCAACAACAGGCGTCGAAGTTGCTTTCTGATCCTCTGTCGCCGATACCGCCGTTTCATCGGATTGTTCTTCGGGCAGATTTTCTGCGGCAACCGTCCACAGAAGTCCCGACAGACCGGCAGTCAGCGTCAGGGAGGCGAGAAGAACCGCCAACCTGCGTCGATTTTGTATCATTGCTGTATCAGATCCTTTCAGGATGCCTCACTGATCGGTCTTTGCGCTTCGGGCTGCGATCCCTATGCTGCAAAGACGCCTCAAATCAGCCGAGCGTGCTTTCGATATTCTGTTCCCACCGGCAAATCTGCTGAAGATCTTCGGCAGAAGCAGAAGAAAACAGTCCGCACTTGACGGTCAGGATATCGTCAATGACATTCACGCCGCCTTCCTTACAGGCGTCGATAATCTTCGTCAGTGCTTCGGGTGCCGCATCGGTAAAGAATGCGACATTGGCGGCGCGAGCGGGATCCAGCGCTCCGAAGAAACGCATGACATTGGTATCCGCCAGTCTGGGGCTGATGCCGATGACCAGCAGCTTGACCTTTTCCACATTGTAGGCAGGCGGAATATCGTCCACCTTCACATCGCTGCCCTCACATAGCTTCGCCGCCATCTGTTTCAGCTTTTTCTGTTTTGTCAGCGTTAAAACTCTTAATTTTGGCATATTATCATCTCTCCTTCTCCGTTTACCCGATTTTGAGCATTTCCGCAGACATTCTCAAAATAAAGAGGGGTATTTATTTCGGATTTCATCTATGGTATTATAACACATCGTTTTTGAAAAAGCGATAGATAATTTGTGAACATTTCGTTTTTTTGAATTTTTGAAGAAATGCACAGAAGATACCCGATTTTTTTGTTGATAATGCACTATTGATTCCGAAAATTCTTTGTGCTATAATATGATTCCAACCACCAAAACAAATGCCGAAATCGTAGAATCCTAAAGGAATTCAAATCGGCAGGCCGCTTTCAAATCTGTTCAAATCGCCTGATTTTTTAAATCATGAAAGGAAAATCTGAAACCATGAGCAAAATTGCATGGAAAGGCGGAGCCCTGCTGGCGCCGCTCCCCGCCGTCCTTGTCACCTGCAGGTCGGGAGATCGCCGGAATGTGCTGACCGTCGCATGGACGGGAACCGTGAACACTCAGCCTCCGAAAACCTATATTTCTCTGCGGAAAAGCCGGTATTCCTACGATCTGATCAAGGAAAGCGGCGTTTTTGCCATCAATCTGACCACCGAAACTATGGTTCGCGCCGTCGATTTCTGCGGAGTGAGGTCCGGTCGGGATCTGGACAAATTTGCCCTGTGTCATCTGGAAACCGAGGAGGCCTCGGTCATCGGGGTTCCCCTGCTTGCCGATTCGCCCCTGTCCATCGAATGCAGAGTAACCGGCATTCAGGAGCTCGGCAGTCACGATCTTATCCTTGCGGACATCGTTGCCGTGGATGTGCGTCAGGATCTGGTGGATGACAGCGGACGGCTTGCGCTGGAGAAGGCCGGGCTTCTTGCCTATGTTCATGGGGAATATTATGCGCTCGGACGAAAGCTGGGCAAATTCGGATATTCGGTGGAAAAGAAGAAGAAAAGGAAGCCGCCGAAGGCATCCGGCCGAAAATAACATGAATCGACATTGCGGTGCCTGCATCGGCGGGAGGATGTCGGAGAAGCTCTGTTCATAAAAAGTTAACATACGAAAAGTGTCAAAAGTCTTGCAAAATACGAAAAAATATGCTACAATGGCTAGGCGGCTTGGAGAAATACTCAAGTGGTGAAGAGGCGCCCCTGCTAAGGGTGTAGGTCGGGCAACCGGCGCGAGAGTTCAAATCTCTCTTTCTCCGCCAGGTGAATAACCGTAACCTTGATACAAGGTTGCGGTTATTTTCTTTGTGTGACAGAATGAGTCAAAAGAGGGGACTTCCATGCTTTGGTTTTCAAGAGGAAACCGTATCAAAAAAAGCCGTTGCAAAAACGGTTTTGGCATTTGCCGACAGACTGCCGAAACTCTATTTTCAGTAAAATGCACCCCAAATCAAAAGGAAGCCCGAGGAAAACCGTCCCCGGGCTTCTTTTTCAAAAAAATCACTAACTTCGCCCGACGGTGTACGCCGGGCAAAGTCTTTCCCAAAGTCCGGCCACCTGTTATCGTACAGCAAGAAGGACTTTATCTCACGCAGAGCGATTCTTTTTCTTCTTTTTCGTCAGGAAAAGAACGGAAATCGCTGCAACAGCCAATACAACAGCCGAGGCTACGGCAATCCAAACCCCACGGTTTCCGTGGGTATTCTCTTTTTTGTCATCGCCGACCGGATCGGAGGGATTTGAAGTGATTTCGCTGTCATCCGGCTCCTGTTCCGCTCTTCGGGGAACGGTGATCTCAACGGTTTTCTCTGCCGTCCCCTCTTCTCCCGTTATCAGCAAGGTGAGCTGCACGACGGTATCGACATCGGGATAGGTCAGGGTTCCGTCAAGGGCAACCAGTTCGGGACGGTCACACGATTGGATCGAAATCTCAAAGCCCTCGGGAAGAACCGGCAGAGTCAGCCTGGCATCCCCGGCTTTCGGCGATTCAATCACCACAATCCCGGCAATCGACTCGGGTGTAAAGATGGAATAGCTGTACTCAAAGGCATCAATGTCGATATAACAGTCTGTCGCAGAGCGATTCTTTTCACCGGTGACCACAATCCGAACGGTATGCTCTCCGCTTGGAAGTCCCTCGGCCTTCCAGATCGTCTGCTGGCGGAGCATCGTGGGAGTGTAGCAGTCAAAGGTTCCCTGAGAGACTCCGTCCAGAAAGATTTCCGCAATTCCCCGATTGGGTTCTGTGCAGGCAATATAAGAAATGCTGTTTCCGTTGAATGTAAACTCACAGTAGGCATTACGGCGATTCGAAAAGCTGATGGTATCCCGATAGGCATTCTGCCCGCCGAAGGGAACCTGCTGCCATCCCGACTGCGAATAGCTAAGGCCGTCGCTTTGGTCATCCACCCGCTGTGTCACGGTATTTTTGAACCGTCCCCACACCGCTATGGCATCCACATCCACATAACAGTCGGTGGCGTCGGGATTCTTTTCCCCGGTGACCACAATCTTCAGAGTATGCTCTCCCTCCGGAAGTCCCTTCGCCTCAAATACCGTCTGCTGTCTCAAGATTACGGGGGAATACAGATCAAAGGTGCCCTTTGAGACTCCGTCCAGGAAGATCTCCGCAATTCCCCTGTTGCTCTCAATGCTGGTAATATAGGAGACGCCGGTTCCCTCAAAGGTTACTGTTGCGGAGTTTCCTCTTTGATTGGAAAAGCTCAGTGAATTCCGATAGGCGCCCCAACCCTCGTATTCCATATGGGTCCAATTGCCCGAATAGCGGATTTCGGAATTGGTTCCGTCCCAAAATTCGGAAGTACATTCGGGAATGCCACCCTGACCGGTTCCGAAGAAAATTCCGCTGAGCGTCGCATTTTCGCCGGTAATCAGATTGATACGGAAGCGCACGGAATTGTCGTACTGATAGATCAGATACGCCCCTCCGGAAAAGTCCCGGATCACCTGCACGGGGGTAATAAGGTTCAGGCTGTCCCCGTCGAACAGATCCACCGAGAGACTGCGTCCCTGATGATCCCAATCCACAAAATACAGCGCCACCGTGTACGGTCTTTTTTCTTTCAGCCGGATGTCAACCACCATGCTTTGCGCCAGCTGTTCCACACCGTTGGTGTAGTATGCGCCGATCTGCCTCCTGCCTATGTTGTAGGGATTGGAAGCAAGCGCCCGGGAATCCTCGGTATCGGATGCCCACAGGGTACTCATGGCTTTCCTGAAACTGACGCTGCTGACATAATCGGGCAGACAGGAAATATCGTCAAGGGCCGCATTGCAGAGCAGATACCCTTCCGACCCGTATACGCCGCCCCAGTTACCCTGAGTCTGACGGTCTATGCCTACGACCGTCGCAGGATAGCTGTATTCGGATTCTTCATACGCCGGGGTTTCTCCCGCATATTCGATGTCAAACTCATACACACCGCCGCCAAGTCCGTCGATATATATAAATTCATCATCCTCACCGGAGGCGGTCACGGGATTCCCGTTCATGCGGACAGATACAACGGTTTTTTCCACTTTCGGAATGCCGATCCGTCCCGTCGTTCCGTCGGGAACCACGACCCTTGCGCTTCCCTTTTCGGTATCAAAGGAGGCTTCAATCGTTCCGTATGGCGTGGGCATCTCGCCCGACACTCTTGTCAGCTGTCTGCCGAGATGAGGAATCACGCTGAAGGTTTTGAATCCCGCCGTTTCTGCCTGAATGCCCAGAAGTTCTTCGCTCATCCAGGTCAGAACTCCCGCACCCCAGGGATGCGCAAGACTGGTGAAGCCAACCTGACAGTTGGGAACTGCTCCGTTGACGCCGATTCCGTCATTCCATCCGGGGCGGTAGACCTCGAAGAAGGTGGTGGCGCCGTAGTCGATCATACCTCCGTACATATCCAGAATGGCGGATACCGCATCGTCATACTGCCCGGCGTTTGCCATCGCCTGTAGGATAAAATACTGGTTGAAGGGAGAGTAGGAAAGACGGTTCAGGCGGTCGGTGAAGTACTTCCCGTACAGTTCATCGGCGACAGTGCCTGCGGCCACGCCGGCATTGATCGCATCGGCAGAGGCATGAAGTCCGAACTCCTCATACCAATCGGGATCGGAAAGGATTTCATCGGTCTTTTCACGGGCATACTTCCGATATTTTTCGGCAAGATCGTTTCGCCCGATGTCTTCCAGCACTGCCGAAAACTCATTCCATGCCCGGATTGCCAGCATTTTATAGGCATTCTGATTCTCCGGTATATTGGGATTTTCAAATCCCGCACCGAGACGCTCGTCCCATCCGAAGTAGGTCAGATTGGGATTCGTTCCGTAGATGCTGTAAGCATGATCCAGACGCTTGGTCGCCTGTGAAAGCAGTTCCTCAACGCCGTTCTGATCCCCGGAATATTCATAATAATCCACAAGGCTGAAGACCCAATACAGCTCATAGCTTTCAATTCCGTTCGGATGGGATGCGGTATAGCGCAGATTCTTCAGCACAAAATCATCGTTTGCAAAGGCTACCAGTGCCGCCGCCTGTGCAGGATAGGCGTCTCCGGTCCAGGAAAACCGGTCGCCGCGATCGTTCAGAATGGCGGCAAAATAATCCTTTCTCAAATTCGCCCGAACCACATATGCGGCAGTGTACCAGATCCGATTCAACATTTCATTGTCGCAATCAAAACTGCCGTTGTAATTCACCGGTTTGGTCTGGCAGACAAGACGAATGCCCGTGATATGAAAGGGCTTATCGAATTTTTCGATGTTGATGAACCCGAAGCGGACTCCCTCATACAGTTCGTCGTTCAGTTCAAGCCGATAACTGTCCCCGTATCTGACCGGCGTCTTCGTTTTGGAAATCGACTGGGCAGGGGGATTGGCAAAGGTCGGCCGGTTGAATTCGCTGATTCCCATTGTGACCTTGCCGCACAAATCGGGGGAATCAATCTCCAGCCATCCGGCATATTCACAGCCGAAATCAATCAGAATCGTGCCTTCGCCCTTCACCTCTATATCGACAGAGCCGAGGGCAACCGACTCCAATCCCGAAAAGCTGTCGGGTGTATCCGATGACGCCGAAACAGGCTGAGTCAGGAAAATCTGAAGCTCATCGTCCGCTGTCGGGTTGTCCCAACGGTAGGAAACCAGAGGGTCGGGCGAATAGGGCTGTTCTTCCCCCGAAAACAAGCCTCCCGAGACATATTCATAGGGCTGTGCGATCGGCGATTTCTCCCCGAGCCTTCCTTCGTCCGCATTTGCCGCAAGCCCGGTCAGAGGGGATACCAATTCAGCCAGCATCACAGCGATCACCCCGATACTTATAATCTTTGTCTTTTTTGCCGGATTGTTCATTCTCTCACTCCTTGATTCGGTTTTTCCCTCATTATATCCGAAACCGAGGTCGCTTTCATTGGGTGATTCTATTTTTTCTTGGGCATTTCAATCATTTGCTTGCGATACTCGCCCGGAGTGACGCCCTTGATTTTTCGGAAAAGCCGATAAAAATGCTTCATATCGGTGTATCCAACCGAATTTGCCACTTCGCTTATCGGCATCTGTGTGTACAGAAGCAGATCGCAGGAAATCTCAATCCGATAGTCCCGAAGGACATTCAAAGCCGTGGTTCCCGTAACCTCTCTGAAGATCCGGCTGAAGTGACTGACACTGAGAAAGCAATGTTCCGCCAGATCTTCGCACCGGATGTTTTCTTTATAATGCTCCCTGATATAATCGGTGGTATTCTGAACGATATGCCTGCGGTAATAGGCATCTGCCGCCGACCTGTCGGGAGTGCTGTCATACAGCCGGAACAGGGTAACCAGGAGAATGATCAGATTGGCTCTGACCACCTGCCCCGTTCCCTCTCTTCTGTTGTGACACTCCGCATACATGATATCCAGGATATTTTCAAACTCGTGTCCGCCGGTTCCCAACAGTTTCACATAATCCTTCGGCCCTTCCGCCGACAGGGAGGGCTGATACAGACTGTGATACGCCCAATCCAGGAAACGCTCGCCCGATCGGAAGGAATCACTTACAGCCGGGGGCTGAAACACGCAGTTGCAAACCAGAAGCGGTGAGCCCTCCTCCGCAAAATACTCGTGGGGAACATGGGCATCCAGCAGAAAGATGTCCCCCTTCCCGGTGGGAATCCGATCATCGCCAATCACATGAACGCCCTTCCCCGATACAATATAGGCAATTTCGATAAAGTCATGCTCATGCCTCAGATGATGCGCAGGAACTTCTGCCAACAGCACGGAAATATCGCGGTCGTTTTCCAGATACTGTCCGGCTCGCACCAATTGATGTGCCATCGTTTTTGCCTTCCTTTCCAAGTCCTGTTTTTTTATCCCGTCTTTTGTGTTGCCGTGATAAAATCCCTCTTCCAATCATATTATAGTCTGCTTTTTGCGGATTTCAAGTAAAAAAATCGGTAGTTTACAAAACTGTAACAAGTGGCATCATCTGCTGTCCGTTGGGCATAGGGCTATCGGACGCAGGATCAACAGAAAGGCGGCAGACGGCAGTGCCGCAGAAGCCGTCCGAAACGGATCTGAAGATTTTTCGCATTTCCGTCTTTTTCTCGCTCAAACGATATTGACTTTTTCATTTATTCTTGTTATAATAAATATGAATATACCAAAACGGAACCCGCCGTCGGATGAACCGAATTTTACCATCGGTCGGAATCCTTCGGCATCGGAAGATGCCCGGGTTCTTTTCTTTCCCAAGCCCGGACCCGGAGGTTTTTTCTGTGAATCCCATGAACCCCAAACTCAAATCCAAAATAATGGAATCCTTATCCGCAGTTCTGCCGATCACCGGCATCGTACTGTTTATCAGCATCTTTCTGGTTCCGCTTGAAGTCGGTTCCATTGTGATGTTTTTTGTCGGCGCTCTGATGCTGATCATCGGAATGGGCATGTTCCAGCTGGGCGCCGAGATGGCCATGAGTCCCCTGGGAGAGGGCATCGGAATTCAGATGGCAAAAACCAAGAAAATCCTTCTGATCGCCCTGACAGGCATCCTGATGGGATTTCTCGTCACCATTGCGGAGCCCGATCTTCAGGTGCTGTCCAACCAGGTTCCCTCCATTCCGAATATGACCCTGATCCTGACAGTGGCGGCAGGCGTCGGAATCTTTCTTGCCATCGCCGTTCTGAGAATTCTTCTGAAGGTCAATCTGTCCTATCTGCTTATGGGACTTTACGCCGTTCTCCTGATTCTTTCCTTCTTCGTTCCCAAGGACTTTCTTGCCGTCGCCTTTGACTCGGGCGGCGTCACCACCGGACCGATTACCGTCCCCTTTATCATGGCGATGGGCGTCGGACTTTCTTCGGTGCGCAGCGACAAGGACGCCTCCAGCGACAGCTTCGGTCTGGTGGCTATGTCCAGCATCGGTCCCATTCTTGCCGTCATGATTCTCGGATGCTTTTACAGTCCGAAGGATGCGGTTTATTCGTCCTCGGATGTGGCCACGGTTGTCACCATGCGGGATGTCTTTCATGAGTTTACCGTTGAAATCCCCCACTATGCCAAGGATGTCGCCCTTTCCATTTTGCCCATTCTGGCCATGTTCTGCGTTTTTCAGTTGATCAGCCGCCGTTATCATCGCCGTCAGAGACAGCGAATCGTTGTCGGCTTCGGATACACCTTCATCGGTCTGGTGCTTTTCCTGTGCGGTGTCAATGTGGGATTTGCTCCTGTCGGAACCCTGATCGGACATGAACTGGCGGGGACCGCCCAGAAATGGCTTCTGGTGCCTATCGGAATGCTGATCGGTTATTACATTGTAAAAGCGGAACCCGCTATTCAGATTCTGAACCGTCAGGTTCAGACCGTCACAAACGGTGCGGTCTCCGAAAAAGCCATGAACCGCTGCCTTTCCATCGGCGTTTCGGTCAGCGTAGGTCTTTCTATGCTGCGCATTCTGACCCACCTCCCCATCCAATGGATCGTGATTCCCGGATACATCATCGCCCTGGTCATGTCGGTATTCGTCCCGAAAATTTTTGTCGGTATCGCATTTGACTCCGGCGGAGTTGCCAGCGGTCCCATGACTTCCACCTTTCTCCTTCCGCTGTGCATCGGCGCCTGTGTAATGTCAGGCGGCAACATCATGACCGATGCCTTCGGAGTCATCGCCCTCGTGGCATTGACTCCGCTGATTGCCGTTCAGATCATGGGACTCAACTATAAATTCAAGCTGAAGAAGCAGCAGAAGATGACAATGTCTGCGGATATGATTCCCGAAGACAGCGATGTCATTGTCGAAATCGAGGAGGTGTAGTCACTTATGAATCAAGCTGAAAAAAGGACTCCCCTTCGGGCGCTGGTTCTGATCACAACCCCAAAGTTGTCGGAAAGGGCGGCAAAGCTGTTTCAGCAGGGCAATGTTCCGGTACAGTACCAATGGAACGCGTCCGGTACCGCCTCCAGCGAAATGATGGACATTCTGGGACTGGGCAGTCCCGACAAACGGATCCTGATCAGCGTCCTTCCGAAATCCTTTGCAAACGATCTGCTCAAAAAACTGAGGAAGGGGCTGAAGCTGGGCTCCGTAAACAGCGGAATCGCCTTTACGCTTCCCCTGTCCGGGGCAAGCAACTGGATCCTGCGGCTTTTGGATCGGTTCAACAGCGGCGAAAACGAATCAACGGACAGAAAGGACAAATCGGATATGGCAGACGCAAAATATTCCCTGATTGCGGCGATCCTCAATCAGGGGTACAGTGAAGACGCAATGGAGGTTGCGAGGGAAGCGGGCGCCGGCGGAGGCACCGTCGTTCACAGCAGACAGATCGGAAGCAAGGAAACCATGAGCATTCCGGGCATCAGCATCCACGACGAAAAAGAAATCATCTTTATTGTTGCGGAAAACGAAAGCAAGCTGAAAATCATGCAGGCCATCGGTGAAAAATGCGGAATCCGAAGCGATGCGCAGGGAATCGTTCTGTCCCTGCCCATCGACACCGTTATCGGTCCGGAAGATTTCCAATAAAAGACGGTTTGCAATCCCATTTCATGTAAAAAAATCGGAAAGGAAGACAGGCATGGTAAAGCATATTATTTTATGGCAACTGAAAAGCGAACTGACCGAAGAGGAAAAGACCGCCGTCAAAGCCGGAATCAAGGAAGGACTGGAGTCTCTTGCGGGAAGAATTCCCGGACTGCTGGAAATCCGGGTTCAGACCGAATCCCTTCCCTCCTCCAATGCCGATGTGATGCTGGACTCCTCCTTCGAAAGCGAAGCCGCTCTGAAGGGATACAGCCTGCATCCCGCCCATGTGGCGGTGGCAGATGTCAAAGTCCGCCCCTATACAAAGGTGAGAATCTGCATAGATTTCGAGCAGTAATTCCGCCTGACGCATCAAGAAGCAATCCGACCGCACCCTTGAGTGCGGTCGGATTTGTTTTTTTGTTGGGAAGAGAGCAGTCTTATTTTTTCTTCTGATTATAAATTTCGGTAAAGGTATGCTCCACCCCGTCCGACTTGTAGCCCACCATGGTATCCAGGCAGACCGAATGAATGCTGTTGAAAATGTTTCGTTCGATGTCGGGATTGTCTTTTTTCAGCCTGCGGAGCAGGGTCTTGACCTCCTGACGCTTGGATCCCCCGCCGCCGTTGTCGCACATCGTACAGTTTTCGGTAAAACGGCAGGCGCACTGGATGAATTCCAGATCATTGTACTGTTTCCATGCCAGAATATCCTCCTCATGAACGCAGTACATAGGGCGGATCAGCTCCATTCCCTCGAAATTCTGACTGCGCAGTTTCGGGGGCATGGCCTGAAGCTGGGAACCGTAAAACATCCCCATTACCGTGGTTTCCACCACATCGCTGAAATGATGCCCCAAGGCGATTTTGTTGCATCCCAGTTCCTTCGCCTTATTGTAGAGATGCCCCCGCCGCATCCTTGCGCACAGGTAGCAGGGAGATTTGTCTGTGCTGTTGGCGATGGCGAAGATATCGGTCTCAAAAATCGTAACGGGCAGATGAAGCAGTTCGGCGTTCGCCTCAATTTTTCTCCGGTTGATTTCATTATACCCCGGATCCATCACCAGATAAACCAGTTCAAAAGGCACCTCGCTGTATCGCTGAAGCAATCTCAACAGCAGGGCCATCAGCATGGAATCCTTTCCTCCCGAAATGCAGGCGGCGATTTTATCGCCGGGTTCGATCAATTCGTACCGTTTAACGGCGGCAATGAAGGGATTCCAGATGGTTTTCCGGAATTTTTTGGTGATACTTTGTTCAATCGACTGATAAGTCTCAAGCTCTTCGTTCATGGTACAAGCTCCCGATAACATTGGTCAAAAATCGTCAGAAAAGCATTCAGTTCCTCTTTCGAAGTCAGATGGCTAAGGCTGATGCGCCAGGAGGACAGGGCGTTTTTCCGATCCCGGCTGACGGCAAAGACCGCCCGGGAGGGCGTTCCTTCCACCGAGCAAGCGGATTTCACCGAGACGCAAACCCCTTTTTCGGCAAGCGCATTCCGAAAGGCGGTGGCCTTTACACCCTGCACGCTGAGATTGAGAATGTGGGGCACGGAAAAAGATGCAGGGCTGTTGATCCGGACTTTGGGATAGGTCGAAAGGGCGGCTTGAAGCTCATCCCGCCGATGTTGCACGACCGCCAGCCGCTCTTCAAAATGCTCATATGCCAGTGAAAGCGCACGCTCTGCCGATGCGGCAAGCGCCAATGCGGGAGATCCGCTGCGGTAAAGGGTGGTGCTGACTCCGCCGTGGATCAGCGGCTCAATGACCAGATCCTGTCGCTTGACCAGAATGCCGCTGCCGTTCAGCCCGTAAAACTTATGAGGCGAAAAACTGACGGTGTCGATGCCGTCGAAGGAAAATGCAGTCTTTCCGATGGCCTGGGTGGCATCCACATGAAGGCGGCAATCGGGATAGCGCTTCAGAATTTCACTGATTTCCCGAATGGGCTGAACCGTTCCGAGCTCACTGTCCACTGCTGTCACGGCCACCAGCACCGTATCCTTGCGCAGCAGTTCACGGAACCGGTCGAGATCGACCCTGCCGTCCCTGCCGATGTCCGCAAGATCAATCTCATAGCCCTGCTCCTGAAGTGCAGTCAGGCATCCGCTGACCGACGGATGTTCCAGCGGGGTGGAAATGATATGCTTTCCGATGTGTCTGGAGGCTCTGGCAATTCCTTTGATGGCCGTATTGTTGGATTCGCTGGCTCCCGAGGTATAGATGATCCCGGAAGGCAGAACCCCCAAGAGCCCGGCGATGGATTCGGTGATCTCTGCCATCTTCTCCCTTGCCGCCTCTCCGGCAGGATGGGCGGCGTTGGGATTGCCGATATATCTGCGCTCAATTTCACAAAAACGGCCCAGAACCGCCCCGTCCGCCGGGGTATTGGCCGAATAGTCCAGATAGATCATACCCCGGGACCTCTGCCCCTGACTCCGGTCAGATCCTTGATGACCTCGCCTGCGATGATCAGTCCCACAACCGCAGGGACGAAGGCGTTGCTTCCCGGAACCTGCCGCCTCTGAGTACATTTTCTGGCAGTACCGGGCGGACAGATACAGTGGGTGCGGCAGCTGATTGCCATGTCGTCCACCGGCTTCATGGGCAGTTCCTTTGAATACACCACCTTCAGATGCCGGATCTTCCGCTTTTTCAGCTCGATCCGCATGACCTTTGCCAGAGGGCAGACCGAGGTTTTATAGATGTCCGTGACCTCGAAGGCGGTCGGATCCATCTTATTCCCCGCCCCCATGGAGCTGATGATCGGCGTTCCCGCCGCCTTGGCATTGACCACCAGCGCAAGCTTGCCGGCGACGGTATCAATGGCGTCCACAATGTAGTCGTACCGGGTAAAATCAAACTGATCCGCCGTTTCGGGGGTATAGAAGGTCTTATAGGTGCGGACAGTGGCATCGGGATTGATCTCTGCAATGCGCTCTGCCGCCACATCCACCTTGTATTTTCCCACAGTCTTGCGGGTGGCAAAAATCTGCCGATTGAGATTGGTCAGGCAGACCTTGTCGTCGTCGATCAGATCGACGGCGCCCACGCCGCTTCGGATCAGTGCCTCCACCGTATGACCGCCCACGCCGCCGATGCCGAACACCGCCACCCGGGAACGGGCAAGCTTTTCCATGGCTTCTTTTCCCAAAAGAAGCTCGGTTCTTGAAAACTGATTCAACATGATTTTTTCTCCGTAACGGTAAACCGCAGGCGATCTTCCGAAAAAACGGCCGTCAGATTCCGCCTGTCAAAATAGTCGGACAGAAAGGCCGTCAGTTCGTCGCTTGTCCGATCCAGTGTAAAGGACTGACCGCCGCATCCGTCGTGAAAATGCAGATTCTTTTCCGAAAGTCCGGGCTGACATTCCAACGCCCTCTTCAGTTCTATCACAAAATCCAGGGATAAAATCAAAGTCTTTCCTCCTGATGATTCATCTTTTCGGCTTTATCGCAGACCGACCTTCTCCAGCGCCTGAGAGAGATCGGCAATCAGATCCTCCGCATCCTCGATGCCGACGCTGAAGCGGAAGAAGCCGTTGTGGAAGCGTTCGGGATAGAGATACTGCCGCTCGTCCTTCTCGCCGATGAAGACGATGAGACTTTCGTCGTGTCCCAGCGATACGGCAGAGGTAATCACCCGAAGATGGCTGACAAATCGGTTATGGGTGTCGTGATCCGCCTTCAGACCGAAGGAAAGCACGCCGCCGTATCCCGGGGACATCTGCTTTTTGGCAATCTCATGACCGGGATCGTCTTCAAGTCCCGGATAGGCCACAAAACTGACGCCCGGCTGTTCGGACAGCCACTTGGCGACGGTCATGGCGTTCTCATTATGCTGACGCATCCGCAGAGGGAGGGTTACACTGCCCCTCATAATCAACCATGCGTTGAAGGGGCTGATGGTTCCGCCGAGATTGATCTGAGACTGGGCGCGGATCACATCCAGATATTCCTTTTTCCCGATAATGGCTCCGCCCATGGCGTCACCGTGTCCGTTGATGTATTTGGTCAGACTCTCCACCGTAAAATCGGCACCAAGTTCAATGGGCCGCTGATTATAGGGGGAAGCGAAGGTGTTGTCCACCGACAGCAGAACCCCGTTTTCGTGGGCAATTCCGGCAATCCTGCGGATGTCGGTGACGCTAAGGGTCGGATTGCCCGGCGTTTCGATGTGAATGAGCTTGGTATTGGGGCGAATCGCCTTGCGGACCGCTTCGGGATCGGTGGTGTCCACAATGGTGGTTTCCACCCCGAATTTGTGATTGAAAAGTTCATTGAAAAGGCGGTAGACGGCGATATAGGTCACATTGGAGAAGATCACATGATCCCCGCTCTTGAGCAGAGCGAAAAACAGTCCGGACAGTGCCGCCACGCCGCTGGCAAGGGCGATGCAGTCCTCTCCGCCCTCCAGGGACGCAAGCTTCTCCTGCAAATATTTCTGATTGGATCCGCCGTTTCGGGTGTACAAATTACCTGCGGCGCCCGACCAGTTCATATCGGTGGGATCATAGGGCAGCTCGTAGCTGTTTCCCATGGTGATCGGCCGCTTGATGGCGCCGGTCTCCCCGTCCACATCGTTTCCGGTATGTACCGCCCGGGTCTGAAACCCAAACTCCGGTCCGTAACTTCTTTTTGACATTTTTGAATCCTCCTGCCGTATCAACGGGAATGCCCCGATTCCATAAAATCTTCGCTCAGATGCTTTCGTAGCTTTCCTCGCAGGACCTCATGGCGAGAATGGTCCTATCGATCAGCTCATCCAATGTCCAGCCCAGCATTTCAGCTCCCCGCTCGATGACCGCTCTGGAGCATCCGGCGGCAAAACCAGCATTTTTGTACTTTTTCTTCACCGATTTCAGTTCCAGATCGGAAACGCTTTTGGAGGGGCGCATGATGGCCACCGCTCCGATCAGCCCCGTCAGCTCGTCCACCGCATACAGCACCTTTTCCATGGTATGCACAGGCTCCACATCAACGGTCAGCTCATATCCGTGGCTGGCGACGGCATGAATGATACGCTCGTCCATCCCCCGCTCCCGCAGGATTTCCTGCTCCTTGATACAGTGCAGTTCGGGATACTGCTCGAAGTCCAGATCGTGGAGAAGACCGACGATGCCCCAGAAATCGGCCTCGTCCGCATATCCCAGTTCCTTTGCAAAATAACGCATGACCCCTTCCACAGTGACTGCGTGTTTTAAGTGAAAATGTTCTTTATTGTATTCGTTCAGAAGCTGCCAGGCTTCTTCTCTTGTGGGAATCGTTCCCATGGACTTCCATCTCCTTTTTTCGGTCCGTCCGACGCTTTCCCGTCAACGGATCGGTTCTTCACATTATAGCAAAGTCGGCATCAAATGTCAAGCAGGCGGGAAAACATTCTTTACACAGTCGGCTATATAAAAAACAAATAGTGGAATATCGGTATTTTTGATACCCTTTTTTGAAAAATTCACAAACAAACCCTTGACAATATCCGTGCCTGCGTGTTATAATATTCTCAATACCTATAGGTATAGTATGCTTTAAAATCGGTGAGATACCATGAACCAATCGCAAGTGAATATTGTCAAGGTCACGCTCCGTATCAAAGGAATGACCTGCCCCAACTGCGAGGCAAGGATTCAAAGGATGTTGGATTCCACCGAAGGGGTTCTGTCCGCAAAGGTACGTTACCGCACCGGAACAGCCGATCTGTCCTTTGATGCAGATAAGATCACGCTGAAGGCGATCCACCAAAAGATCGGGGAACTTGGATACCGTGTGATTGCGGGCGGACAGAAGGAGCGGCATCCGATTCTTTTGCCTGTGATCAAGGTCACCGTCATTCTCGTCCTGTTTGCCCTGCTTCAGTATTTCGGTCTGCTGAACTATCTGGTTCCCGGCAAGCTGGCCGAGAGCGGCATGGGTTACGGAATGCTGTTCGTCGTCGGGCTTTTCACTTCCCTGCACTGCATTGCCATGTGCGGCGGCATCAATCTTTCCCAAAGCCTTCCTGCCGCTTCCGATCAAAACCGGACGGCAAATAAAAAGCGTGCCATTTTGCCCACGCTCCTCTACAATCTGGGCAGAGTGATCTCCTATACCGTCACCGGATTCATTCTCGGATTTGCGGGAATGGCGGTGGGCGGCGCAGGCGGGGGAATCTCCTACCTTTTTCAGGGAATTCTGAAGATCATCGCCGGCGTGTTCATGGTCATCATGGGCGTCAATATGCTGGGGATCTTCCCCGGACTGCGGAAGATCAGCCTTCATCTGCCCGCTTCTCTGACCGGAAAATTACATCCTTCCGGTAAAGCCTCAAAGGCTCCCTTAGTGGTGGGACTGCTGAACGGGCTGATGCCCTGCGGTCCTCTGCAATCCATGCAGATTCTGGCGCTTGCCGGCGGGAATCCGATCACAGGAGCCCTGTCCATGCTTGCCTTCAGCCTCGGAACCGTTCCGCTGATGCTGGGACTCGGGTCTCTGGTTTCCCTGCTCGGTCAAAAATTCGCCCGGCAGGTGACCTCCGTCGGTTCCCTTCTGGTGGTCGTTCTGGGACTGTCCATGCTGGCCCAGGGCGGCAGTCTGTCGGGACTGTTTACCCCCGAGCTTCTGTTTACCCTTGCCGTTATGCTTTCGGTTGTCGGTGTGGTCAGCTGTATTCCCTTCCGAAAGTCTGCTGCCAAATGTCTGTCTGTATCCGCCGCCCTGCTTTGCACCTTCGCCGTTGTGACCCTTCAGATTTGCTACCGTCCCAAGACACCGGACAGCGGCACAGGCGATGCCTCTGAGGTTCAGAAAAGCTTTCAGACGGTTCGAAGCACCCTTTTGCCCGGCGAATATCCCGACATTCAGGTCAAGGTCGGCGTACCGGTGGTATGGATTATCGACGCAGACGAGGACAGCATCAACGGCTGCAACTACAAAATCCTGATTGAAGAATACGGGATGGAATACACCTTCCACGAAGGGGAAAACATCATTGAATTCACGCCCGAACGCACCGGAAGCTTCTCCTACTGCTGTTGGATGGGGATGATTTACGGAAAAATCACGGTAACCGAATGAGAGGATGAGTGAAAGATCGTGAAGCGAAGAAAAATCAAATCGGCAGTCCTGCGCTGTGCCGCGCTGTTTGTTCTGTTTACCCTGCTGATTTCTGCCGTTGCCGGCTGTTCGGAAGAGAGCGGCGGCGACTCCGATGGGGAAACGAGAAGGGTTGAAGTGACGGAGAATCTGACAATCCCTCTGTCCGAACTGTCCGAATCCATCGTTTTTTATTCATTTGAGATTGACGGCATCGAAATGGAAATCCTTGCCGCAAGGGACAGCGACGGCACCGTCCGGACTGCCTTCAACACCTGTCAGGTCTGCAACGGCTCAAGGCAAGCCTATTTTGTCAAATTCGGAAACTATGTGGTCTGCCAGAACTGCCGGAACCGTTTCGGCGTCGGTCAGGTCGGCGTCATATCCGGCGGATGCAATCCCTATCCGATCACGGCTGCCGACCGAACGGAAACCGGAGACAGCGTTCAGATATCCTACGAATTCCTTGCCGCCAACAAGGATCTGTTTGCAAAATGGAAGAATAATTGACCGAGACTTAAAAAAATCGGCAAATAAAAGGAGATCTTGAGTATGATGAAACATCAAAACAAAGGGATCGGACTGCGCAGTGCGGCAATCCTGACGGCACTGATCCTGACCCTGACCGGCGGTTGTACCGCTCAGAACAGCGGGACGCCCGACGGCGGAACCTCTCAAAGCATCGGTACGAGTCAGAGCTCGTCTGCAGTCCTTTCCACCTCCGATGTCACCACCGACATCCAAACAAAAGAGCCGCCCGCCGTCACCGAAGAACCCGGCGAAACAGAGGGGCCGGTAATCGGGTTTTCGATTCCCCTTGACGAACTTTCGGAAACGATTTCCTTCCATACCTTTGAAATAGACGGGATGACCATGGAGATCATTGCGGCAAAGGACAGCAACGGAACCGTCCGGACCGCCTTCAATACCTGTCAGGTCTGCAACGGCTCAAGGAAAGCCTATTTTGAAATCTCCGGAAATGATGCGGTCTGCCAGAACTGCAAGAGTCGGTTCAGCATTTCCCAGATAGGCATTGTTTCGGGCGGATGCAATCCCTATCCGATCACGGCCGACAATCGGGTGGAAACCGAGGACAGCGTTCAGTTTACCTATGTCTTCCTTTCGGCAAACAAAGCCCTCTTCACCAAATGGAAGGACAATTAAGAAATCCGAAAGCCGGACACCGTCTCTAGGACATGAGACGGCGTCCGGACTTCATTTTTCCGCTTCGGGAAGTATTTCCGATTCTTGCAGATCTTTCAGAAGTTTTTGCGGGGGTTCAGGGGAGCTTTTTCAAAAAGCTCCCCTGATTTTGGATTTTTTGCTTACTTCTCGCTGACCTCGCCCTCGACGGGGGTGTCATTGTTCTTGGCAGCAACATAGCCGGAAATCAGGTCGGCAATGTCGATACCGGTAGCCGCCTTGACCGCAGAGAAAATCTGGCTGGAAGAGTTGGTGACCTCCTGCATCAGACGGGTGGTATTGCCCTCTCCGTACATGGTGATGGAATCCACATTGGCAAGCGGCTCGGCGATGTTCTTCGCCATCTCGGGCAGGATTGCCAGTACCATTTCCAGCACCGACGCCTCGCCCATCTTCTTCTGAGCCAGTGCCTTCTTCTCGATGGCTTCTGCCTCAGCAAGACCCTTGGCACGGATACCTTCCGCTTCCTGTTCCATGGCATACTTGACAGCCTCTGCCTCGGCTTTCTTGGCAAGGGCCTGCTGCTCCGCCTCGTAACGCTGTGCCTCGGCATCCTTCTGACGGCGCACCAGATCGGCTTCCGCCTTCTTCTCTGCCTCGTACTTCAGCGCATCTGCCTTCTTGCGAATCTCGGCATCCAGTCTCTTTTCCTGAAGGAGGATTTCCTTCTCGGCAAGCTCTGCTTCCTTCTGGCGGCGGGCGATGTCGGCATTGGCAGAGGTGATCTCGATGGTCTTTCTCTGCTCCTGCTTCTGAATGTCGTAAGCGGCATCTGCCTCTGCACGCTTGGTATCCGCCTTGCGCTTCATGTCGGACTGCTGTACCGACAGCTCGGCATCCTGCTCGGCGATGGCCTTCTCGGTATCCACCTTGACGGCGTTGGACTGCTGTTTTGCCTCTGCCTCGGCAATGGCAATATCACGCTGTGCATTTGCCTTTGCGATAGCGGCGGTCTTGCGGATCTGCTCCACATTGTCGATACCCATGTTCTCGATGGTGCCGGCATTGTCCTTGAAGTTCTGGATGTTGAAGTTGACCACTTCGATACCCAGCTTGCGCATATCGGGAACCACATTCTCGGTGATCTTCTGGGCAACGCCCTGACGGTCCTGAACCATTTCCTTCAGTCCCACCGATCCCACGATCTCACGCATATTGCCTTCCAGCACCTGTGTGACCAGCGAAATCAGCTCAGACTGACGCATACCCAGAAGGGACTCTGCCGCCTTGTTCAGCAGCTCGGGATCGGAGGAAATCTTGATGTTGGCAACGCCGTCCACCATAACGTTGATAAACTCATTGGTGGGGACTGCCTCAGAGGTCTTGACATCCACCTGCATGACCCTCAGGGACAGCTTATCAATCCGCTCGAAGAAGGGAACACGCCAACCCGCCCTACCGATCAGGATCCGTTTTTTCTTACGCAGACCCGAAATAATGTAGGCGGAATCCGGCGGTGCCTTCACATATCCCACTGCAAACAGCAGGATAACAAGGGCTGCCACGATCCCAAGGATCACCAAGAGGGGGGTCCAACTGCCGCCCGTTGCGGCGAGAATAATCGGAAGTTTCATGTTCATCATTCCTTTCTTGCCTTCAGTTTATTTTGGACTTCCGTTTACAATACCAAGTATAGCACAAATTTTTAGATTTGTCAATAGGTTTTTGAAAGTTTTTTATAAAATCTTTTGACCGCATACAGAATTTGCAATTAGGTCTTGACAAAGCAGAAAAAGGGAGTATAATGGATGCGGATATGAGGGTCGGAAAAAATCCGAAAAAACATCGGTAAAATCTTCCGACCGGAGGACGAACATATGGTTGATACCGTAATTTTTATTGTAGAATGTCTGGGCGCCGTGGCGTTTGCCCTATCGGGCACGCTGGTGGCCGTCGAAAAACGGGCGGATGCGATCGGCGCCTTCGTTCTGTCTCTGACCACCGCCTTCGGAGGCGGGCTGATCCGGGACATCATTCTGGGCATCACTCCGCCTGCCCTGCTGACCGACAGGGGAACCCAGCTTCAGGCGCTCATTGCCGTTCTGATCGCCATGGTCTGCTATCATCTGACCTTTTACCGTGCCGCAGCGGGATTCATCAGCCGTCACAAAAACGATTTCCGTTTGAATCTGCTGGACGCCATCGGTCTGGGTGTCTTCTGCGTAGTGGGCGTCAATGTGGCAATCGAGCAGGGATACCGTGACAATGTTCTTCTGCTGGTTTTCATGGGCTGTATCACCGGTGTGGGCGGCGGTATTCTGCGGGACATCTTCGGCAACAGCATCCCCATGGTTTTCCGCAAGCACATCTATATGCTGCCCGCCATTCTGGGATCGCTGATCTATGTCTTCACCCTTCGGCTGATTCACCAGATTCCCGCCATGCTGATTTCCATTTCTTTTATCATTGCAATCAGGGTTCTTGCCAGCCATTTCCGCTGGAATCTGCCGGTTCCGAAGTATACGGAATCGGAGCCTCCCCTGTTAAAGAAGGCCCAGTCCTTCCCCGAGATAACCGAATCCGATTCCGAGCAGAGCGGAAAGTCCGATCAGCAGAATGGGACTGATCTTTCGGAAGATCAGCACAAGGTTTAAGAGAAAAATTCCCGCCGAGATCCAGAAAACATAGCTCGACAGAACCGAAAGCATCCAACCGTCGGGAAAGAATACGCCCTGCCCCACCGAAAGGACCGAGGCGGAGATCAATCCCACCACCGTGGGGCGCAGTCCTTTGAGGACGCCCTGAACGGCGAAATTCTTCTGAAAGGCCTTAAAAATGCCGGCGATCAGCAGAATAATCACAAAAGACGGAAGCACAACGCCCAGCGTTGCGCAGATCGCTCCGGGAACGCCTGCCACACCGGCTCCGACATAGGTGGAGACATTGACGGCAAAGGGACCGGGGGTGGATTCGCTGATGGCGATGAAGTCCACCAGCTCCTCCGAGGTCATCCAGCCCTTGGACAGAACCTCGGACTGCACCAGCGGCAGCATGGCGTACCCTCCGCCGAAGGTAAAGGCTCCGATTTTCAGAAAGGTCAAAAACAGTTCCAATAGCAACATAAATTACGCTCCGTGGGCGCCGCTCTCCGATAAATTCGGAGGGGTGGCGCTCCTGTTTTATTTTTTCGTCCGATTGGGATCTCCCCGATTTTTCTGTCTGAACCTGACCAGAACCGCAGAAGACAGTCCCACCAGTGCGCAGACAAGGATCACCGCAAGGGTGTTGATCTTGAAAAACGCCACGGCGACAAAGGACAATGCCATGAGAATCCAGCCGAAAATCTCCTTTGGGCAGGCCTTGAACATGGTCACCGCCGCCCGGATAATCAAAGCCAGTACGCCGGCACGGATTCCCATAAAGGCGTAGGACACTGCCTTCAGGTCTCGGAAGGTCTGAAAAAGGGCGGAGACGATCAGCATGACGACAAAAGAAGGTAGAACCACTCCGACGGTTGCGCAGAGTGCGCCGGCAAAGCCTGCACATTTCATTCCGATAAAGGTTGCGGAATTGACCGCAATGGGACCGGGAGTGGACTCCGCAATGGCGATGACATCCAGAAGATCTTCGTGTTCCACCATTTTCCGCTTGTCCACAAGCTCTCTCTCGATAACGGGAATCATTGCATAGCCGCCGCCGAAGGTAAAGGCGCCGATCTTCAGAAAAATCAGGAAAAGTCTCAGCACTTCGGGAATCCTGCGGGACTTTTTTTCGTTCATAATTATGACCATTCCTTTCAGATACCTCGAAAGTCCGGTGCCGATTCCGGCCTTGCCGGAATGGCAGTTTCGGGGACTGCCGAGGCACAAAACTTTCCGTCCGAAAAAGCCTCCGGCTTTTTCAGACTTGTAATCCTTCCTTTCGTTTCACTTCGAAGCGCACCGTCCCCGGAATCGGGAGAGAAAAGCACAGGGACCGTTCTTCAGTTCGGGCTGTCGCCGAAAACAGAGGCGACAGCCCGGAAAATCTCATGTATCGGTCTCGGTACTCTTCATATTGGGGTAGAAAAAGTTCATGACCTCATCGGGGAAAACACGGTCGATCAGGCTCTCGCATACATTTGCGGGAGGGATTCCCTGTCCCCGCCTTTCCATGCGGATGACGCAGACGCCCGACAGAAGCAGGTTCAGCGTCAGGAAAATCGCCGTGATCTTTGTCCAAAGGTGTACCGTTTTGGGTTTTCTCCGATCCATAAACGCCGAAAAACGGGGATAGATTTCCTTGACCCACAGCAGTCCCAGCAGTGCCCACATCAGACAGAAGGACAGATTGGTCCTTCCGTTCAAGTTGAACTTGGTGTTGCTGTAATCCCATGAAACCGTTCCGAAAATCAGCTCCTGAAACAGCGAGCACAAATATTCCACCGCTCCGCCCAGAATACCGGAAATCAGAGCGATCAATCCGTCGGATTTATCATATATCCGTCCCAGCACCAGCGTCATGACCACGGCGCCGATGCCGTAAACGGGAATAAACCAACCGATCACCGTCGAGGTCCGCATTTCCACATAGCCGCATTTCAAAAGGCACCAGAAGGTTTCAACCACACTGCCCAGCATACTGCCCAGAAAAAAGAGCCACCAGTATTTTTCAAGGACGGCGGCAACCCGTCGGAGTCCTTTGGTATCATCAATGTCCGTTTTATATGCCATTTCGATCCTTTGGGACCGTATATCCATGTAAGCATCTATTTTTTCACGAAACGCAAGCACACGAAACATCCTTTCTTTGGTCTGTCCGATTCTTTCACATTCGGGTTCACTGTGTCGAACCTTGTCGGTCATTCCGATATTCCTTTCCTTCATTCAGTATAGCATAAATTTATATATTTGTCAATTGAATTTGCAAGGTTTCTTCCCGCACTTCCCGCTTCATAAGTTCATAAGAAGGAAAACAGGGCAAAAATTCCCGCCGATGCCAACCATGCGCAGAGGATTCCTCTGACAACCGCACCGACAGCCTCCAGGCGTGATCCGGTCTCCCATCGGACGGCAGACAGGGTTGCCGCACAGGGGAAACAAAGCAGAACAAATACCATCAAGGTAAATGCCTGAAGAGGTGTGAATCCGATCATGATAAGCGCCTCGTTGATTTTGCCTCCCCCAAAGAGTACCGACAGGGTGGAAATCACCAGTTCCTTCCCGGCAAATCCCGACAGAATCGCCACTGCGATCCGCCAATCGGACAGTCCGCAGGGTGCCAGCAGAGGTGCGATCTTTTTCCCGAACAGGGCAAGGAAAGAGGATTCCGCCGCCGTCCTGCCGCCCGGTCCGTAGGAGGACAGCACCCACAGCAAGACCGAGGACAGAAAGATCACCGTCCCCACCCGCCGAAGCCCTTCCCAAAGCCGATCCCGCACATAACAGAGTGTGGAGGTCAGAGAGGGAATCTTATATTCGGGTAGCTCCAGAATCAGGGAGGGCGTCTGCCCCGCATCCGGATGCAACAGGTGGGAAAGCAGCAGGGAGCCGAAGGTCCATAGAAAAGCAATACCGTAGAGGATCAGCAGTATCAAAGGGCAGCGTCTCCCGAAGAATCCCTTTGCCAACAGCAGGAAAACGGGAAGTCTTGCCGAGCAGGGCAGGAACGGAATGGCACGGATCACCCGTTTCCGATGACTGCCCTCCTCCAGCGTTCGTGCGGACAGCACGGCGGGCACCGAACATCCAAGCCCCAGCAAAAGGGGGAGCGCCGCCCTGCCCGACAGTCCGATTTTTCCGAAAAATGCATCGAACAGGCAGGCGACCCTTGTCAGATAACCGCTGTCCTCCAGCAGTCCCAGAAAGAAATACAAAACAGCGAGGGTGGGCAGAATGGAAATCACCGACAGCATTCCGGTCAAAATTCCGTCGGTAATCAGGGAAAGGAGGGGTGCGGCAACCCACCCGGACAGGGCACTTTTGATCAAAGGCAGGCTTTTTTCCGTCAGCGCCGTCAGTGCATCCTCGAAAAGCGTGCCCAATGAAAAGGTGATGAGCAACAGAGCGGCAATCAGGATGATGAAAATCGGGTAGCCCGGGAACGGACGGAGCAGAACCCGATCCATCCGATCGGTGAAACTCTCGCCCCGACCGTGACAGGTGCGGACCCGACCCAGAATTTCATCAATTTTCCGATAGCTTTCCCGATGGTCGGATGCCGACATTTTGCAGAGTCCCGCAAAGCGAAGCCCTTCCGGGAGCCGTTCCAATCCTTCCCCTGTTCTGGCGCAGACCGGAAGAACGGGAATCCCCATTGCGTCGGACAGTGCGGCATAATCGTAGGAAATTCCGGCACGGGGCAAAAGATCGGTTCGGGTAAAGGCGATCAGCATGGGGATTTTCAGTCCTGCAAGCTCCATACACAGCCGAAGTCCGGTCTCGGGGGAAAGAGCGTCCACCACGGCGAAAATCCGATCCGCCTCCCCCGATTTCAGGCAGTCGGTCGCCACCTTTTCCTCGCCGGTGCAGGCAGACAGGGCATACAGTCCCGGCAGATCAAGGACGGTATGATGCTGACCGTCCGCTATGTATTCGCCCCTTCGGATCTCCACCGTGACCCCGGGACGGTTGGCAGTCCGATAACTGCCCCCCGTCAGTCGGTTGAACAGCATCGTCTTTCCGCAGTTGGGGACTCCTGCCAGCGCCAATGTCATCTCTTCGCCTCTCTGCCATTTTCTCTGTCAATTCCGCCGATTTCTCCGACCCTTGCCACTCGGATGCCTGCCGCCGTCTGTCTGCCAAGTGCCAGCCGCATTCCGCGGATACGGACTATCCGCACGCCTCCCGGTCCCACAGAAAGCAGTCGTAAAAGGCTCCCCCGACAGATTCCCAGCTCAGCCAGCCGTCCGCCCGATGCGTCCTTACAGACAACCTGACGCACACGACAGAGCTGTCCTTCCGATACCTGACACAGATTCAAACCGATCCCCTCCCGATTCGGATCATCCGTCTTTTCACAGGATGTTCTTTTTTCCTTTTTCATTTGGATTCAGCTTCCTTTTTTGGATTTTTTTCAAAAAA
>JBJDZJ010000183.1:0-5598 GCA_051867915.1 Eubacteriales bacterium
AAGGTAAAAATGAAGATGGCTGAAGAAAAAAATCCAAACGAAGAACTGGAAGAAGAGTTCGAAGAAGAGGAAATCGAGGTCTATACTCTGGTAGATGATGAGACCGGCGAGGAAAAGCAGTTCGAATGCATCGGCAAGACCGAAATGGATGGCAACACCTACTATGCGTTGATCCCCTTCGAAGAGGAGAGCGATGAGTATGTGATCCTGAAGTTGGTTGTTTCCGAGGACGGAGACGACAGTCTTGAGACCATTGAGGATGATGCAGAGTTCGATAAGATCGCAGACTACTTTGACAATACGCTGTTTGACGAAATCGACTACGACGCAGAGTAAATCGGATCTTCTTTGGGAATACTCCCTTCGGAATGTTTCCATAGTAAACCGGGTATTCCTGAGCTGTTCGTGATAATCCCGTTATGGACCTACACTTGAAAAATGGAGTCCTGATCACTTCCGGTGCGGAGCGCAGGCCTCCCGACAGGATCCTGCCTTTGGCACTGATGCCTTGTCGGACGTTGGAAGCACGGTAACATCGGAGAGGACACCACCCTTGCTTTGATGCGAGGTCAAAGTTGGGATTACACGGCAGGTTGGGAATACCTTTTTTCTCCGAATCACATCGGAGAAGCCGGAGAGCGAACGCTGTTTTGGGCTTGTACAAAGGAGCCGGGAGCAGGGTTCGCTCTCTTTTTCTTGAAAAAAACCGGAAAACCGGAAAGTTTTCCCGCAGAATTGCATAGGATAAACCAAAACCCAAGACGGAAAGGAAAGGATCTGGTTTATCTGTGAAATATGCGGAAAATGAGCGATGCGAGCTGCTTGCCCGCTATCTTTTGGAGGAAAAGGCAACCGTCAGACGGGCGGCGAGGGTGTTCGGTATCAGCAAATCCACGGTACATAAGGATGTGACCACCACCCTGAGAAAGCAGAACGCCGCTCTGTACAAAGAGGTCAAGCTCCTTCTGGAAAAGAATAAGCAGGAGCGACACTTCCGGGGCGGAGAAGCGACCAGGCAAAAGTACCGCCTGCTCAAGGAAAGCAGGGAAGCGGCATCCCAAAGCGGGAAGACCGACTCCTGAGCGGGACGGAAAATAACGGTATAAAGGTATGGGATGAAAAACGGAAAGGATTTTGCTTACATATGAAAATACTGTGCAGTGATTATGACGGCACCTTCAATTATCACGGTGTGGACGACCGGAAGAGGGAAGCAGTGCAAAGATGGCGCAAGGCGGGCAACCTGTTCGGTTTTGTCACCGGCAGAGGAATCGACACCATTGCACAGATCATCCGGCACGATCGGGTGGACTGTGATTTTGCCGTTGCCAACAACGGAGCGGTGATCGGCAGGGCGGACGGATCGGTTCTGACCGACAGGCGGTGCGATTCCTCGGTGATCGGAGAACTGGTGACCGAGATGTTCGCTTTGGGATGCCCCAATGCCTGCTTCTCCTCGTCGGTGCGATGTGTGGTTCACAAGAATCCGCCGGACAAGCCGTCGGAAGAGGATCACGATCTTTTGTGGGCGACGGAGAATCTGCCCTATTTTACCCAGGTCAGCACGGTATTGCCCACCGAAGAAAAGAGCCGCATGGTGACGGCGGCTCTGACGGAGAAGTTTTCGCAGTGGGTAAATCCCCTGCAAAACGGCATCTGTATCGACATCGTCCCTGCGGGAGTGGACAAGGCGGAGGGAATCCGCACTCTGGCGTCGCTGATGGGGATCTCACAGCAGGATGTCATCACGGTGGGCGACAACATCAACGACACCGCCATGATCGCCGCCTTCCGCTCCTATGCGGTGAAAAATGCGGTTCCCTCCATTCTGGCCCTTGCCGATGATGTGTGCGCCGACATTGTGGAGCTGATTGATCGGGAAATCTGAGAAAAAGGGATTCCCATGTAACCAAAGAATTGCCGACAGCCGTCTTTGAAGGAAGATCGGGAATGATATAAGAAAGGAATAATATAAGTATGATGAAAAACTTGCTCAAAACGGCGGTTTGCCTGCTGTCTGCTGCTATGCTGCTGACATCGGCGTCCTGCGGCGGCACCGGAAGTTCGAAGGAAACTTCCAGGACGGACGATACTTCCTCTGTACCGACCGCTCCCGAAACGGCAATCGGCGCCGAGAGTCTGACCCTGGACGGGGTTCCTCTGTCCGATTATGTTATCGTTTACGCAAGCGTATCGGCGAGATTCATGCGACAGATGGAAAGGTACGACGGAATCAAGCACGGTCAGGAGTATGACTTTGACCATGTGACGGCAGTTACCCTTCAGGAATCTATCAAAGAGCGTTTCGGGATCGAGCTTGCCGTCCAGTCGGACAGCAAGGATCCGGCTGCCCATGAGATTCTGGTGGGCAATACCTCGCGCGAGGCCGACGATGTCTTTGTTTCCTCCGATGAGGACAGCTATACGGTCGGTATGTCGGAGGGATCGCTGTGCTTTTTGGGCGGCGCATACGGCACGACCTATCACAGCGTTGATTATTTCAACGAGTATCTGGACAGTCAGACAGGGAATGTGAATCTGAATCAGGATTTCAAACTGACGGGCGAGCATCATCTGACGGTTATCGGCTGTATCGGCGACAGTATCACCGAGGGCGTCGGATCCTCCGATGCCTCGATATACGGCTATCCTGCGGCACTGTCAAGGATTTTGTGGAAGGACTGCATTGTCATAGGTTACGGATGCAGTGGCATGACCATGCGTGCCGACACCAACTGGGCATACATGAGCAGCAGTCCTTATACCGGTGCGCTCCGTAACGCCGGCAAGGTGGATGTGTTCACCATCATGCTTGGAACCAACGATTCCAGAGGGGATATTGTCAGCGGCTACGGAAAGGATCAGGCAAAATTCGAAGAGGGCTTCTCCAAACTGATCTCGGCTCTTCACAAGAAAAACAGCAAGACCCGTTTCATCCTGATGAACTGTCCCGTTTACTACGGAAACGAGACCTACGGAGCCGATTACATTGTGGAATGGCAGAGCGAGCTGTATGAAAAGTATTCGAAGGAATATGATCTGTCTTTCTTCGATATGCGCACCTTTTCCAGGGAAAATATGCCGGTGGATCTTTTTGCCGATAAACTCCATCCCAACGACGGAGGCTATGTGATCATGGCTGAAGGGATTGGCAATATGCTAAAGGAGTATCTGGGAGAACATCTTGCTGAGGGATAACATCTTTTATATGTTTTCATTTGCATACGGCCATGACCTGCGATCATGGAGATCAACTCGCAGTTGGCGGGCTTGCCTCTGCGGCTGAGAACGGTGTTACCGAAGGGGAAAAACAGAAAAGGTACTGTGATAAAGCCTTCAAATTTCATCACAGACGGTCCGTGAGTTTCCGAGTGCTCCGTAGGGCGGGAGCAAGCCCCCGTCCTACAATTTCCTATAATATAATGTGAACGGAAAACGGGAACAATCCTTTACAGTCGAACTTATTATTTCACAAATTATACGGGAACTCCACATTTCGTGAAGTATGGCTTCGCCAAGTGAAGCAGCGGTGCTGCCGCTGTGAAGGATTGTGCTTGGCACAATGTGAAGTGAAGTGTGCCACCCATTTCCGCAGAAACTTCACTGCGCAGCAACTTCACGATGCGAAGCATCACTTCTCGTGCCGCATGGCACACTTCGTTCGAAAAAACCCACATTTGTCCGGTAGACAAATGTGGGTTTTTTCGTGGTGCTCCTGTGGAGATTCGAACTCCAGACCCTTTGATTAAAAGTCAAATGCTCTACCTACTGAGCTACAGGGGCAAATCGGATGATTTCATCCGATTTTTTTTGATGCCGAAAGATCGGTTTCTCGACAGCGATTCCTATCTTAGCATATTTTTTCCCGTTTGTCAATAGGTTTGCTCAAAATATTTTCCTTTTTTCGGAGATCATGGAGCAGGGGAAGAGGACGGTTCATCCCGAACGACGGCGATCTGACCCTCTCGAAGGCAGACTTTGACAGCGTCGCCTTTTTGTATACGCCCCTCCAGAATCTCCAATGCAAGAGGATTCACAACCGTGGACTCTATGGCCTTCCGGATGGTCCGGGCGCCGTATCGGCGATCGGTCTGACTGAAAATGATCTGCTCGGCGACCCCCTTTTCGATAGAGGTGGGATAGCCTGCGGCTTCGATTCGCCGACGGTTTTCCTCCAGCATGGAGGATGCAATCCGAATCAGATCGTCGTCCGACAGCTTACGGAAGACAATGATTTCGTCAAATCGTCCCAGCAGTTCGGGTGGGAAGATTTCCCTCAAAGCCTCCTTCGCCCGATTTTGCTTTTCCGATTGAGACAGTTCACCTGCCGAGAAGCCCGGCGTATGCTTTTCGTCGGAAATCCCTGCCGCACCGATGTTGGAGGTCAGGAGTATGACGGTGTTGCAAAAATCCACCCGCCGACCGCCCGAGTCGGTCAGTTGCCCCTCGTCCAGAATCTGGAGCAGGATACCGGCAAGATCCCGATGCGCCTTTTCGATTTCGTCAAAAAGGATCACCGAATAGGGATGCCTGCGGACCTTTTCGGTCAGTTGACCGCCTTCGTCATAGCCAATATAGCCGGGCGGAGAACCGATCAGCTTGGAGATGCTGTGCTTCTCCGAATATTCCGACATATCCAGTCGGATCAGGGCATCCGACGAACCGAACAGCAGTTTTGCCAATTCACGGGACAGGCGGGTTTTCCCCACTCCGGTAGGTCCCATGAGGATGAAACTGCCTGTCGGTCGGTTGGGATTGGAAAATCCCAGACGGGAACGACGGATGGCAAGCGACAGGGTACGGATGGCATCCTCCTGACCGATGACCTGCTCGGAAAGCAGTTTTTCCATGGCAAGAAGCCGCTCCTTTTCCTCCTTTTCGGCAGAGAGAACCGGAATTCCCGTCCAAAGGGTCAGAACATCGGCAATGTCATGCTCGGTCACCTTCGGCATGTTGTGGGAATGATCCCGTTCATACCGCTCTCTGGCCAGCCGAAGCTCGGTCTGGGCTTCGGATTCCTTATCCCGAAGCCTTGCGGCAAGCTCGAAATTCTGATTCCGGATGGCGTCCTCCTTTTCGGATGCCGCATCCCGTGTCTTTTCTTCCAGACAGAGCAGCTCGTCGGGCATGGATCCGCTTGCCACCCGGATGCGGGAGGCCGCCTCGTCGATCAGATCAATCGCCTTGTCCGGCAGCTTCCGCTCGGGCAGATAGCGAACCGACAGGCGGACGGCGGCTCGGATGGCGTCATCCGTGATTTCCACCCGATGATGGGCTTCGTACCGATCCTTTAAGCCCTTCAGAATGCCGACAGCCGCATTTTCGTCAGGTTCCTCCACCATAACCGACTGAAACCGCCGCTCCAATGCGCTGTCCTTCTCAATTTGGCGGTATTCCTTTAATGTGGTGGCGCCGATCAGCTGAATCTGCCCTCTGGCAAGGGCAGGTTTCAGAATATTGGCGGCGTCGATGGCACCCTCTGCCGATCCTGCCCCGACGATGGTGTGAATTTCGTCTAAGAACAGGATCACCTCGGGATTGGCGGTTGCTTCCGCCAGAACGCCTCGCATCCGCTCTTCGAATTCGCCCCGGTACTTG
>JBJDZJ010000184.1:0-5451 GCA_051867915.1 Eubacteriales bacterium
TGCAACACATAGACGGTAGGATCCTCTGCCGATTTTCGGATCAGAAAAGTGGCACAGGTCAGATCGGTAGTTGCAGACAGATCGCACCCGCCGATGGCGTAGGTGTCGTAGACCTCGGACATTTCAAATGTTGCCGGATTGTCGATCTCGTCAAAGGTCAGCCATGTATTTCCGCCGGTTTCGCGCCAGTTAAAGTCCTTGCACAGGACGCTGACCCGATCTGACGGGCCTTTCCTTGCCCGCTCCACAAACTCGGCAAGAGGCTTTAAGTTCTTGATGGTTCCCAGCCCCGGATTTGCCTTGATCCAACAGTCGGGATCCAGCCACTCCGCTTTTTCGTCCAGCTCGTACATGATGGCGAGGAATCGGTCGTCCTCCACGATTCCGTCAGCAACCTGTCCGGCGTAGCCGTATATATCGTCAAAGATGCACTCCCTGACTGTGCCGGCAGTCGTGATCATGATTACAATAGGCTGACGGCGGGAAGATGTGGATTGCTTCATCACATCGTACAGGTTGCGGTCTCGGATGGCGTGCAGTTCGTCGATTATGACCCCGTGGGCGTTCAGACCGTCCAGCGTGTTGGAATCCGAGGCAAGTGCCTCGAATTTTGAAGCCGTGGCAGGGAAGTAGATGTCCGATCTACGCTTTTTCAGGATCGCCCGAAGCTCGGGAGACTGCTTGATCATGTTGATCGCTTCTGTCAGGACCTTCTTTGCCTGATC
The DNA here is from genome assembly GCA_051867915.1 of Eubacteriales bacterium. Taxonomy (GTDB): domain Bacteria; phylum Bacillota; class Clostridia; order Oscillospirales; family CAG-272; genus CAKSQF01. The sequence continues at coordinate 726 of JBJDZJ010000184.1, forward strand.
CTTTTTGGTTGCGACCGAGTAGATTTCCGCCGCACCCTCACCGTCTGCAATCAGCAGATAAAGTGCAATTCCGGAGAGCAGAGTTGACTTCCCGTTTTTCCGTCCGCAGAGAAAAAACACCTCTCTGAAACGGCGGAAACCCGTTTCTTTCTCCAAAAATCCAAACAGAGCCTGAACAAACGCCTTTTGAAAAAGTTCCAATCGAAGAGGGGCACCTAATGCGCCCTGGCTCTGTTTGCAAAAGCGTTCCATGAAGAGGATCGGCCGTTCTCCCACATCCTCGTCAAAGTAGTATGGGCTCGATTCTTTGGGATTGTCGATCTCATCCAGAAGGCGATTGTAAACCTTTCTGATCCGCTTGGGTACCCTGATCTCCCCTGATCGGTATGCCTCAACATACGCACGGATCCAGTTCAATGCGCCCTCCTTTCCCGCCGACCGGGTTTGACCTTATGGCATGTTTCTCGTCTTTGCTGCAATTTCCCCGCCGATGGCGGCATATCCGGCAATATCAATCCAGGTATCATCCGACCCGCCGCCGGTTGCAAGTCTGCCGATCTTGAGCAGTGCCATCATCGCCGCAACATCCTCGGCAGTGACACAGACCCCGCCCCGTGCAATGGGCGGAACGCATCGTGTTTCTATGTACGCCTGCCAAAGGCTTGCAATACACGCAAGGTTTTCGCCCGGATCGCCGTATTCTTCTTCTCTTGCTCCGGTTACGGCGACACCGGCACGGCTTAATACATTCAGTCTGTCAATGGTCTCCGAAGGTTCGATCTCCGGATTTGTGGTTTTGATTGCCATTTTGTACCTCCTGCCAATATCCCGGTCAGCATAACCTCGGGATTGGTTTATTTTGGCTTTCCCCCGCTCCCTGAGATTCCGGAGCGGATAAAGTCCATGATCTCGGTGCCGGCTTTGTCCTGCACCGTTTCGGGTAGCATGTCCATGAGTTGCTTCATTAGCGCAACATAGGATTTTGTGGTGGCGTTAAACGCCTTGATTGCAGGGTTTTCCCGCCGAATTTTTTGTGATCCGTTGACAAAAAGCTCGATGGTTTCCCCCTGTGCAAGTGCGGTTGCGCAGTCATCCATGATGACCTTGGCGACCGCCGCCTGATGGATCACATCGTCGGCGAGCTTTTTCTTTTTCTCTTCTAATGCGGCAAAAAGAGGCTTGATTTTTCTTTCTGCCCGCTTGACCCGTTTATCAAAATCCGATTCCGGCATCTGTCTGTGATCCCCCCTCATGTGCGACCCGTCCGGTTATAAAAGGGACTTGACGACGGTTCTATAATGTGGCGGGGCCAAAATCGGCCCGGGGGGCTAGCTTTGCGGAATGCAGTCTTTTACAAGATTGCCGTTGTCGTCAAAATGCAGTCCTTCGCCCGTAGGTGCGACGCCCAGATGTTCCGCCGCATGGCAGTCCCGGCACAACAGTTCCAGATTCTCTTCGCTTAGCGTTATATCCGGATCGTCGATATTATCCGGCGTCAAATAGATCTTGTGATGTACAATCTCGCCGGGTCGCCCGCACCGAACGCACAGTCCGTGATCCCGGCGAAAGATATAGGCACGCTTCATTTTCCAGCACTTTCACTGGTAAAACTCTTTTGCAAAATCTTTCGTATATCGGCACCCGCCCTTGCCCCGGAACGATATATAGACCCATCGTGTGATGTCTCCTGGAAAAATTGTAGCACCTGACAGTCAGTCTTTCAAGGTCCGTTTTTTTTCCATACCGGCTTTGCCTTTGCCCCATAGTAGAGGAGCGCATATTCGGCGATGCCCTGGTTGCGCATCTTGTAGATAGGCTTGACCGTCTCAAAGTGCAAACGCTCGGCTATGCACTCGGCCGACAGTTTGTCGTGGTAAAACAGGATCAGTACTCGTCGCAAATCCTCCCGTACTCCATCGAGTGCCGTCTTAATTTCGGCAATGTCCGCCTCCGTTGAGACAAGCTCTGCTTTGACCTCAGCTTTATCGCACTGCCGTTGCAGTGTGATATTGACATCGGATGTTGATGTATACGGACCGGTCTTTCCCGTCGGCTCCGGCAAAGGAGTCATACGATCCAATCTGCGGCGAAGATTGTCCCTTGCCCGAATCAGATAAGGCAGAGAAGCGATGTCTTGCTCTGCAGCTCTAAAATAATCAATGTGCATGTTCGTCCTCCTTTCTGCGTTTTTAATAGTCCTCAGTCATCCAATCGTTGTCTTCCCATCGAGGTCGCAGATCATCAGGCTGATCCGACTTGCGATACATTACCGCAGTAACATACCAATGTCCGTTGTAATTGTTATATCTGGAGTAGCATCGCAGGAACACATATCCCTTATATCGCCTTTCCCAATAATCGGCGTCATCAACACGCTGTTTTGCCATTCTGGCAACCTTGTCCGGCGTCGTCCTCCCACTGTGCTTGCATCTTGTCACCGGTTTGTCGAGATTTCTGGAGCAGCAGTATTGCTTTGATCCCTCCGGTCCCTTGAGCATATATTTGCAAATGGCTTCAGGGCCGTACCGCTCCGGCTGGAATCGGTCCGCATTGACACGGACCCCTGCCGGCCACATGGATTCCAGCACCTTACGATCAATTCCTCCCGTCAGGAAGAGATGAAAGTGATAATTGTCCCTGCCTTTGTATTTCCCTGATTTGTAGGTGACTTTTTCAATGACATATATGTACTTCAGGGGAGCTTCCAGTTTTGCTTTTAGCTTTTGCAATTCTTTGCGCTGGTCGAGCAGGGCAGGGATGTCGGGAAGTGCGTTCAGTGTAGCAATGACCTTTTTCAAACAGGTTTTCCTTTTGGTTTTGACACGCCGAATAAAGTTTTGCATATCCTTGCGAGCCTGTTCCTCCGACTTTGGAGCGCATTCCTGCCGATATGTAGGGTGCATGATAATGTCATCGTCGTCAAAATTCGCATTTACGAGACGGACAACCTGCTTTTTTGCCTGATTACGGTTGTATCGTACCATCTCAGGCGTTGTCCTCTTGGTCTTCGGCGCCCGGGTCGCCATTTTTCGCCCGTCCCTCCAGACGGGATAGAAATCGACCTCAAGCAGTTTCCCTGATTTTGTTTGTTTTTCGCATATCATTGTTTACAACCTTCCGCATAAGAGCTATAAAGATTTATAAAGTGCGACTCATACTCAAACACGCAGTTATACAGCGCAGTCCGCAAATAGGTCTTTTTGTGGCGGATCATATATCCCACACCTGCATAGTTGCGTATTACGAGATCAATGTGCTCATGGGTCAGACGCCGGTAGATACCCCGTACAAGACCGACAGACAGCTTGTCCCCACCGATTTGCATCTGCATATTATCAGGTAGCATCATAACCTCTGCAATTATCAGACATATTTCCTCCGCCTGTGCGCGGTCAGACTCCGGGAAACAATCGATTTCCAGCTGACCCCTGACCTCATCTACAATCTCGGAGAATGACCCGACCGGACCTGACCACGACCTGCGTTCACCGCAATTATTTTGGCTTTGTTTGTACTCCATTTCCGACCTCCTGAAATCAACTCGTTTTGCATCCTGTATCGTCGTTAAAATAAGATGCAATACAAGGCCGCATCGGGCTTATTGACGCCCGATTCTGATTGACATTCTGCCGCCGGCTATCGCACGGCGGCAACTCGTTTATCCGTAAAAATATTGGCTTGTTTCCGCCATTGGCGGGTTATTTTTCACCATACTCGCTTTGCCCAAGCCAGGACTCAATCTCCTGAGTTCCAATCCGTAGTCTTGCTACCGACTGAGGATAATGTACCGTTATTTCTATTTCCTCCGGGCTCGCACGGTTTGACAGCAGAAAAAATCGGAGCTTTTCCGAAATCATTTCCTTAAGCGTACTTTTTTCCAATGACGGTCTCCTCCTTAAAACGGAATGTCCTCGTCCATTCCGAGTTCTACTAAGTTTTGCGGTCCACCCGTGGCTTTGTATTCGGCGTCTGAACTTTTCGATTGGCAAAAGGTTGCCTTGTCAACACAAATCTCAATCGCTGTGTGTGGGTTTCCGTTTTTGTCTTTATATTTGCGGCTTTGTACACTCCCGCTGATGCCTATCAACTGACCCTTGCGAAAGTATCGGGATATAAACCTCGCTGTCTCACGCCATGCCACGCACGGAAGAAAATCAGTTGTATCTTCGGATCGATATACCGCAAGAGTAAATGTGCAGACCGGTACCTCATTTTGTGTATATTTCAGTTCTACATCCGTCGTAAGACGGCCGATTTCGGCACATATATTCATTTGGATTCATACTCCTTCAGAATGATTCTGATTTGTTTCGGAGTCGTAGCACAAAGCTGTGCTGCGATTCTGATTTGCTTTTCAGGTCTTGCCCCTTCCCGAACAAAGCCGGGGATCTGATCCCGCCGAAGAGTAGAAAAATTCGGTTGTTTCATGCTTTCCCTCCGTGATCCTTTTCCCATTTTTTTATGCAGTTTTTGAAGCATATGAAATCTCCGACGAAATAGCCAATCAACCCTACACTCATGGCGACAACCGCCGTGAGTATCCAGGCGATCATTCCTCGCCCGCCGAAGAAGACCAACCAGATGAGGATCAACATAAATCCCATAAATCCGCCCGTCGAGATCATGATTGATACATATTTGATGATTTTCCCCACTATGTACATGATGTCCTCCCATATTTTTGCACCAGCGCATCCATCGCCGCCTCCAGCTTGCCCGCCGATTC
>JBJDZJ010000185.1:0-5434 GCA_051867915.1 Eubacteriales bacterium
TTTTCATTTTCAAAGCAATTTTCGGCTTACTTTTGCAAAAAAATATTGAAAAACCCTTGACAAATCAAAAGAAAAAGTGTATAATACTCGAGTGAAGGTCCGAAATACGGACTTCTCCTTACCGCAAGGGATTCTTTGCGGTCTAATGTCCATAGGGAGGTGTAAAAATGGAAAACAAGAACCAGTCTTATGAAACTTTATTCGTCGTTGATCTTTCCAAAGGTGAGGACGCAGTAAAGGCAATCGTTGAGAAGTTCACTTCGCTGATCAGCGCAAACGGTGAAATCACTTCGACTGCAGAATGGGGCAAGCGCAGACTTGCATACCCCATCAATAAGATGACCGAAGGTTACTATGTTCTGGTGACTTTCAATGCTCCTGCTGCATTCACGGCTGAGCTTGAAAGAATCTTCAACATTACCGAAGGCATCATGCGTTCCATCGTCGTTGCAAAGGAAGCATAAGGAAAGAAAGGAGCATTTAAAATGGCAAATTTTAATCTGAACAAGGTTATCCTTGGCGGCCGCCTGACGGCTGAGCCCGAACTGAAAACGACCCCCAGCGGGATCTCGGTCGTTCGGTGCAGTATTGCCGTTAACCGTCGTTTTGCAAAAGCAGATTCACAGACTCAGGCAGATTTCATCAATGTCGTCGCATGGCGTCAGCAGGCTGAGTTTGTGTCCAGATACTTCCACAAAGGAAGCTCGATCTGCGTTGTCGGATCAATCCAGACCAGCACTTCTACCGATCAGAACGGTCAGAAAAAGTATTGGACCGAGGTTGTTGCCGATGAGGTGTATTTTGTAGATTCCAAGGGAGAGTCATCCGGCTCTGCATATCAAGGCAATAATGCTCCTGCTGCTTATACTCCGGACAGCTACGGTCAACCCACATTCAAAAGCGGCTCCGACACCGCTCCTCGGTTTGAGGAAATGTCGAATGAGGACGATCTGCCCTTTTAAAATGTACGAATAAGGAGGATTAGGTACAATGGAGAACGAGAAAGAAACTCAGGGTACGCCTGTTGAAGCAACCGCTCCCGTTGCTGCTCCTGCAGCTGCAGCAACTCCTGCGGCTCCCGCAGCAAAGGCACCTTATCGCCAGAATATGAACCACAAGAGAAAGAAGGTTTGCCAGTTCTGCGTTGACAATGTCGAGTACATTGACTTCAAGGAAACGGCAAAGCTTCGCAAGTTCATCTCTGAGCGTGCAAAGATTCTGCCCAGACGGGTAACCGGCACTTGTGCAAAGCACCAGCGTCAGCTCGCAATCGCCATCAAGAGAGCCCGCACAGTTGCGCTGCTCCCTTATGTCAGCGATTAACCCAAAATTACGAATTCCCTCAGACAGCGCGGCTGTCTGAGGGTTTTTCCGTTTTTGTTCCGACGGTCCTGTTTTACGATCGACTTTTTTTCACAAAAACTTGACATTTGCTTCCGTTTTTGATATAATATATAGAAAAGCACTTCGATTGTATCCAATGAACATTACATACAGCAAAGGAATAATTGATTTTGAAAAGACTTCTTCATTATCTGAAACCCTATGCGGGCATGATGGGACTGGGATTTCTGATCAAGGCGGTGGGAACCGTCATGGACCTGTTCCTGCCCTGGATTCTGTCCATGATTATCGACGACATCATCCCCAAAAAGGTCATCAAAGAGATCGTTTTCTGGGGCGTCGTCATGCTGATCTGTGCGGAGATCGCCGTTACCTTTAACATCATCGCCAACCGAATGGCGTCCCGTGTGGCAGGCAACTGCACCAAATCCATCCGACACGATCTGTATGCTCACATCTCCTATCTGGATGCCGCTCAGGTGGACAGGCTGACCATTTCATCCCTGGAGTCCCGCCTGACGGTGGACACCTACAATGTCCATCAGATGGTGGGCATGATTCAGCGTTTGGGCGTTCGGGCACCTCTGCTTCTGCTGGGAGGCATCACCGTCACCTTCCTGCTGGATGTCCATCTGACCCTGGTTCTGCTCTGCACCCTGCCCTTCATCATTCTTTCGGTGACGATCATCACCAAAAAGGGCGTCCCCCTCTACATCAAGCTCCAGCAGGCAATCGACAACATGACCCGTGTGGTTCGTGAGAATGCCACCGGCGTTCGGGTCATCAAGGCTCTGCGCAAAACCGAATACGAAAAAAGCCGTTTTGACAGCGTAAACCGGGACGCCATCCAAAAGGAAAAGGTTGCCGGCATCACCATGGCTGCCACCAACCCTCTGGTCAATCTGTTTCTGAATTTCGGTCTGACCGCCGTTGTAGTGGCAGGTGCCTATTTCGTCTACCACGGCGAAAGCACCACCGGCAAGATCATCGCCTTCATGAGCTACTTCACCATCATTTCCAATGCGCTGATCAGCATCAGCCGTATGTTCACGGTATCCTCCAAGGGGCTTGCCGGCATGGCGAGAATCGACGGTGTATTGAAGGAAGAACCGACTCTTTGGGTCGGCGAGGAGAACGGGGCAGAATCAACCGCAAAGCATACCGCAACCGATTCCGATCATCAAACCGTAACCGATCTGCCGTCCGATCGCCCGCATTTGACCTTCGAAAATGTCAGCTATTCCTACGACAAGGATGCAAAATCAAGAACCCTTGAAAACATCACCTTCGAACTCTGCCACGGACAGACCTTGGGCATTATCGGCGCTACCGGATCGGGCAAATCTACCCTGATTTCCCTGCTTCTGAGGATTTACGATACCGATTCGGGTAAAATCACCATTGACGGCAGAGACATCCGACAAATCCCCACCAAAAAGCTGCGGGAACTGGTTGGCATCGTTTTCCAGAACGATTTCATCTTTGCCGACACCGTATCCGCGAATGTGCGCTTCGGTCGGGAGATGTCCGATGAGCAGGTCATTGCCGCCCTGAAAATTGCACAGGCAGGCTTCGTTTTTGACTATCCCGACACCATCGAGCATCCGCTGGACATCAAAGGTGCCAACCTCAGCGGCGGTCAGCGTCAGCGACTTCTGATCGCCAGAGCCGTGGCGGCAAATCCCGATCTGCTGATTCTGGATGACGCTTCCTCCGCTTTGGACTACCGCACCGATGCGACCCTGCGTGCCGAGCTTTCAAGACATTTTCGGAACACAACCAAGCTGATCGTCGCCCAACGGGTTTCCTCCATCCTTCATGCAGACAAAATTCTGGTACTGGACAGCGGGAGGATGATCGGTTTCGGTAGTCACGATCAGCTGATGGAGTCCTGTCCCGTCTATCGGGAAATCTACGAAGTGCAGATGGGAGGCGGATTTACCATTGACTAATCAAACGAATCAAAAGAAAGCCAAAAATCCGGGCGATCTGTCCAAATCCTCGATTATTCTTCGGGTTCTCGCCTATCTCCCCCGTCACAAGGTCGATCTTGCACTGGCAATTGTACTGACCGTACTTTCCAATGTATTGGCTCTGGTTGCTCCTGCCCTATCGGGTAAGGCTATCGCCGCCATTGTGGGGCCCGGGCAGGTAGACTTCACCACCGTTCTGAAATATGCCTTCTGGATGCTGATCTGCTATCTGGCCTCTGCACTTCTGTCCTTCATCTTGTCCGCCGTCATGATCAATCTGGGGCGGAAGGTGGTCTACACCATGCGAAAGCAGGTGTTCGAGCATCTGGTGGACCTTCCCGTCGGCTATTTTGACAAAAATCAAACCGGCGATCTCATCAGCCGGCTATCCTATGACATTGACACCATCAACGCTTCCCTGTCCAACGATTTGCTCCAGATCTGTTCGGGCGTTATCACAGTGGTAGGCTCGGCAATCATGATGGTGAAAATCGCACCCCCGCTGATGCTGGTTTTTGCGGTGACCGTCCCCGTACTGGTTCTGTTCACCGTCTACCGTGTCCGCAAGGTCAAGCCCCTGTTCCGTGCCCGTTCGGCAAAGCTGGGCGAGCTGAACGGATACGCCGAAGAAATGCTGTCCGGTCAGAAAACCATCCGTGCCTATGCTCAGGAAAAGGTCATGATTGGCAAGTTTGACACCCACAACGACGACGCCATTGAAGCATACTACCGTGCCGACTATCAGGGCAGCGTTGTCGGACCGTCGGTCAACTTCATCAACAATGTGTCGCTGTCGCTGATCTCCATGTTCGGCGCCATGCTCTTCCTGTTCGGAAGAATCAGCATCGACGGGCTGTCCACCTTCATTCTGTACTCCCGCAAGTTTTCGGGACCTATCAACGAGACCGCCAACATCATCAGCGAAATCCAATCGGCGACTTCCGCCGCAAGGCGCATTTTCATCCTGCTGGATCAGAAGGTGGAGCCGAAGCCCCAAAAGGACGATCGGATTGTAACCGGTGAAAGCGGAAGAGTAGAACTTTCCCATGTATCCTTCTCCTATACGCCCGACCGCCCCGTACTGACCGATCTCAGCGTGACCATTCCCAAAGGCAGCAAAATCGCCATTGTGGGACCCACCGGATCGGGCAAGACCACGGTCATCAATCTGCTGATGCGCTTCTACGACATTAACACCGGTGAAATCCGCATCGACGGCGAAAACACTGCCCACGCCACGCTGGACAGCGTCCGATCCTGCTTCTCCATGGTGCTTCAGGAAACCTGGCTGTTTGAGGGAACCATTGCCGAGAACATCGCATACAGCAATCCCGACGCCACCCGTGAGCAGATCGAAGAAGCCGCCAAGGCGGCAAAGATTCACGATTACATTCTCAGCCTTCCCATGGGCTACGACACGGTGCTGGACGAGAACGGTGTGAACATCTCCAAGGGACAGAAACAGCTTCTGACCATCGCCCGTGCCATGCTGTCCCCCTCCCCCATTCTGATACTGGATGAGGCGACCTCCAATGTGGACAGCCGCACCGAATCACTTCTTCAGAGTGCCATGGATGCCCTCAGCGTAGAGCGGACTTCCATCATCGTCGCTCATCGGCTGTCCACCGTTCAGAATGCCGACTGCATTCTGGTCATCAAGGACGGCAGGCTCATCGAATCGGGAAAACACGAAGAACTTCTGGCCAAGGGCGGATTCTACGCATCGCTGTACAACAGCCAGTTTGAAGTCACACCGGAAAGAAAGGGTGCCTGAAAAAAATGGATGATATTCTTGCCTTTTTACAGGAACAATTGTCGGAGCTTTGCAAACTCCCTGCCGATGACATCACCGAGGACAGCAATCTGCTGTACGATCTGGGAGCGGATTCGCTGGACATCGTGGAACTTCTCATGGCAGTGGAGGAGAAGTACGGCTACTATGTTCCCGACGACGAACTGATCAAAATGAACACCGTGGGCGATCTGGCTCAAAACATCGCCGCCGGGACGGGAAGATAAGAAAACGAATAAATTCAAGGGGGCTTTTCGTGAAAAGCCCCCTTCAGCGTGTCGAAAAAGCTCTTTAGCAAACTGGAGGAAGGGGAAAACCATCTCAT
>JBJDZJ010000186.1:0-26847 GCA_051867915.1 Eubacteriales bacterium
AACAGACCAATCTTATCAGAAAGGATTTCCGCCATGAAAAAATGCCTGCTCGGAACACTCCTTTTCGGACTTCTGCTGTTGACCCTGTCCGCCTGCCGGCTAAGTCTGCCGGATCAGACCGACGCCCTGACTTCCACGGAATCCGATTTTTCCGACCCGTCGGACCCTTCGACCTCCAACCGGGATCCTCAGACCGGGAGCACCGATTCCGGCGATGTGCCGATTCCGGATACTACCGACCCCAATCAGCTGGCTGAAATAATCCCCACACTCTCCATCAAGACTGAAAAGGGCAAGGAGATCACCTCGAATGTGGTCTACCTATCCGCCACCGTTTCCTCCGGATCCACATCGGAACAATACACTTTCTCCGATCTGTCCGCTTCCATCCGCTGTCGGGGCAACTACACCTACGGCGCCGTTCCGAAAAAGTCCTATCGGTTGAAATTTGACGAAAAAATCAACCTGTTCGGGCAGGATGAGGGCAAGGCCAGAAACTGGATTCTTCTTGCCAACTTCACCGACCGCTCGCTGATGCGTTGCGATGCCGCCTTCACCATGGCATCGGTACTGGACAATATTCAGGAGGTCACCTCGTCTGGATATGTCCGTCTGTACATCAATGGCCAGTACAGGGGAATTTATCAACTCTGCGAACAGCACACGGTCAACTCCCACCGGATCGACATAGAGGAACAACCCGATGTTCTCGACAGCGACTACTTCCTTGAAATGGATGCCTATGCCACCGGAACCGAAGGGGTGGATTATGTCTTTGTTGAGCGGAAGAAGTTCGCCATCAAGAACGAGCAGATTCATCCCGATGCCGCCGACTATCTGCGGGACTATCTGAATCAGGTCAACGAAGCCATCCGAAGCGGAGACGAAGATGCCGTCTGCGAGCTGGTGGACATTGATTCCTTTGTGGATATGTACATTTTACAGGAGTTTGTCCGGAATGTGGATGCAGGATGGTCCTCCTTCTACATGGTCAAGGAAGGCGGCGGAAAGTTGCGGCTGACCTGGCCCTGGGATTTTGATCTGGCATACGGAAACGATGTCCGTCTGGGTGACGCCACCTATGAAGGGCTGTATGCCGGAAACGACAAATACAACGGTTGGGAAAACAGCAATCCCTGGTTCTACCGCCTGATGCGCAGGCAGTGGTTTGTGGATCGGGTCATTGCGAGATGGGACGAAATCGGCGAGACCATGACCCGGGCGGCGCTGGATCGGATTGAATTGCTTCACAGCACCTGGGGGATATATCTGAAAAACAATTTCAGTGTTTGGGACATTCTGGGAACTGATTTCTATCCCACCCCCGATTCCATCGCCCGACTGACCGACTACGACGAAATTGTCGAACAGCTGAAGGATTGGATCACCAACCGATACCAGTGGATGGACAGCTATTTGCACGACCCCAAGCATCGGTACGAAACGGTGCTGAAATAGCCCATAGATCAAAAAGGCAGACAGGCGAATTTGCCTGTTGCTCTTAACGGAGGCTATCAAAAAACAGAAACCGCAGATTGATTTTCTGCGGTTTTTGTGCTATAATAGAGGTACGGCTTGACCAAACTTGCGATAAAAGACGAATATCCATGATTGAAAAATCATGCGGAACAATACCGTACACGGTAAATGGCGAAACAGTTCAGTACTTGCTTGTAAAAGCAAAGGATGATGGATATTGCGGATTTCCCAAAGGTCATGTTGAAACAGATGAAAGCGAAGAGGAACCGCATTTCGTGAAACACTGGAGAAACATCGATCAAGGAATATATTCACAACGAGTTTCCATATGAAATATCCTATCAAATGGACAATGGCGACACAAAAACAGTCGAATATTTGGGGGCAAAATTTCAAAATCAAAGGCCAAAACGAAATAATGACTTTGAGGATTTTGAATATTTAATGCTTCCGTTTGAAGAAGCGTATCAAAACCTTACTTTTGAAAATGCAAAACAGATGCCGAAAAATAGCAAATAACTTTTTGACGGGTACTGTGCTGAAAGCCTCCCTTGTGTAAAGGGAGGTGGCATGCGAAGCGTGACGGAGGGATTGTCATGCAGAGGAAACACAATAAAGACATTGTTCCAACAGCCAAAATGCTACGAAAGAATATGACAAAAGAGGAAAAGCATCTTTGGTATGATTTTCTTCGTACATATCCCGTTCGTTTTTTGCGCCAAAAAGTACTCGGTAAGTATATTGCTGATTTCTACTGTGCTGAAGCAAAAATTGTCATTTAGCTTGACGGTTCGGGGCATTATACGGATGAGGGCAGACAATATGATAAAGAAAGAACGGCTTTCCTTGAAGAATATGGATTATAAGTAATTAGAATACCAAACACGGGGATACACAAAAACTTCCGAAGCGTTTGTGAGTATATTGATCACCTCGTGGAACAATCCCTCAGTCAGCTTCGCTGACAGCTCCCTTTACACAAGGGAGCCTTTTTCTTAACCGCTTCTTCTGCTGATAAAAAAATTCCCACAAACCGTTATGGCCGGTGGGAATTTTTGGTTCGTTTTGTGATGTCTCCGATAAGAACATTACACTTTTGCCTGTCTGCCTGTGTTTGTAGATCAGATTCTTGTCATTGTGGGTTCTACCAATGCCCGACTTTGGCAATAGGGGATCACGGTTTCAATCAACCGGGGGTATTCGTTATAAAAAAGGGTGATTTGAATTTGTTCGACTATGGTTTTACCCTTTTGTTTCCGACTTTTTTCACCCGAAAAAAAACAAATCATAGGCTCGCCCGCCTCCCTTGACGGATCCGCTGTAAGAGATTCCAAAGTCACGGATGTCAGACCATAGTCGACTTTTCTTTCCCAACAAATTGCGATAAAACACGCCCTCATCGCTCAGAACAATTTTTTTGCTATATTCAAAATAGCCCTTCCACGCCATCCAGACAACCGCACCGATAAAAACGCTGACAAAGATCAATCCGAAAACATCGGCTGCGGTATGATCCGCTTTAAAGGATACCAGTGATGAAATCAGATCACAGACACCGATCATCACCATAAGGGTTGCCGCAATGCCGATCCCCAGAAAAAACCGATTCCCTTTCACAATGATTTTACCGTCCGTAGCCTTTATCATTTCCCCATCACCTCTCAAATACCGATTTTCGCATGGGTCAACGCCATTTCAGAGCAGAATCACGGCGATCACAGCTGCCACAATGACGAGTACGGTTCCAATAACGGGCAACAGGCAGCCAAAGCAACCGCCCCGATAGGGTCTTCGCCACATTCCGAAGCGTCTGGGGGGCGGAGGCGGCGGTCTGTGTCCCCCTCCAAATCCACCCGGTCCTCTGAATCCTCCGGGACCTCTTCCTCCGGGACCGGGGCCTCTTCCTCCCGGTCCGCCAAATCCACCACGACCCGGCATATTCCATTCCTTCCTTTCATTTCGACAGCAATTCTGTTGTCTTTATATCTTGCAATTATTATATCATACAATCACTATATTTTCAACGGATATTTCGTGAACGGTTTATTGCAAAATTGTAAACATGAGGAAGAGGGGGAAGGAATTCGGGAGCAGCCATGCCCATTACAGACAAAACATCCCGCTCCGGCTGACGCCGAAGCGGGATGTTTATAATTCATTTACAACTGCAAGGTCTTAGCCCTTGGAAGCCTCTTCGACTGCAACGGCAACTGCCACGGTCGCGCCGACCATGGGGTTGTTGCCCATGCCGATCAGACCCATCATCTCAACATGTGCGGGTACTGAGGAGGAGCCTGCGAACTGTGCGTCCGAGTGCATACGACCCATGGTGTCGGTCATACCGTAGGAGGAAGGACCTGCCGCCATGTTATCGGGATGCAGGGTACGACCGGTTCCGCCGCCGGAAGCGACTGAGAAGTACTTCACGCCGTTCTCCACACACCACTTCTTGTAGGTTCCGGCAACGGGATGCTGGAAACGGGTGGGGTTGGTGGAGTTACCGGTGATGGACACGCCGACATTCTCCATCTTCATGATGGCAACGCCCTCAGGAACATTGTCTGCGCCGTAGCACTTGACTGCCGCACGGGGACCGTTGGAATAGGGAGTCTCGGAGACAACCTTGACGGTCTCGGTGTAGGGATCAAACTCGGTCTTTACATAGGTAAAGCCGTTGATACGGGAGATGATGTATGCGGCATCCTTACCCAGACCGTTCAGAATGACACGGAGGGGATTGGTGCGGACCTTGTTGGCGTTCAGAGCGATCTTGATTGCGCCCTCTGCTGCGGCAAAGGACTCGTGACCTGCCAGGAAGCAGAAGCACTCGGTTTCCTCGGAGAGAAGCATCTTGCCCAGATTTCCGTGTCCGAGACCGACCTTACGGTTCTCGGCAACCGATCCGGGTACGCAGAATGCCTGAAGTCCGATTCCGATTGCAGCGGCTGCGTCGGCAGCCTTGGTGCAGCCCTTCTTGATGGCGATGGCTGCGCCTACGGTGTACGCCCACTTTGCATTCTCAAAGCAGATGGGCTGGGTTTCTTCGGTAATCTTGTAGGGATCAATTCCCTTTGCGTCGCAGATTTCCTTACATTCGTCGATGGAGGAAATACCGTATTCTTTCAGAACGCCGAGGATCTTCGCCTCGCGTCTTTCATAACCTTCAAACTGTGCCATTTCGATTTTCCCTCCTTCAATTATTCTTTACGGGGGTCAATATACTTGACCGCTTCATTGAATCTGCCGTATGTACCCTTGGACTTCTCGTATGCCTCGCCGGGCTCCATGCCCTTCTTGATAAAGTCGGTCATCTTACCCAGAGATACGAACTCGTAACCGATGACTTCATCGTTGGCATCCAGTGCCATTCTGGTGCAGTAGCCCTCGGTCATTTCCAGATAACGGACGCCCTTTGCCTTGGTGCCGTACATGGTTCCAACCATGGAGCGTGCGCCCTTGCCCAGGTCTTCCATGCCTGCGCCGATGACCAGACCGCCCTCAGAGAAAGCAGACTGGGTACGGCCGTAGACGATCTGCAAAAACAGCTCACGCATAGCGGTGTTGATGGCGTCGCAGACCAGGTCGGTGTTCAGCGCTTCCAGGATGGTCTTACCGGGAAGAATTTCTGCTGCCATTGCGGCAGAGTGGGTCATACCGGAACAGCCGATGGTTTCCACCAGGGCTTCCTCGATGACGCCCTTCTTGACATTCAGCGACAGCTTGCAGGCGCCCTGCTGAGGAGCGCACCAGCCGATACCGTGGGTATAACCGGAAATATCGGTGATCTGCTTTGCCTGAATCCACTGGCCCTCTTCGGGCAGGGGAGCGGGTCCGTGATCAGGGCCCTTTCTTACAGTACACATACCTGCAACTTCGTTGCTGGTAGCATACTCATAATTTTCAATGCTCATAGTAAATCTCCTTTTTTATTTTTTAAGAAATTTTCATTCTGGGTCTATTATACAATAGTTCCCGAAAAAAATCAAGCATTATTTCGCAATTTATGAGAAAACTTTCACAATTTTTCGGGGGAAAGATTGGTGATTCTGACACGGAAAAGGATGGAAAGATGCAAACAATTCTCTCTTCGGCAAAAGTTCAAACAGTTCAAAAAAACAACAGCAGAATTGCGGCCTTTGCCGTTTCAACCGATTTTATCCGATTGCCTGATTCTCCGCCTTAGCGATGCCCGTTTTACGGTAGATGTATATGGGTATGGCGCTCCAGCCGTGGCACAGGCTTCCGGCGTTTGCAAACGCCGATGCGCCGTCAACCGTTTCCCACACGGTAGTTGAACCGGCGTCAATCATCCGTTTATAGTCTTTTCGGATCTCGCTCAGTACAGACTCTCTGTACTTTTCTTCATCGGTCCTCAAAAGGGCTTCATACTTGAAAATCTTCATGCTCAGCGAGCAGTCGACAAGCTCCCCGCCTGCTATGCGCCCGCACACCTGCTCTGCCAATTCGCCCGTCGCCGTCCCCGACAGGATTGCAAGGGAATTGCCAAGCACCGTGTATTCCTCCCGACCCGCACCGGAATGCATGGTGAAGATTCCTTTGGGCGTCAGAAATTCCTCCCTGATGCGCACTCGGATCGAATCTGCCGTTTGCCGATCGTAGGGAAACGGGATTTGCGTCAACTCACACATCTGTTCAAAGCGGTCCAGCGCCATTACGAACAGGCAATTGATAACCAGATCGGCGGTTGCTACTTCGTTTTAATACAGCGTTCCCTCCGAATAGCGGGACCAGTCGTAAAAATTCCACATTTGAGAGCCCTCAAAGGTTTGTATCAGCCCCGACTTTTGCCGCTTCCGGAATTCGTTCAGAATTCCCTCCATTTTGGGAATATGATCTTTGATAAACGCCGAATCATTGGAAAAGCGAAGATATTCCTCCATCTCCAGGATGAAGTAGAGAGAAAACGAGGGAATTGCCAGTTTTGTCCCGCAGGGACTGCAAATGGAAAGCATTCCGTCCTCCCTTCGGTCCTGTGCCAACAGTCTCAGATTGGCTTTGACATACTCCGTATTTCCGGACCGAAAGGCATCATAACCGCAAAGAATCTGATTTCTCGAATCAAAGGCGTACAGGCACTGCTCCCTCCAGGGCGTATCCACATAATGCTCCATCATGCACAGCTTTAAGGTGTTCACACAAATATCGTAGATCCGCCTGTCCAGGGGATCCTCTATTTTGCAGGGGACTTCTTCAACTTCGTACACCTGAGGCAATACACCGGCGTAATTCAAAACAATCGGATGCTCTGCAAACACTTCCAGATAGCAGCAACCGATGCGGAGCATATAATGGGTAAACACATTGGCTCCCTTTCGGGTTTTATACTCAAAGGCAAAGGTTCTGCCGCCGACTTCTTTGCGCACGCCGCCGTCCTCCAGATGCTCGCCATAGGCAACCGTGACAACCTGCTCGGTTTCGGAAAACAAATCCAATGTAGGAAGTCCCACAACCTCCTCGCCGAGGTCGATGAGGACATGTGTCCCACTGTATCGGGTTCTGCTTTTGACCGCCTTTTGCGGCAATACCGACAGTTTTTTGATGGGTCGGGGAAAGAATACCGTCTTCTTATCTACGAAGACCGACGGCTCAAAGCCCTCATCCGACCCCTCTGCCGTCTCCTTTGACGCATCATAGAAGAAGGTGAACCCCAGCTGGGATGTCAGCACCTTTTGATAACCGCTTACATATCCCCGACTGATTCGGGATAGGGTCTTTTCCCCGCTGAATGCGACAGTCTGACCCTCCCGGAGCACTTCATAAATCAGTCCCGCTTGGGCGGGGCGGTATCTTTGCGTCGGAACGCCGCAATGATACACCAGGATCATCATTCTGTTTTCCCCATCCGTCAAAAAATCGGTGATGTCCACGGTATCATAGATTTTATAGTGTTCAAAATCGCCGTACTGATTGGAGGCGACATAGTTCCCGTTGATGAAGAGGGTGTAATCACTGTCGCAGGAAAGGTTCAGGAGCGTTTTGCCCCCATTGTACGGTAGAATTTCCAAAAACTCGACATACTGATCGGGACCCTCGCCGTTTTGGACCCAGATCCACCTGCTTTTTTCGAAGACTTGCATAAGGTTGCTCCTTTTCCGCCGTGATTCCCGAAGCGATCCAAAGAAGTGGCGTCGGGGTTGTCAGACCGTCGTTTCGGTGAAAATCCGGTCGAATTTTTTCACGCTTTCTGCCAGTTTTTTAACGCCTTCAAACACATTATCCTCCCGATAGGAATGCAGAAAGGCGTCTGCCTCCAGCGTAAAGTAGCCCTGATAGTCGATTTCCTTCAGTGCCCTTGCGATTTTAGCAAAGTCGATACTCATGGAAAAGGGAATCTGATGCAGATCGAACTTGCCGTCGTTGTCGTGGATGTGAAGGGCCTGCAACCGTCTGCCCAGCTTGCGGATCATCTCCACGGCAGAGGTATTCAGACTGCGCATTTCGGCATGACCGATGTCCAGACAGGCGACGAAATCCTCATCATGGACGGCATCCAGATGGGCGTTGAAGCTCTCCGGAGTTGCGCAGGCGGCAAAACAGGGCAGTCCCGTCTGACGGTCCCAGTTTCACATATTTTCGGCGGCAATTTTGACCCCGTGTTCCTTGGCAAAGGGGAGCAGTTCGAAATACATTTCCGCATTTTCCTCGGGACCCTTATCGTTATCGGGATGGATGATGCAGATTTTGCCTCCCGCCTCCGCCGTACATTCGATGGCCCGTTTCAGGCAGTCCCGAATCTCCTTCTTGACCACGGGAAAGGGGGCATGGGACTGATTGCAGACAATCCCGTTATCCAGACCGATCCGCTTCAGCCTTCCGGCGAATTTCAGATATTCGGTCCCTTTGAGGGGATGGGGCGTATCCGTGGGTCTGTCCTTTGCCCAATCCCACTGGCACATGGCGAACATGGAGAAATCCCAGGCGTCAAATCCGGCTTTCGCCACCAGCTCTACTGCCCTTTCTTCTCCTACGATTCCGGCAATGGATGAAATTTCAGTCGATGTTTTCATAAAAAAGACCCTGCCTTTCCGCCTTCCGGCGTAATATATGAATTCTTTTGACACCCTGCCCTGTCTGCGGTGCCATCATGATGCTTTCACTTTGACGATTGAAAAACCTCCCTGATGGCATCCAGATATCCGTATCCGTAAAGATGATCCGGTTCCAGATAACTGGTTTCGGTCCACTCATTCCAGCTGTTGATGGTAACAAGGGGAACCCGGCAATGCGCATCGCAAAAGCTCCTGGCTTTCAGAAGTGCTTTTTTAAAGTTTTCGGGGGTATTATTGGTCACAATTTCCGGTTTGAATTTTTGGAACCGGGGATTATTATCCCAGCCGACAGAAACATGGGGATAATAGGGAATCGGATAATCCTTTGCAACCGCATTCCATTCCCTCTCCATATCCGGAATGATTTCGGTATAATCCCGGCTGACATTGGTAAAATGGGCGATCTGATAGTGGGTCAGCGAATCAAATCCGATCCTTTCAACAAGATCGGGCGTAAGCGGAATCACGCCTTCGTCCACGCCGGACAGATTGATGGGACACTGCCCCCATTTAATCAGTTGAAAATGGACGCCCGCCAATCCTTCTTGAACGGCCATATTTTTGAGCCATTCCACATTTTCCCTTGCTTTTTCGATTCCGCCCAGACCAGTAATAAAATTCCCCAGATCGTAAATGCTGACCACCGGCTTGCCGTCGATTTTATAATAGTTCTCCCGTTTGAAATAGAGATCAATCCAACGCTTTCCGATGATTCTGAACTGCTCTTCCGTGACCGCTCCCTGCCAGATGTCCACATCTTCGCCGCTGCTGAGCCGATAATCCCATGTATATCCGGCATTGTGATTGGCCCACATGATGTAAAACTTCATATCCGAGCAGTTGGAGGCCTTCAGGAAACCGTCGTTGAGACAGTTTTCCAAAAAGGGACGATTGTCAAACCAGTACCAGTCGTAGATGAAGACATTCACCCCGTGCCTGACCGCTTCCGAAATCTGCATCTCCATCACACGGCTGTCGGCTTCGTCCACATATCCCCATACCGGCTTGCGGTTCCAATTGTAACGGTATTCCGGCTTTTGATGGTCCTTTTTCACCGTCTGCCATTCCCCGATGCCGTCCGGCCAAAAGATTCTTGTCCTGATTTCCTTGCCGGTGTATGCCGGCCATATGTATGCTGCAATATCATAGTTTTTCATGGTTTTCTTGTACCCTTTCATATGATTTCTCTCACTTCATGCCGCTTTGGCAGGTTACTCCCAACGGGAAACCTTATACTTTTTGTCAATCATCCTTTGATTGTATGTGATATAGGACTTTCTTCTGCATTTCAGAATCAGTTTGCGGCCGTCCTCCCTATGGGCACATACCGGGATGAAATTTCCGGTGGTCTTTTTCAACTTTTCCGCCAGCAAAGCGACCGATTCCTTTTTTCGCCCGATACACGAGGGGCAGGCGAAGGACTCATTATAATCGTACCGATGAAACAGTTTTTTTCGGATCAGAATATAGCGTGGATTTTCGATCGGCGAAAGCATCTCACGCATGGCGGTGTTGAAAATATTCTGATCGTGAACCGATGCGCCTCTCAGGTACAATGACACCGTATCAAGATCCTGATTCTGCCGGACTTCCACCCTTGCCGAGTCTGCAATCATCCCGCATTCCCTCAGGGTTTGATACACGGCAATACCCAGCGTTTTGATCGAACGGGCAGGATTGAAATGCAGGACAATCCTCTTGACAAGACAAGTCAGCGGAACCGTCAGAGCAAGACCCACAGCCGCAAGGATCACATTGGTCGGGAAATTCATACGGACGGCACTACGGAAAAAGGCGCTGAGAATAACGGTAAGGTTGGACAGCAGAATCACCGTAAGGGCAACATTATAGAAGGTAAAAACCGGGATCCTCTTTTCCTTCGGGATCTCGCCCTCAACGGCGACCTCGAACCTTCCACCGGACACACCGATGTTCCAATTTTCTGCAACATCCGACCGTTGAGCGGATCGCTTCAGCATTTCGGCATTGATCCGCTCAATTCCCTTCTGATCGAAGGGCGGTGCAATGACGGTAAGCCGTTCTATACCGCTTTCGATTTCGCCCGTAGTATAATTGGGTCCCATGAAGGAATCGAATCGCCGTTTCAATACCTCAAAATCCCATGAGGTCAGCTGATCCAAATCCCGACTTGCCCACTGCACCAGACGCTCAACCGGCGTATCCTTGAACAGATATTCAGGCTCCACGGTAACCGGATGCCAGATATTTGCACACTTATCGGGGTTCGCCCTGTCGGTTCGGATAGCCCGTCCCCGCATTTGATTGGACAGGACATAACTGCCCACGAAGCTGGCCAGAATCAGCGAATTGATGCAGGGGGAATCCCATCCTTCGCCCAGCAGGGACTTGGTCCCCACCAAAACCTGAAGCTTTCCTTCCTCGAAAAGCCGACTGACAAATGCCACCTGTGTGGAATTGTTCCCCGAAAACTCGACGGTGCAGTAATCTGTTCCCGGGATTGTCCTCTTTTTGTGATCAATTGCAGACAAATCCAGAGATTCGGGCAAAATAACCAGCGAACCGGATAGGACTCCGATATTCGGGATGCTTTCTTCTCTCCGTAAGGTTACAAAAATACTGACCACATTCACCGACTGAAAACGCTCGTCCGTGGCGATCCGATCCACATTTTCCTTCTTGATGTAGTCGGTCAGAATCAGCATCCGAAGAGACGGTCCCATTGCGGCGTATTCGCTGAGGGCAATCTGTCGGATGCTTTCAAGCTTCCCCGCCGACGAGACCAGCGTCCGCTTCAGCTTTTCACTGAGTTCCAGCGATACTTTTCGCATCTCATATACGCCATACTTTTTCAGGATGCAGATCATTTCATCCTTGTTTTCATCAGAAATCCAATCGCTCTCCAGCAGGTATCGTATGGCAGTCTGGGCATATCCGATGCCGAAGAAGGGCAGTCCGTTCCCGGTCGTCAGCACCCGTATCAGCTTTTTGCTGACGGGGAAACCGTAATGGTGAAACAGCGTCAACAGGGCAATATTTTCCTTCACTGAGGAAAACAACTTCTCGTACTCCTTCTCCCCGTTCATCTTTCGGCAAAGTGCGGGCAGAAAGTCCGACTCTCCGATCTCTTCCACAGCCATCAGGGCATTTTTCCGATAGTCGGACAGCACCGAGGCCTCGGCTTTCGTGGGATAGTTGAAATAAACATAGTCCTGATGGGGACATAGGGAATTTTGAGAGACCAGTTCGGGAACGAAAATTTCCTCGTCAATTTCGCCGCAGATCCGGACATATCGGTTCCACTCCGTCCCGTCCGAATCGTATGGCGGCGTAGCGGTCAGCGATACAATCTTCACATTCCCGTCCAGATGAGAGAGAAAGGTCTCCAGAGCCTTCTGCCATTCGTTTTTCAGATGATGGGCCTCGTCGAGGCAGACCGTTTGAATCCCATACTCCCTCACGGCAGAAAGCAGATCAAAATCGGTGAAATCGGCGTCGCCCTCTTCCGTTGACGGAATCCGCCCCATGGCAGCATACAACGCCTGATAGGTGACCGAATTGACCGGGTGAATCTCATGCAGGTCATCCGAATACAGGTCGGCGAAGTCGTTCCTGTCGTCCAGAAACAGCTCCCTGAACCGTTCCCCCCACTGATTGCGGATGGCTGTGGTCGGCGAGAGGATCAGGCAGGGTTTCCCGATTTTTCGGATCAGTTCCAGGCCGAGAACGGTCTTTCCGCTTCCAGGAGCTGCCACAATATTGATTTTCCCGTCCTTCAAATAGCTATCTGCGTTGTCGAGAACCCGTTTTTGATAGTCTCTGAAGGTACCGTGAAAGTGAACCCGATCGAATATGTGTTCCTTGTCCATCGCTGTATTCCTTCGCTACATTCCCAATTTCTTTCTTGTCCTGTTGTCTTCACGCTCCGAATACACCTTTTTCAAAGCTTTCTGAAACACCTCATTGCCCTCACAGGTCGGGCAATCGGTTGAAACTCAGTATCGGATCACCACATTCAGGGCGTTCTGCGTATCCGACGCCCGTTCGATGGCCTCGGGCAGTTTTTCCCACGGATAGCAATCGGTGATGATTTTTCCGATGTCCCAGCGGTCGTCCTGCATGATGTTCAGCACATCCAGAACATCCTGAGGGAAATAGCCGCCGCTGCCGATGATGGCGTGCTGGGAATAGGTCATGTCCAGCACATTGATCGGCCTCATTCCCGCCAGTACCGCCACTACAACCAGTCGGCTTTCAATCTTGCCCATTTCCTGATAGGTCGCAATCAGCTGTTCTGCGCCTGCGGCGTCAATATAAATGTCAACATCGGCGGTTTCTCCGTGAATCCCGTATGCACTTCCGAACACTTCTTTTGCCTTGGTTTTCAGATCCTCCCCGGCCGAATTGCAGACGGCGAAGCCGAGCTCCTTTGCAATATTCAACCTGAAATCGGAGATATCCGAAATCAGCACCTGTTTGCAGCCGAAATACTTCAAAGCGATGGCGGCGGCAATGCCGATGGTGCCGCATCCGAACACAATTGCATTTTCACCCGCCTTCGGGAAGCTCCTGCGTGCCGCTCTGGTTCCGACGGTGAAGGGTTCGATCAGGCTGGCAACCTTGTCCGGGATCTTATCCGGTACCCGATAAATCTGCTCGTTCCACTTGGCGCCCGGCGCCAGCACGAATTCGGAAAATCCGCCGACCGTGCCTGCCCGTTTGGGATCGCCCTTGACCAGTCTCGGATAGGGATACACCCGATCGCCCACCTTGATTTCGGTGACATTCTTTCCGACGGCATAAACCCGGCTGACCATCTCGTGGCCGAACTCCCCGCCGACGGTCACCCGATGGCCGGTATTGGCGCCGTGATTGTAGACCGCCACATCGGTTCCGCAAATGCTGGCGTAGATGTTCTGAAGAACGATGTCGTTATCCCCGCACACGGGGTCCGGCAGTGTGGTCATGTCAATTTTTTTCTGACCCATGTACAATGCTGCTTTCATTGGTTTTTCTCCTGTTCTGTCTGTTTATCATTGGTTCAAATTCCCCGAAAAAGCGGGGAAAATGTTACTGTCCTGTCCCATAGAACCGCAACGGCGTGTCCGCATAGTTTGGGAAAAGATGTCGGATTGCCGACGCTTATTGCAGAAGGATTGTTGACCCACTGCTGTTTTCAGCCTTTCGGTCGCAGACGGGAACCTATCGTGTTAACACCTTGGAAGATCCTATATTGTTTACCGTAGGATCATCAAAAACACTCAACCTTTATTCCTGCTTTTTCGCAAATGTGAACAAGCACTTTCTTATTTCTTCCTTCGGGAATATTCATATAAGCCTGCCCATCGGTTTTCCTAGATATATAACTGATCAATTCTGTTCCCAACCCGAGTTTTTGAAACTGTCCGCATATAAATACATTGTCAATCCTGTCCTTCATCACCGATGCAAACCCACATTCTTTGCCGTAGCTGATCGTATAAAAATCGGCATTTTGGGCCAATGATTGCTCGATACTTTCCCGTATTCTTTTCTCTTCTTCCCTTCTATGCCGATCATTTTCCTCTTTGGACAAACGATAATTATACGCACCATATCGATTTGCATTATAAGCAATTTCAAGAAGCCTTTCCATGGAGCCATTGTATTTTTTTATACTCACAGTTCTGCCCATGGATACAAGGAATTGAGAATCAGGATCCCAACAGTCATTACTTACACCCAAAAAAATATGCGTATAATTTGTACTTTCATATTCACTACTGTCTGTTTTACGGTTGCCAATCACCTGATACTTTCTTCTTTTAAAATAGAACATACTGCTTTCACAGCAAAATAAAGAATAAATCCTGCTGTCGCTGATTATCTTTGCTTCCTTCAAATCATCGACATTGACATTCGTCGGAACATCATCGTAAACACCATCAAACAAGCGAAAAACAGCCCACCAATCTTTTATTTCGGGAACGATTGAGCTTTGCCATGACACCCGAGAACAGACTTTTTGAATCAGAATATATTTTCCGTCGTTTGCCTGATAATCCTCGAAAGACAGATCGCTGACCGCCGCCGCATGTGACGCAAACTTCTTATCCTTTGTAATAAGACGGATCGCAATTATATCCCCATCTTCAAAAATCCGTTCCGTATGTGCCTTCGGCTTTATTTTCTTTTTTACCGGTAGCGGAGAAAGCAATTGTTGTCTGAATTCTTCAAGAACTTTCTTGCGTTGTCTCAACACTTTTTCGCCGGATTCTGCCCAAATACTCAAGCCGAATCCACTGTCAATCATATTAAGTGCGCGATCCTTTATTTCATCCGTAAGAATTCCCTTTTTCCACATAAAATCCGCCAGCGAATATACATAATCGCACCATTCTTCAGGGTCAGACTCATCGCACATTTTATTCCGGACATATTCGTCAATTTTTTTCACGCCCTCATTGGTTCCGTAATAATAAAAAGCACAGGTGTACTCACTGAATAAATCCATTGCTGTATCATTTCCTGTAATGCTTGCGCTCCAAGCTCCCATAATTTCATTCCTTTCTCTCCAACAGAACAACCGTCTCCACATGTCCCGTCCGGGGGAAGAGGTCGGCGGGGGTGACCTCCGTCACGGCGTAGCCCGCCTGCCGGAACCGGGCGCAGTCTCTGGCAAGGGTGTCGGGATTGCAGGAGATATAGACCACCCGATCGGGGGCAATCTCGGCAATGCGGGAGATCAGCGACTCCTCACAGCCCTTCCTCGGCGGGTCAATCAGCACCACATCGGCCTGTTCGATCGCCGGGTGATTGGCATCCCCCTGATAAAAGGCGGCATTTTCAACTTTGTTGCGCCGGGCGTTGACCCTTGCGTTCTCCACCGCCTGAGGGACGATCTCCACCCCCACAAGGCGACAGTTCGGGTGATCCTTCACCACCGACAACCCCACGGTTCCCACTCCGCAGAACAGATCCACCACCGTCTGACCGTCTTTGAGATCGGCATATTCCGCCGCCCGCTCATACAGCTTTTCCGCCATGTTCCGATTGACCTGATAGAAGGACGCCGCAGAAATGGCAAAATCCAGACCGCACAGCCGATCGGTGATGGTTTCCGAGCCGTAAATCAGCCGAAAATGCTCTCCCAGAATCACATTGGTCTGCTTTTTGTTGACCGACAGGCAAATCGAGGCGATATTCGGATGCTTTTCGGTGATTTCCCGACAGAATCCCGCCTCATCGGGGAGTTTATCCCCATTTATAACAATACACAGCGAAATCTGCCCTCCGCACTCCGCCGATGCGGTTCGCAGACAGAGGTGACGGAGCAATCCTTTTCCGGTAGTCTCATTGTAGACGGAGATATGATGGGCGGCGAAATAGTCTGCGCAGTCCTTGACAACAGGGGTAAAGGCGGGATCCTGCAGGAGACAGTTCTCCGACGGGATCACACGGTGGGATTTGGGCGCATAATAGCCCACGGTTCCCCCTTCTCCGATGGGGTACTGAACCTTATTGCGGTAGCCGTCGGGGCGGTCGGACAGGATTTTCCGAACCGACGGAACCTCAACACCCGCCTTGCGAAGGGCGTTCACCACATACCGTGTCTTGAGTTCCAGCTCGTGAGCGTAGTCGATCTGACGATAGACGCACCCGCCGCATCTGCCGAAGTGGGGGCAGATCGGGTCTGTACGGCAGGGAGAGGGTTCGATCAACCGCTCCACCCGTGCGACGGCATAATCCCTTGCATCTTTGATGATTTTCAGATCTGCCAGATCGCCGTCCACGCCGCCGTGGACAAACACCGTCTTTCCCTCTATATGACATATCCCGTAGCCCAGATTTCCGATATCCTCAATCCGAACCTCCGTGAAAATTTGATTTTTCTCCAATTTCAGACCTGCCAAGCCGGACGCCTCCGTTTCCTTTCCGTTTTTGACCCGATTTTCACATATTTAAGCCATACGGCCTCTGTTTCGGGGAAATGCGAAGCATTTTCGTTCATCGTTTCTACCCGTAAATCCGTCGAGACGGATTATCACAGCAGTCGCACACGCATATTCGGATTCGATGTTCTACATGCGACTGCTTTACCGTATCCCAATCCTCCGGAAAATCCGTCGGTTTTGCTCTGCAAAACGACGGCACAAGCCGTCGAGACGGATTTTCACAGCAGTCGCACACGCATATTCGGATTCGATGTTCTACATGCGACTGCTTTTTATGTGACTATTATATCAGATGTTTTGACCGTTGTCAAGGGATTTCCGTTTATCGCACTGCCGCCGAAAATGTGAAATGCGTGAAAATTGCGTGAAATCCCTTGACATCAAGGGCAGTTTCGGGTATAATAGGTGCGAAAACGCCCTATCGAAGGTGGTTTGATCCCATCTATGCGCCCTGGCGGAAAGGATTCCTCAAAATGAAGCTGTTAATTGCAGAAGACGACGACAGACTGCTGAAATCCCTGACCCATATTTTTGAAAAGAACCATTACATCGTAAGCGGCGTTCTGAACGGGAACGACGCACTGTCGTATGCACAATCGGGAGAGTACGACGGACTCGTTCTGGACATCATGATGCCCGGCATGAACGGTATCGAGGTGATCCGAACGCTCCGACAGCAGAACATCAACACGCCTGCGCTCTTCCTTACGGCGCGAACCGAGGTTGAACAGCGGGTGGAAGGGCTGGACGCAGGCGCAGACGATTACCTTGCAAAACCCTTTTCCACTGCGGAACTGCTTGCCAGAGTCCGCGCCATGCTCCGAAGGAAGGACGCTTTCCTGCCCGATCTGCTGAAATACGGGGACACCGTGCTCAACCGTTCCACCTACGAGCTTTGCTGTCACGGTCTGGTTCAGCCCCTGAGCGGCAAGGAGTTCCAGATTATGGAAATGCTTATGCAGCGTCCCGGAACCGTCATCAAAATTGAGGACTTTATGACCCACATCTGGGGATGGGACACCGATGTGGACCCCAGCGTCGTCTGGGTCCATATTTCCAACCTGCGAAAAAAGATTGCGTCCGTCCGTGCGCCCGTTGAGATCAGCTTCATCCGAAATGCCGGCTATGTTCTGGGGGACTGCGATGATTTATAATCTCAGAAAAAAATTTATCAAAATCAGCGTCTTATCTCTGCTGGCGGTGTTCCTGTTGATCGGTCTGGCGACCTATTTTGTTTGCATGAGACAGCTGAACGATGAAATGGATGCGCTGACCGACGCCATATCCGCCAACAACGGGCGATTCCCCGAATGGGATTCCAAGCGGGATGAATTTCCCGATGCCCCCGGCAATTCCAAATTCATCAACCGGGAAAGTCAGTTTACCACCCGCTTTTTCACCGTCCGTCAGATTGCCGGCCAGTCTGACTTCACCGTCAACATCAAATCCACCGCATCGGTAAGCGAAGAGGATGCCGTCCGCTATGCCGAGCCGGTCCTGGAGGGCGGCAAGACCCGGGGATGGATTGCAAACTTCCGTTACAAGGTCAACCAAACGGCGGACGGCGTTTCCGTCGTCTTCGTGGACGGCAGCGTCGCCCGCTCCACCTCAAACAGAATGATGCTGACCATCTTCGCCATTCTCATTTGCAGTGCGGCGGTCATCATTCTGCTGATCGTTCTGATTTCCAAACGGGCGGTCAAACCGGTAGCGGAAAGCTATGAAAAGCAGAAGCAGTTCATCACCGACGCCAATCACGAGCTGAAAACGCCACTGACCCTGATTCTGACCAATCTGGACATTGCCGAGTCCGAGCTCGGTCCAAACGAATGGCTGGACGACATCCGATGCGAAGGAGAGCGGATGAATGCGCTGATCAATCAGCTGACCTCCCTGTCCCGCATGGACGAAGTCCGATCCTTCGCCCCCTTTGAGCCCTTCAACCTCAGCGACGCCGCAGAAGAATGCGTCTCGCAGTTCAGACCGCTGGCCGAAAAGCAGAACAAGTCGATGACCGTACAAATTGAACCCGATCTTTCCTTTGTCGGAGACGAGTCGGCGATACGGCATCTGATATCCATACTTCTGGACAATGCGGTAAAATACTGCGACGGGGCGGGGACGATCTCCGTCGTTCTCAGGCGAAAGAAAAATCCGGTGTTCACCGTGGAAAACAGCTATCGGGAGGTCGAAAACCTACAACTCAACCGTCTGTTCGACCGTTTTTACCGCTCCGATCCCGC
This sequence comes from Eubacteriales bacterium, assembly GCA_051867915.1. Lineage (GTDB taxonomy): Bacteria > Bacillota > Clostridia > Oscillospirales > CAG-272 > CAKSQF01. The sequence goes on from JBJDZJ010000186.1 coordinate 18,706, forward strand.
CCGCACCTATACCGGCAGTTTCGGCATCGGGCTGTCCATTGCGAAGGCCATTGTCGAAAAGCACAGGGGCGAAATTACCGCATACAAAAAGGACGGGCAAACCGTCGGCTTCCGGATCGTGCTGAAATAAAGATAAAAAGAAGATTGCATTTTTTTGCGATCTTCTTTTTTCTTTAGCGTGACTTTAGGCAGTTTTGATATACTAAGCGAGAGTCAAACTCAGAAAGGAAGCAAACGAATGTATATTGTAAAAAATGCGCTGAAATGTATCAGCCGATCCAAGGGACGGAATATTCTGATCGGTGTGATTGTGCTGGTCATTGCCGTTTCGGCCTGTCTCGGTCTGTCCATTCGGCAGGCGGCGGAAAGTGCAAAAAATGAAACCATGAAGACCCTCAGCGTGACCGGCACGATTTCCTTCAATCGTAGTGCCCTGATGAAGGATCTGAACGGACAGTTGAGCGGCACAGACAAAGCCGCAGGAAAATTTGACCGAACTCAGTTCACCTCCCTGATGGGCGAGTCCGAATCGCTGTCCCTTGACGAATATCTGAAATATGCCAACGCCGACTCGGTACAAAGCTATTACTATACCGTGACCGTCCCGCTGAACGGTACCGACAGCTTCGAGCCGGTCAGCAGTACCGGTACCTCTTCAGGTACCGATACAGCCGATCTTGACGGCTTCGGAGAGGCCGGAAACTTCGGAGGTATGAGCGGTCGTGACCGTGTCATGGGCATCCAGAGCGACTTCAGCGTCGTGGGAGTCAGCGGTGAATCTGCCATGACCGCCTTCATTGAAGGTACGGCGTCGATAACGGAAGGATCGGTCTTCGCCGAAGGAACGGCGGATTTTGACTGCATCATCTCCGAAGAACTTGCCGTCTTCAACGGCATTTCGGTAGGCGACACCATCACGCTGACCAATCCCAACAATGAGGAAGAAAGCTACCCGTTCCGTGTCGTGGGGATTTTCACGGATACCTCCACCAACGAAAGCAGTTTCTCCATGATGGGATCCACTTCAACCGATCCCGCCAACAGAATTTACACGAGCTATACCGCCCTTCAGAAGGTGGCGGATGCCTCCGCCGCTGCATCGGTTACTCAGACCGACGAAACCACCGGAGTACAATACAGCAGTGCCGTCAGCCAAACCCTGGCTTTTACCTATGTTTTTGCCGACACCGATGCCTATTATCGGTTTGAAGAGGATGTCAGAGTCCTGGGGCTTGACGAATCCTACACGGTATCCTCTTCGGATATTTCGGCATTCGAAAACAGCCTCGTTCCCCTGAACACCCTGAGCAAGATGGCGGGATATTTCCTGATTGTGATTTTGCTGATCGGCGCCGTCATTCTGATTGTGCTGAATATCTTCAATGTGCGGGAAAGGAAGTATGAAATCGGTGTCCTGACTGCCATGGGCATGAAAAAAGGAAAGGTGGCTCTTCAGTTTCTGACCGAAATCTTTGTCGTTACCCTTGCCGCCGTTCTGATCGGCGTAGGGGTCGGTGCGGTCAGTTCAGTTCCGGTGACCAATGCGTTGTTGGAAAACCAGGTTTCGTCCCAGACATCCGCCGAAAACAAGATCGAGCAGAACTTCGGGCGGGGGGACAAAATGCCCACCGACGCTTCAAATGCCGGGAATCCGATGAGCGGCAGCGCCTCCAATCAGAAGATCGGCTTCTTCGGCACAGGTAGCGAAAACAACTATGTGACCGAAATCAGCAGTGCCATGAATTTCACCGTCGTTTGGCAGATGCTCGGCATTGCCGTTCTGCTGACTCTGGCATCCGGAGCGGTTTCCATGCTGTTTGTCATGCGTTACGAACCGCTGAAGATTCTGGCGAACAGAGATTAAGGAGGAACGAAAATGTCGGTATTAGCACTAAGTAACATCAGTTTTTCCTATGGGTCCACGCCGGTGCTGGAAAATCTGAACTATACCTTTGAAAAGGGCAAAATCTATTGCATCATGGGAAAATCCGGCGCAGGCAAAACCACCCTTCTGTCCGTTCTGTCCGGTCTTGCCAAGCCCACCGGCGGAAGCATTCTGTACAACGGCGAAGACATTCTGAAGATGGATCGCTACAAATTCCGCAGCAAGTACATCGGAGTCATTTTCCAAAGCTACAATCTGATTACCAAGTTCACCGCTCTTGAAAATGTTATGCTGTCCATGGACATTGCCGGCGTCAAGGGGGTCAACAAAAAGGAAAAAGCCCTCTCCATTCTGGAAAGCGTCGGGCTGGACGAGGACGAAGCCAACCGACGGGTACTGAAGCTGTCGGGCGGTCAGCAACAGCGTGTTGCCATTGCCCGGGCTCTGTCCTACGATCCGGACATTCTTCTGGCAGACGAGCCTACCGGCAATCTGGACAGCGACACCCAGAAGGAGATCATGGATATTTTCCGTGAACTTGCCCAAAACGGCAAATGCGTGATCGTCGTCAGCCATTCCAAAGAGGTTGCCCAAATGTGCGACGAGTGCTACGAACTCAAAAAGATCGCCAAAAAGGGCAAAAAAGGCAAATCATAACCGAAAATCGGTGTGAAAATGACGGTTCCCGTCCGATCTGACGGTCAAACGGAAGAGTCGGAAAAACAGAATCCCTTTTGCCTGCCGACTGTGGCATTGCAAAAGGGATTCTTCTTTCGTGATATTCAGGATTCCTTCATCAGCTCATCGGTCAGCCGCAGAATTTCGGGGGCGATTTTCTTCCGTTCGCGCCTGACAATATGATTGTATATCGGATAGGCCAGACAGGCAAGAATCCCGCCGATCCCGCCTGTTGCAATGCCGATGGGTAATGCTGTCTCACGGTAGAGACCGAGGAGTTCACTCAGTCCGGACATAATAAGGCTCATTCCGAAGCCGAGGATCAATATGCCGACAATGCCGACAGCAAGGGAAACGGTACGGGCTTTTTGAGTAACGCTCCGATCCAGTCTCCTCAGCCGTTCCATCTTGTCTTCATCCTTGGTAACATACTTCTTCCGGATGTTTTGAATCTCTTTTTGTTCCTTTGCCGAATAGGTATAGCGAAAGGTATCGCTTTCGTGATTGTTTTCCATCTTGAATTCCACCTTTGGGAATAAAAATTGACCGAAAAATCAGTTTTCCTTTACATCTTCCGAAACCGCCGTTTCGGGACGAACTTTGCGAAAAATCATGGAGAGCGACAGTCCGATCACCGTCACCGAAATAGCGGCTCCCGACAGGGCAATCATAAGCCGCCGGAATTCGGGTGTGGATTCCCCGCCGAATCGGGACAGCATCGCCGTCTCAAGGGACAGCATGGATACCAGCGCCGCCGCCAGAGTAATGTTCTTGGTCGCCGACAGCACAGGGCTGTGATACTTTCGATATTTGACAATGTTGACAACGGCATTGATCGTCACATAGAAGGTATATCCCGCCATCACATAGATCAGATAGCCGCGGTATTCAAAGCTCCGATTCTGATGGAGCATCATCAGAACGGCGCCGCTCAGAACCAGATTCAATGTCAGCAGGATCGCTCCGCACAGACGGGTGCGGCGAATCTCCATCCGAAGATCCTTGCCGATGCCCACCCGTCTTACAAACCGTGCCAGAAGGATCCGCATCACCGACAGGATCAGATAGTAGGCGGCAAGAATATAAAACCATGCCGATCGGTTGGTGATTCCCGAAAGAAAATGGGATACCACATACAGAAGGTTCAGACCGAGAGAAGCATAAAGCGTCACATGGGTTTTGAAGACCACATCGGTCATATACCGTCCGCCGTATTTGGTATCCAGAACCCTCTGCCTGACCTGTCTGACCTTCCCAGGCAGAACCGTAACGCATCGGGCGACGATCACCGTCATCGTATAGGCGGAAAGGACATATCCTGCATACGCAAGAGGTTCGGTGTCCCACCCTCGGGAAAAAATCAGCACCAGTACTCCCGCACTGATGGGAGTCAGCAGAAGAATCAGCCAAACAGGAGGAAACAGCAGGCGATCACAGATCTTTTTCATCTTTTTCATGACAATTCCTCCGTATTTTTACCGTAAAAGTGCTTCCCTTTCCCAAAGCACTTTCCACGCCGATCTCCCCCTGCATAATGTCCATGACCCGTTTCACAAGTGCCAAGCCGAGTCCGTTTCCCTGGGTTGCATGAGCGGGATCGCCCTGATAAAATTTTTCAAAAATATGAGCGCCCACTTCGGGGGTCATACCGCAACCGGTATCGGAAATCCGAACGGCCGCATGATGTTCGGTTGCGGTCAGTTCCACAGACACCTTTCCGCCTTTCCCGGTGAATTTGAAGGCATTGGACAGGAGATTGTTCCACACCAGCGACAAAAGCTCGGCGTCCGCCTGAATCCGAACGCCGTCCGGAATTTCGGCTTCGATTTCGATTTCCTTTTCCTCCCAGACATGCTCGTACTGCAAAAGACAGAGGGTCAGCTGTTCGCTGAGATCATATTCCCGGGTTCCGGGGACAATCTGTTGATTTTCCAGCTTGTTCAGCTTCAGAATATTGGAAATCAGATCGGCAAGCCTTCGGGAGGCGTCTGCAATTGATCCGGCATATGCGATCCGCTGATCCTCGGACAGTCCGGGAGTCAGGAGCATCGTGCTGTAATTCTGCATGACGGCAAGAGGCGTTTTGAGTTCATGGGAGACATTGGCGATGAAGTCAGAGCGCAGAGTTTCGATCCCCGACAGTTCCTCTGCCATCTCGTTGAAGCATTCGACGATCGGATTGAAGGTTTCTGCCCCGTATCCGCCTCGCATGGGGGTGATGCGGACCGAGAAATCCCCCTGCATAATTCGCTCTGCGGCAGATGTGATCCGCCTGACGGGCAACAATACGCAAAAATACCGTCGGACGGCATCTATTACGGTAAAAACGGCGCTGAGCAACAGCACATTTCCAAATGTGAGCTTTGCCGCCAGATGCAGATTTTCTTCGGTGAAGGTCAGGTCCATCGACCTTGACAGTACCGTCACAAATAGGGACATACAGCAGGTGATGACAAAGGCAACCAACAGAAAAAACACCAGATAGTGATAGAGAGCAAACAGAATGTGCTTGTATTTCGATTCCCTTTTCATTTGAATACCGCCTTGTACCCGAGTCCGTGAACGGTCACAATCTCAAAGCTGTCACATTCTGCCAGCTTGCTCCTGAGTTTGGTCATATAGACATCGACTGCCCGGGAGGTGGTATCGGTATTGGCATCCCAGAATTCGTCCATCAGTTGAACTCTTGTAAAGGTTTTCTTGGGGTAGGACAGCAGTTTATACAGAATGTTGAACTCCCGCAGGGTCAGGGGAATCTCCCGATCACCGAGATAAGCGGTATGCTCGTCGGCATCCATCGTCAGATCTCCCACCGTAAGACGGCGGCTGGAGGCAATTTTCGCCCGACGGAGGATGGCACCGATCCGCAGAAACAGTTCTTCAAGATCCACCGGCTTTATCATATAGTCGTCCACGCCCGCACGGTATCCCATCTGTTTCGAAGCAAAGTCGTCCCTTGCCGTCACAAACAGGATCGGAATATCCTGCCCGAGACTGCGCAGGGTTTTCACGAATTCAAAACCGTCGATGCCGGGCATCATAATATCCGAGACGATCAGGTCAAACATTTTATTGTACATGGCGTCATAGGCGTCGGTCACATTCTGACAGCCGGTCGTCTCATATCCTCTTTGACTCAAAAATGAGCAGACCGTTCGGTTGAGATCGGCATCGTCTTCCACGACCAAAATCTGAAACATAAAGAAAACCTCCTTTGCTGTTCTTATGATAACACGCAAATGTTTCGATTTTGTTTACATTTCAGAAATTCGTAAAAAAGATTTAGCCGAACCGAAGTTCTGCTCATTTTTTTACGCCATCCGACCGGCTTTCCCGATCGGTTCGACCCCATTATGCCGAGGCGGGGCGGCGAAGATTCACAAAAATGCGGATCAGAATCTACGCCGCCGAGACGGGCTGTCTGCTACTCTTTTTCGGGAACGGCCCTTTTGATAAGCGAGTCGCAGGGGGTGACGAAGGGGATTTGATCCCCGACCCGATAGCTGACATTCAGAGCATCCAGCTCTGCGCAGAAAGCCCTGACATATTTGTCCGAGGGGAAACTCTGCTTGAAATCAAGCACACAGGATTCACCGCAGGAAATCATATTGATTCCGAGTCCGGTGGCCCCCGAATTGTACAGATGAATGCCGTTTATATACTGTGCATTTTCGCCGAGATTGAACCTGCCGAGATAGCTGATGATATAGGTATTCAGGGTCATACCCTCAAAAAACGCCATGATTGTCTGCTTTTCCGCATAGGATTCCAGACTGTCCAGCCTATCGAACAGTCCCAGCATGGCATTGGCTTCCTTCCGGCAATAATCCCGATCCCGCTGTGCGCTCAACAATCTGCGATATTCGGTCGCCTGTTCGGGGAGGCTTTTCTCCGAAAACGCTCTGCTGTAAGGGAGAATCATGCTTTTGACGCAGTTTTTGAAGGTATTCGGCACATCCAAAGCATCCCGCATATCGGTGGCGATGTTGGCATTGATGGGTTTGTCGTAGTCGGGGTACATCCGGGCAATGGCACGGCTCATCAGCAGTGCCAGAAGAATCACCGGTGTTGCATTGTTCTCCTTACACGCCTTCATATACTGAGCGTGGGGGACGATCACCTCGTAACGATAATCGGTCATGCCCACCGATGCCGTGTTTTCGGGAATGGCATAGGCGTCACGGGAAAGCCCGATAAACGCTTTATTCTTATCGTAATCATATTCCTTCAGGAAGGGATCGTCCGTTTCTCCGGGAAGCAGAGGATCGTCTGCCAGGCGGACGCCCTCCGGAAGCGGTTTTTTGCCGTATTTCAGATCGCAGTAGTAATAAATCAGCGTTTCGACAAAGGGCATGATGCCGCGCCCGTCGCACAGGGCGTGATGAAAGGAAATACAGACAGATTCACCGTAATAGGTCACATCAATCAGGTGATAGCCGCAACTGATATGACCGAGCCGGGCAAGATTCTTCGTCCTTTTTGCAATCAGGGATTGCTCATTCTGAACGATATAGAAATCTCCGTCCTTTTCAATCAGTCTTGTATTGAAATAGGGATACCGTTTCACCGTGATTTGCAGTGCCTGATTCAAAAAGGACCCGGTGACCTTCTTTTTGAACCGAACCTCGATGACTTCGCTCTCCATTCCGTATTTCTTATAGAGATAACTTTGACCGGAACGGATTCTCTCATTCTGACCTTCAGGGAGGGATCCGGAGCGTTTGATCAGCATTTCCTTCTCGCTTTGTTTCAGAGCATCATACAAACTGTGAAACGGATTTCCCACTTGATTTACCTCATTTCAATACAGACAGTTTCTCAATCTTTCATAAGTTTTTCGCTGAGAGCGATGATCTTATCCGCATATTTCTTTTTGCGGCTGCCGAGAATGGCTTTGAAGATGGGGTAGTTGACAATTGCCAGAATGAGTCCGACAACGCCGATGACAATGCCGGGGAGCATGGGGTTCTCAATACCGATAACCGAGCTGATGTCGGTCATGATAAGGCTCATGCCGCATCCCATAATGATTGCGCTGACGGCTCCGAAGATATAGGCGAACACATTGGCGGGACGCTTGACCTTTGCGTCCAGCGCCTTCAGCTCATCCAAGCCGGTCTGGGTCTTCTCCGTGTACTGGGTGCGGATCTTCTGTACCAAAAATTCCTGATCGTTTCTGTTCATAATTCATTCCTCTTTCTTTCATTGGATTTGATCTTGTGAGTATACTATAATCCCCTGATGTTTTTGAATGTTTTGGGAAATGTTTCTGAGATGTTAAACCTGAAAAATCTTATCCTTTTTTTCGAAAAAAAGAAAGTCCCTGCGTCTTCCCGAAAAGACGCAGGTCATTGCAATTATGTCGCCATTGGACCTCTGATTCCGCTGTTACACCAAAAATCAGGATCGGCTTACGCCGATCCCGATTCATAAATTTCATTAGTGACATACGCATAAAGATGACATCACCGCAAAAGAAAAGTGTCACCCACAGAGAGTGACACTTTACCGGCTGAAAAGGAATTTATGCTGAAACGGCTTCATCACTCTGCATTTCTTCCTTAACGGCAGCAATTCTC
>JBJDZJ010000187.1:0-5267 GCA_051867915.1 Eubacteriales bacterium
CGATTGGTTTATCGTCACAGGCGGCTACGGTCTGTCCGGCAGCAACGGAGACAGTTTTGCCTTCTCAAACGGCAAAAACAGCGGTGCCTTTGTATACAGCGGCGTCGCCGATTTCGGCGGACAGGGCGGATGTCTCGGTCTTGTATTTGCCGTGACGAATCCCGAGAATCCTTCCTCCGGTACCTGGTACGGTGCAAACATCGACACCCATTCCGCTCAGCCCGTTATGAAGCTCTTCTGCAATACCAACGGTCAGCAAGTCTGGTCAAAGACCTATACCTTTACCAAAGCTGCCGACAGCTGGAATCTTTCGGTAGAATATTCCGAAGACGGTACGCTGACCTACACGGTAAACGGTCAGTCGGTGAGCCGCAAAGTGACGAACCTTGGTTCCGGCGCATTGGGACTGGTTTCGTGGAACGGCGGCGGAAGCTTTGATAATGTGAACTATCAGGCTATCGGTGGCGGCAGTGACGATCCTGTGGTAACGACGCCGGGTACCGAACCTGCCGAAGAACCCGTTACAACTCCGATAACCGGTTCCCAAAGCGAACCCACCTCTGAAACTCCGACAACGACGGCTCCTGTAACCGGAACGGAGAAACCCGGGGATGAGAAAGAATCAACGGGCGGAAAGTGGATTCTTCCCACCGCTTTTGCCGCTGTTGCAGTGGTAGCAGTTGCGGTTATCGTCACAGTCGTGGTTGTGCGGAAGAAGAGTAAGAAGACCAAGTAAATTCAACCGTGAAGCCAACTGTATCAATCAAATAAGGATTCGGCCGTTCCGACCCCCATAAGGGATTGGAACGGTCGATTTTATGCTGTTTTCTCAATTATCGGTATTTTCTGTTATATCCCGGTACTTATCCATTTCAAACCAGAAAATACAGCCATCGTCATATCTGACGCCGAAACGAGCTTCGTGCATTGTTAGGATTTCTTTCGCAATAGACAGTCCGAGGCCGGATACCGTCGCTTTGTTTTTCCTGTTTCTGGACGTGTAATACCGATCCCAGATATAAGGAATATTCTCTTCGGGAATGCCCTGACCGTAATCCTTTACTTCAAAGCGAGTGATTTCGCCCAGATTACGGAGCGCCACCGACAGTCTTTGACTGCTGTCGGTATGATTTATGGCATTATCAATGAAATTATAGATTACACGTCCGATCTGCATCTCATTTCCTTTTATCAGGATATCCGGATCGACAGATTGTTCAATTAAAAAACCTTGTTCACGGCACAGTGCGTCAAATTGGCGGATTACATTGGTTACTGTAGTGTTAAGGCTGAAGACTGTCATTGTTGGTATCTGATGGAGGGACTGCATTGAAGAATATTCCAGTATTTCATTGACAAGAGCAGTAAGACGGTCGGACTCTCTTATGATGATGTCAAGATCCTGATTCCGTTTTTTTGGGTCGCTCCATGAAATTTCCCGAACCATCTCTGCATACCCTTTTATCATCGTCAGGGGGGTACGCAAGTCGTGCGATACATTGGTAAGTAACTCCTGTCTGGAATGCTCCAGCCGATCTAGTGATTCGGCGGTTTTGTTCAGCGTGTCGGACAGATCATCCAGTTCGGTGCAGAATCCCATATGAGTTGAAGCATGAAAATTACCTTCCGATATGTTTTTCGCCTGTTCTGTTATGCTTCGAATCGGTTTTTCGAATTTATGCGACAAAAAATATGCAAGAATGAACGCCAATGAAAGCGAGAGCAGGGATACCCACAGTAATTGGGTTCGGAGAATTTTGGTCGTCCCTTCCACAGAGTCCAACGGCATGCTGATACACATGATGACATTCTCTTCCGTGAGAAGCACACAGGTTCCCAGTTTTTCACCGTAAACATATGCGGAACCGTCATCTGTCGTATAGCCCAGACTGTTTTTATCGGACAGAATCAACTGTCGGATCAACTCCATATGACTGTATGGCAGATTTCTGATGGCGCCCTTTTCCCAATTCAGTGAATTATCGCCGTTCAGATAGGGATTTCCGCCGTTGCTGTGGGAGGTATAATCGTAAAGTGTGCTGTACTCATCGGCGTTGTACAGTACTTCGCCGTTCTTGTCTGTCAGGAATATGAGCAGGGAATTCTTCCGAGCAGTTTCGTCAATTACGGAAAAAAAGGTGTCGTCATTCTTTTGCGATGTGATTGCCGATGCGGCTTGTTTAAGTCCGGAAACAGCCATTCTCGTATATAAGGTTTGCAGGAATACCGTTTGCAACAACCACAGCAGGGCGAAAATAACGGCGGCAAAAAGAATGAAGGTGCTCCAAAGTTTGAATCGAAAGGATTTAACTGTTGACTTCAAATTTATACCCCATTCCCCGTAGCGTGACGATGTAATTTCTATATTTCCCCAGTTTACTTCGTAGCAGCTTGATCTGCCAGTCAACGGTTCTGTCTTCTCCCATGTAATCATATCCCCATAGGGCATTCAGAATGTTTTCACGGGACAGAGCAATGCCTTTGTTCCGAATAAAATAGAGCAACAGATCGTACTCTTTTGTCGTCAGGTCTGCTTTGACACCGTCGATAGACACATTCCGTCCCAAAGGATCAACCTTTAATCCTCCGAATGAAATCTCGCTTTGATCTTCGGCAGAACTTCTGTGTCTGTTGACAACGACATTGATTCTTGCCATCAGTTCCTTCGGAGAAAAAGGTTTGACAACATAGTCGTCAATACCGAGTTCGAAGCCCATGAGTTTGTCATATTCCTGACCCAATGCGGAGAGCATGATGATCGGAATGTCCTGATTTGAACGAATTTCTTTGCAAGCCTCAAATCCGTCCATTTCAGGCATCATAATATCCATGATAATCACATCAAAACGGTTCTTGCCGTTCTGTTTGCACAGACTGACAGCCTCCTTTCCGTTGGAAGCAGTTGTCACATTGTGTCCTTCGTGTTCGGCAAAGCGCACGATCAACTGTACAATATCGTTTTCATCATCTGCAACCAGAATGTTTGCCATGCTGTACCCCCAAAATTCAACACAGATAAAGGCAAACCGACAGGGTTATATCTGTCGATTTGCCATTTATCTGAACGGTTATAGAATTATTTGTGATAACCGGAACCGCGCTGCTGACCGGTTATATAGCTGTAGGAACTCATATCGGTGTATGAATTGTCATTTTCAGAACCAGATCTGAATGATGAGCCTCTCTGCTGACCGGTAACATAGCTGTATGAAAGAACGGCGTCCTCGGACCATTCGGTTTCACCAATCTCCTGTTCGTTTAGGAATGCTTCCCGTTCTTCCTCGGACTCGATCGACTCTGCCTGAGCATACACATCGTTGCGGCTTTGACTGCGCTGCTGTCCGACCGTGAAACTATAGGAGGACGGAAGCGTTACATCGGATTTGCCGGAAAAAGACGCACCTCTTTGACGACCACCGACATAACTGTATGATTGCACTGCTTCTTCGGAGTATTCGGAGTCGCCGATTCCCATGGAAGCGAGGTATGCTTCTGCTTCCTCGTCGGTTTCAAAGCTTTCAGCCCTGACATAGGCTTCAATCCGGCTTTCGCTTCTTTCCTGTCCGATCAGGTAGCTGTAATTCTCGGCGGCTAAAGCTGTAATGCTACCCAAGGAAAGCAACATTACGGATGCTGCGGCTGTTACAACGATTCTCTTTTTCATAATGTATCACCTCAAAATTTTTTCTGACTTTCGTCAGTATCTTAAGGATACATCAGGAATGAGGAATAAATATGAGAGTTTTTAGGAATCTGTGTGGAATTATCCGGAAAATGGCAACCGGATATATATATGAATTTTTAATCATTATAGCAAAAATTTCAGAAAGAATCAATATGTTTTCCAAAAAAATATGTTGATTCATTTGAATTATCGGACAAGACGGGGAAAGATCGTGATATTGAGGTGAAATGAAAAGGTTCAAGTATATCGTCGAGCTTATTTTATCTTGGATATTGAATCAGAAATGAAATAATCATTTATGATTTTTTTACGAAATTACTATTGTAATTTTTTGTAAGATTTAGTATAATATATTCGAAAAAACTGAGGTATTCCGCAGAAGCCGGAACACAACGATATCAGATGGATCACAGCAAAGCGAAATACCAAATTACGAGCTTTGTCCGGCGGAATGGTGAGAAAAATTTTGAAAAGGATGACTGCTGATAATGAAATATAAAATGCCGTCGAAAGCAGATCTCATTGGAAGAAGTTCAACAATAAGCAATGCGTTTGCAATATCCATAACTCCCTGCATAACTCCCACTGAGACAGAAGTCAAAGAGTCATATGATTTGCTGAAAATCAAAGAAGGACAATGTGCATACTGTTTGGAAGAAGGAAATTCAAAAGATCACTTGAAGCCGTTGGTGAGAAAAGGTATGCCGACGGGGTACATTACCGCTATCGGAAATCTTGTGCCCTGTTGCAGTGCTTGTAACAGCTCAAAAGGGGCGAAAGAATTTAAGGAATGGTATAAGGCACCTCAAAATATAGCACGGCTGAAGAAAAAGGGGCTTGATGACATCACAATTGCGGAACGGTTTGAAATTATTTCCGCTTACGAGGATAGAATTGAACCACCTATAGATTATGAGCAAATAGTTGGAAACGAATTATGGAATGAGTATATTGATCGCAAAAAACGATTGATTGCGATCTTAAAAGAAGATCAGGAGTTTTGCGACAGATTGTATGATATCATAACAAAAAAATCGAGAAAAAACAGCATATCTGACATTCATCGGTTTGCCGAGAAATGGTATTCGATTTTTAAAGAACCTCCACAAAACGCTGAACAAATTTTTGAGAGTATATTGGGAAACGATTGTATCGCTTTAGGCTTTGAGTTGGACTGCGGACAATCATTTTCTCAAAAATATTTAAATGGCGAACTGTTCTACAGAGCAGAATCACTCAAAAAGTTGATAGATACCGTCGACGATATTTGGATATTGGGGAATGCCATCTTATCGAATTGGAGAAGAATACAACATTGGTCGTTTGAGAGCGGATTTACAGATGAAAACAGAGCTTGGTTTTTAATGACATTCAGGCGACTGAAAGATCTTTCATGCGAGGAATAATGTATGATAAAATTACAATTCTATGTCATTGCTTTTCTGGGCTTATAAAATTATAAAAGATATTTTTAGAATTCAAATAAAAAGGTTGTTCCGTACGGCGATGATGCACGAATGGGAAAATGCAATGGCAACTTGCGGATATGAATATGTGATGACAAGCACGCAAGCCGACGAGC
>JBJDZJ010000188.1:0-5224 GCA_051867915.1 Eubacteriales bacterium
TCTGTTCTCTTTTTTCTTATTAAAAATATTGGATTAGGCCAGTGAAATGTAGTATTTCCTTTTTCCATTCTGCTTCTGACATTGGAATGCGGAATGCGTTTTCTGACCGATTATCTTGAGGGAGACACCTATTTTAAGACCTCCCGTTCGGGACAAAATCTGGATCGGTGCAGAACGCAGTTCAAACTGGTTCGGGAAATTGAAGGCTTCGAGGGCAGAATGAAGGAGATCATTGAAAAAATCCGCTGTGGTGAAAGTACTGCCGTCAGTACGGCTGCGGTTTAACACCGGAATATATTATATCAGATACGGAGGTTGTTTGTTATGAAATCCCTGAACATGACCATTCACACGCTGGCCAAAGGCCTTTTGTGCGCTTTGCTTTCGGCAGGAGTCCTCCTGACGATTCCCGCTTGCAACGGGGGTGAAAAGGGACCCGAACAATCCGAATCCGGTACGGTAACCAACGATCCCGGAACCGAGATTCCTGTGATTGCAGACGGAGATTCCGTATACCGTGTGATCTATCCCGCCGATGTAATTTCACCCACCAAAAAGATTTACACCAAGTTCAAGACCTATATTCGCAGTGCCACCGGCTATTCTTTTAATATGGTTGCCGATTCCATCGAACAGAGCGAGTATGAAATCCTGATCGGACTTACCAACCGTCCCGCCTCCGCCGAGGCCTACGCAAATCTCGGCAAGAATCAGTTTTCCTTCAGTCTGTCTGGAAATACCATTGTAATTGCCGCATATGACGACAATTGTATGGAACTGGCACTGGAGACCTTTGCAGGCAGTTTCGGAACCACAGATAAAGATAAGCTGTCTGTTTTTACCGGGTCTTTCCCTGTAACCTATCAGTGCGACGATGAGTTTGGTGAGGTTGTCATTGATAACACCAGGAATGTCGAGGGTGACGACCCCTATGTTATCCGCCACGACGGCTATTATTACTACTGCTGGTCCAGCGGTGGCGTAAAGGTCGCTCAGATCAGCAATCTGAACAACATCGTTAAGGATGACGGCAAGCAGGTTTTCAACGCATCTCAGAATGGGTTTGATGCAGTATGGGCGCCGGAACTTCATTATATCGACGGAAACTGGTATATATATGTGGCAATGTGCAAGGGAACCGGCGATAATGCCATGCACCGTATGTATTGCCTCAAGGGAATAACACAGGACCCCACCGATCCCTTTGAACTGGTGGGACAGGTTACCGATCCCACCGATAAATGGGCAATTGACGGAACTGTGTTCCAGTATCATGGCGAGCTGTATACCGTCTGGTCGGGCTGGCCGGGAAATTCCGACGGAACCCAGAACCTCTATATTGCCCACATGAGCAATCCCTGGACGATTGACAGCGAACGCGTGATGATTTCCGCTCCTACCACATGGGACGGGCTCACCAAGAATCCCTCTGTCAACGAGGGTCCGTGTGCCATTGTGTACGGAGATACCGTATACATCCTCTATTCGGGCAACGGAAGCTGGACGGATGATTACTGCATCGGCTACCTGACCTGTACGGACGGAAATTTGCTGAATGCTTCCTCCTGGAAGAAGAATCCCCGTGCGTTGCTGACCAGATCTGAAAAGATCTACGGTCCCGGCCACTGTTCGGTGACAACTGCCGATGACGGAAGCTATCAGATTATTTATCACGCCAATCTTGTTTCGGGCACCGGTTGGTCCGGACGCTCTGTCCGTGTTCAGAAGCTCATTGTCAGCGACAGCGGTCTCAGCCTTGAAACCAAAAAGGCACTGGAATCCACGCTTCCCGTTCTCAAGAAAAAGATCCTTGTCGGTATTGTGGAAGAATAATCCAATGATTGTTTAATATCATGCTATCATTCGGCTGTTCGGGCTCTGCCCGGACAGCTGAATCCCATATCTTGTGCCAAATTGTGCAATACCACCAAAAAAAACCCAATATATTGTGTTAGTTGCCAATTGACAAATCGGAAATTGTGTGTTAAAATAAATACCGTCGGCAACGCATATACAAAGCATGAGGATCAGGCGCAGATCCTCATGTGTTTTGCGGCGGCAAACCATCAAACAGAATCAAAAGAAAATACGAATAATGAGAGCCAAAGTCCTTTTCTGACAAAAGGATTTGCCGTTCTCAAGGAAGAAAGGGAGGATCATCATTCATGAAGGTTATCAAACGGGACGGTTCAACCGTCGATTTTGATCGCAGTAAGATTGTGATCGCAATTCAAAAGGCAAACGATGCGGTGGATCCCGAAGAACGGATAGACGATGCGGGAATCGAGAAGATCGTTTCCTATGTGGAAAGCAAACACCGTCAAAGGCTGCTTGTCGAGGATATTCAGGACATGGTTGAGGAAAAGCTGATGGAAGCGGACAAGTATGTCCTTGCCAAGGCCTATATCATCTATCGGTACAACCGTGCGCTGGTCAGAAAGGCCAATACCACCGACGAGTCCATCCTGAGCCTCTTGAAGAATGCCAATAAGGAGCTTGCAGAAGAGAACAGCAACAAGAATACGGTGATTGCGGCTACCCAGCGGGATTACATTGCAGGTGAAGTCAGCCGCGACCTGACCCGCCGTCTGCTCCTGCCCGAGAACATCTCCAAGGCGCACGATGAGGGTCTGCTTCACTTCCACGATGCCGATTATTTCGTACAGCCGATTTTCAACTGCTGTCTGATTAACATCGGCGATATGCTGGAAAACGGTACCGTCATGAACGGGAAGATGATCGAATCCCCCAAATCCTTCCAGGTTGCGTGTACGGTTATGACGCAGATCATCGCCTGTGTGGCATCCAATCAGTACGGCGGACAGTCGGTGGACATCAGCCATCTGGGAAAATACCTGCGCAAGTCCTACAATAAGTTCAAAAGTCAGATCACTTCCAAATATGAGGGACAGCTGACCGAGGATCAGATTGAACAGATCGTTGCGGACAGGCTCCGGGATGAACTGAAATCCGGCGTTCAGACCATTCAGTATCAGATCAATACCCTGATGACCACCAACGGACAGTCGCCCTTTGTGACCCTTTTCCTGAATCTGCGCTCCGAGGACGACGAATATGTGAAGGAAAACGCCATGATCATCGAGGAGATTCTCCGTCAGCGTTACGAGGGAATCAAGAACGAGGTAGGCGTTTATGTGACTCCCGCCTTCCCGAAATTGGTCTATGTGCTGGATGAATACAATGCTCTGAAGGGCGGAAAATATGATTATCTGACGAAGCTGGCAGTCAAATGCTCCGCCAAGCGGATGTATCCCGACTATATCTCCGCCAAGAAGATGCGGGAAAATTACGAGGGAAATGTCTTCTCGCCTATGGGATGCCGCTCCTTCCTCTCTCCCTGGAAGGACGAGAACGGAAACTACAAGTTTGAAGGACGCTTCAATCAGGGCGTCGTCTCCATCAATCTGCCCCAGATCGGTCTGGTGGTCAAGGGTGATATGGACAAGTTCTGGGACGAATTCGATCGCAGACTGGAGATCTGTAAGGAAGCCCTGATGGCAAGGCATAATGCCCTGAAAGGGGTCAAATCGGATGTCAGCCCCGTCCATTGGCAGTACGGTGCCATTGCCAGACTGGGCAAGGGTGAGACCATCGACAAATTCCTGTACGGCGGCTACTCTTCCATTTCGCTGGGTTATATCGGACTGTACGAGCTGACGAAATTGATGACCGGTGTCAGCCATACCGATCCCAAGGGTGAGGAATTTGCCCTGAAGGTTATGAAACATCTCCGTGAAACCACCGACCGTTGGAAGAAAGAAACCAATATCGGCTTCGCTTTGTACGGTACTCCCGCAGAGTCCCTTTGCTATCGCTTCGCCCGCATTGATAAGGAGCGTTTCGGCACCGTACCCGATGTAACCGACAAGGGCTACTATACCAACTCCTATCATGTGGATGTCCGTGAAAAGATCGACGCTTTCAGCAAGTTCACCTTCGAGAGTCAGTTCCAGAAGATTTCCTCCGGCGGATCCATTTCCTATGTGGAAATTCCCAATCTCCGCCACAATCTGGATGCTCTGGAGGATGTGGTTCGCTTCATCTACGACAACATTCAGTATGCCGAGTTCAACACCAAGAGCGACTACTGCCATGTCTGCGGCTACGACGGAGAGATCATCATCAACGACGACAACGAGTGGGAATGCCCGGTCTGCCACAATAAGGACCATAAGAAAATGAATGTCACCCGCCGTACCTGCGGCTATCTGGGCGAAAACTTCTGGAATGTGGGCAAGACAAAGGAAATCAAGTCCCGCGTTCTTCATCTGTAATCGGTGGCGATCATGAATTTTGCGACCATCAAAAAGTTTGATGTTGCCAACGGCCCCGGTGTTCGGGTATCGCTGTTCGTCAGCGGATGTACCCATCACTGCAAAGGATGCTTCAATGCAGAGGCCTGGGATTTTAACTACGGAAATCCCTTTACCGAAGGGGAAGTTCAGACCATTCTGGATGCCCTCCGACCGGGTTATATCAAGGGGTTCTCCCTTCTCGGCGGAGAACCCTTTGAGGCGGAAAATCAGCCCTGCCTTGCCGATCTGCTGGAACGGATCAAAAGGGAGTACCCCCAAAAGAGCGTTTGGTGTTATTCGGGATACAGCCTTACCGACGATCTTCTTCCTGCCGTGGTCGGAACACGGGAGAATATCCGTCGGATGCTGAACTGTATTGACATATTGGTGGACGGTGAATTTGTGGAGGAGAAAAAGGATTTGAATCTTCGGTTCAAAGGTTCCTCCAATCAACGAATCATCCGGATCCCCGAAACCCTGAAAAGCGGTCAGATCGTGCTTTGGGACCCCGAAAATTCCTGAAAAGCTCAGATCTTCCGCAAGTATGAAAGGAATACCCTGAAAATGAATGTATGCATTAAAAAACTGAATGAGTCTGCCATCCTGCCCACATACGGATCTCCCTATTCGGCAGGAGCCGATCTGTACGCCTGCATCGACGGATCGCTGACCATTGAGCCCGGCGAAACCGTATTGGTTCATACCGGACTTGCCATGGAGATTCCCGCAGGCTATGCCGGGCTGGTCTATGCCCGCAGCGGTCTTGCCACCAAGCGAGGACTTGCGCCTGCCAATAAGGTGGGTGTCATCGACAGCGACTATCGAGGCGAGATCATGGTGGCGCTCCATAATCATTCGTCAAAGCCCCAAACGGTACTTGACAGCGAAAGGATTGCACAGCTCGTGAT
>JBJDZJ010000189.1:0-5209 GCA_051867915.1 Eubacteriales bacterium
CCAGGAACTGGAACTGGGACGGATATGCAAGATGGGGTGTCGGTTTCCCCACCTACAAGCACATCTGCAAGCTGGTCTTTGACACGGCGTCTGCTCTGACAACGGTCGCCACCGATGTGACCACCGTATGACGGTCGCCGAGCTTGCCGCATCGGTCGCAAGGCTGGGCTTTCAGACCGAGCTTGAAGAGGAATGGCAGGACAGCCTTGCAGGTGCGATGCATCTGGCGGTGCGGGAGATCAGGCGGGTTCTGCCGATCTACCGCTCCGCAGAGCTTTTCCATTCTCCCGCCCCTGTGGCTTCGGATGTTACCGACTTTGATGTCACAAAGGACGGCTACACGCTGGAGATTCCAAATGCAGGCGGGATTCTGATCGAGCTGTCCGGATATGCAAATCTTGTGATCTCATCCGATAGCGGAGTAAAACTGCTCTCTCAGAAAATCGGTGCGGCCGCTCCGGCGTCAAAACTGCACAAATACCTTGTATCCGATCTGATTCTCCCCGGCGGGAACCGGAATATGTGCGTTACGCTTACCCGCTCCGGTCCCTGCCATGTCCTCAGGCTGTGTGCGTGGGAGGACGGAGAAATCGGATGCGAAGACGATATGCTCTGTCCTGTGGACGGCATGGTCTGCTACGATCTGGACAGGCTGTATGATGATTTCGGAACTGCCGAGCGGATCGAGCGCAAGGGCTATCACACTTCTAACTATCGGTTCGGCGGGCGAAATCTGCTGTGGATCCCCGTTTCCGAGGTCGGAGAGTATCGGATCACATACCGGCAAAAAATCCCCGAGTTCGGAAACAATCGGGATGATGAGATTCCGATCGGGGATGATGAGACCGATCTCCTGTCCCTGCTCACGGCAAGCTATATCCTGTTGGATGAGGGCGACGGCAAGGCGGCCTATTATCGCAATCTCTATCAGCAGGAGCTTCAGACCCTGATACGACAGCGATCTCCGCAGAAAACGGGCAGATTAAAAGACTACTATGGATGGTGATGACAGATGTCAACCGCTAAAACCTACACATCGACAGGCAGTTACACCCGGTACAATCGCCTTCTGCCCGGCAGTGGCGACGGAGTCTGGCGGGGTGCGGATTTCTCTCACGACCCCGCCCTTGTGGACGGGACGAGGCTTGCCTACTGCGTCAATATGTGGAGGGACTACGACTGCGAGGGCGGCGGATGCATTGAATCCTTCCCGGGCTATCGGATGATAAGGCAGGGCGGGAACGGAAAAATGCACGGCATGTGGCACTACCGCAAAGATGATACCGACTATATCATCATCCACTGCGGCACCGCTCTCCGCTATTTCAAGGCGTCTGACAGAGATCTCTCTTTGACGGACTATACAACCATCTCAAACAATGTCAATGACGCCGATTCACAGGCATTTGTCATGATGGGCAGATTCTATTTTCTGGACGGCCTCCAGTACTGGAGGCTTTCCGATGATATGACCACGCTGATTTACGCCCCGAACGATACGCCATATGCGCCGATCACCTATTCCGACGAGGCGGAATACGAGCAGAGAAATATGCTGACCAACAACTTTATCGAGCGCTGGAACATTGTCGATGTGGCACAAAAGGTTGTGGACGCTTCCTTCGGAATGCGGCTGTCTGTCAGCGGCAGTACAGTCACCATCACCAAAATCAACAGCACCCGTACGGTGGTCTATATTCCGAGTACGATTACGGTGGACGGAAACGAATACACCGACATCCGGATTGCAGACAGCGCCTTTCTGAACAACAAGAGCATCAAAAGCGTGGTTATCATGGGATGCTCGTCAATCGGAACCTACGCCTTCAAGGGCTGTACCTCGCTTCGGAGCGTGCAGATCCTGACCTGCACTTCCATTGGCGGGTATGCCTTTGAAAACTGCACTGCCCTTGAAAATGTTATGATCGGGTGCTGTACCACCATCGGCGATTATGCTTTTACCGGATGCACGAAGCTGGTCAATGCCGTGATTCTGTCCTGCTCTTCCATAGGATCCAGTGCATTCGCAGGATGCACTGGTCTTATCCGAGTGGCGATCCACGAATGCACCGGGGCTATCGGTGCGAGCGCCTTCCGGAACTGTCCGAATCTGCTGGAAGTGTGGGCAGGCAGCTATACTTCCATATCCGAATCAGCCTTCGGAGATGATGTTTCGGGCTATCCTGTCAGTAATGTTCTGTTCATGTCCGGGAAAGAAGACGAAAGCACGGCATTTAGCGGAACCCGCACAGTCTCTGTATCGACAAATTGCAGAATCGTGTTTGCAATTGTCGGATCTACCGTTACAACCGATTTCAGTTTTGGTAAATATAACGAGCTGATGAGAGGCGGCGGCGCAATAGGCGAAAGGGAATTTCTGACGCTGTCTGTCGGCAGTGTAAATGTACCGTCGTCGGAGAATGCTGTGTGGACGCTTCCGATTGAGGCGCCGTCTCCCATAGATCATCTTCGATTCCGCAATGGCAGCGGGAATTATATGCATTTCGGCATAACGGCGCTTCCGGACGGATTGATTATGCAGGACGACGGCAGCGACAGTGCGGCTGTGATGAATTCGGTTTCTAGCGGATACACCTACAATTATTCGGCGGTCATCGAGAAGGCAGTCACGGCGGATTTTTACATTCTGGATCCCTGTATGACGGTGACCAAGCTGACCCTGAACGGAGCGGTCACGGCAGGCGTGGAAAAATCCATGTCCTACACCCTGATCTCGGGGACAACCGAAAGCACGGTCAGCAGAACGCAGATCGGCGGGATCAGCATCGAGATCATCCAAGAGGACGGATATTGGTCAATCATCCGGATCTATCTCGCCTCTGAACATCTGCTTGACGACTGTGAAATGCGACTGTACGGTGTGGCGGAAGGAAGCAAATTCACTTCCGTCAAAGATGCGGCAACCTACAAGGATCAAAATCCCGGATATACAGGTTCTTCCATGGACGCCATTTCCAAATGCACCATCTGCACCATCTTCGACGGAAGACCCTTCTTCACGGGGAATCCGTCTTTGCCCAATACGGTGTTCTATGCGTCCAGACGGTCGGACACCGGCGTGATTGATCCCACCTACATCGGGGTGTGCAGCTATTTCAATGACGGCACCGGAAACAGTAAAAACAACGCCATGCTGGCGGCAGGGACGACTCTCATGGTGTTCAAAGAAAAGAGCGGGGAAAACGGATCTGTCTTTTATCACACGCCGAGGGAAACAGGCGTGGATTTTCTGCCGAAGGATTACCCGTCCACCGAAGGCGCCGCCGGATTTGACTGTCTGGGCTCTGCCTGCAATTTTTTGGACGATTATGTCTTTATCACCGCTCACGGGCTGGATGCGGTGGACAAGGAACAGCTCAATCTGGAACGAACCATCGGACACCGTTCCTCCAATATCGACCGGATTCTGACGGGCAAAGACCTTTCAAGGGTCAGAATGACCGAGTGGAAGGGATATTTGGTTCTGCTGGCAGACGGCGATATTTTTCTTGCCGACAGCCGAAAAATGTTCACCAATGCGGTCGGATCGGCAGAATACGAATGGTTCCGGCTGTCCGGAATCGGATATTACGACAGCCAGCACCTGAAAACTGTAACTGCAACCGGAGATTTGCTTTCGGACGGGCATCTGATCACTCAGGCGGTGCTGAAGACGACGGGCGAAAAGCTGAAGATCTCCGAATAAGAGGAAGAAGTCGAGGCGGCAGATACCCTTGCCGGCACATTTGTTTTCCCGGACGGAACAGAGAAGGTGCTTTCCTATCTGCCGTCGGACATGACATATGTCATCGAGACCGATGAATATGTGGGCGGCGGATTCTGCCCGGCCAAGGAGATCCTGAATATCGGCGGGGTGCTGTATCTTGCCTGTGACTACGGCAATCTGATGTGCGTCAACACAGACAAGCGGGGCTACAATCTCTGCGAATACGCCAGGGCATTTCCGACAGATAAGGGACCGCTCTATTATTATGACGGGACAAGCTATCAGCCGATCCTGCTGTCAACCGACACCGGAACCACCGAGACAAAGAACAGCGTCACCGCATACTACAATGTTCAGGGCAATACCCAGGGCAGGGGATATTTTTACGAGTACGGCATCGTTCCCGTGTCTGTTAAAGACGGCGTATATTATCTGCTGGAGGAGCCGATGAATCCCGTGGCAGAATCGGAGATTGCGCCGTGGTATTACACCTTTGCAGGCAGGCGGTATCTGTGCGAAATGGCAACCCGTTTCGACGACTGCGGATCACCTTATCTTGCCAAGAACACCATCAAGAACAGTGTGGTCATAGCGGCCAAATCGGCGGGAAATTCGGCGTTCGAGACGCTGGTCCGCACAGAGCGGGACGAGTGGGAGAAAATCGAGCAAACCGTGTCCGGAAATGCCGGTTTCACCGATATGAGCTTTGCCGGCTTTTCCTTCAGAAGCAGGAAGGAACTGATTTTTGTATCAAAAGAGCGAAAGCACAAGTGGGTCAAAAAGCAGTTCTGCTTCAGAGGAGATTGCTTTATGAAGCCCTTTGGCATTTATAATGTGGGCTACGGATATTACTTTTACGGAAAGGTGAGGATATGATCGAAAAGGAAGGTCTCAAAATATCTGACAGTGAATACTATAATTCGTCAATTGAGCGGCTTGCCAACGAGCCGAACAACCGTCACGAATACGGCGCCAAGAAGCTTTCGCCGTCGGAGCTGAAAGCAATGTTTATGAGGACATCCAAGCTGTTGACCGAGAAGCTCAATGGACTGATTGAGATTCTGGACGGTCTGGATGCAGACGGTGAAATCACGGAAAACAGCATTCTTGGACTTGTCAAAACGGGAATTCCCACATTGCCGACGCTGTACAATCTGATTACAGCGATGCGGGATACAGACGGTACCATGGTCGATACGATCAGCGCAGGCAATGGATTGACTCTGCGGGAATGGGTCAAAAAGCTGTCGCCTGTGATCTCCGTCGAAAAGATTGACGGCGGTCATCGTGTCAGCATAACCACATTGCTCGGAACAGATGATTACGATGTGATGGATGGAGATACGGGACCGCAGGGGCCCAAGGGAGAAACCGGAGCGACAGGACCTCAGGGACCGCAAGGCGAAACGCCTCCGATGGACACCACCCTGACGAAGTCCGGGTATGCGGCGGATGCGGCGGCAGTAGGGGTCAGTATCGGGC
>JBJDZJ010000190.1:0-5187 GCA_051867915.1 Eubacteriales bacterium
CTTTGTTCGCAAGTTGTTCGGTGATAATCTTTAATGGACTTGCGTTGGGGTGGTATTATAGAACTTTTGGTTTTATTATTATAACATATCATTCGCGAGTTGTCAATAGCATTTTGGAACTTTTTGTTTCGCTATTTCAAAATGCTCTCTTCTTTGTTCATTGCGAAACAAACTTTGCCCCTTGATACGCTCCCACGTATCGGAACATAAATGATTTTGCTTATGTGCAAAGTGATGTTGACGAATCTCTCCCTTTTTGATAGTCAGAGGTGCTCCACAATAGGGGCAATAATATTCCTGATTGCTATGTGTTTCATCAATATGTACTCGATTATCATTGTAATCAATTGCAAATAACATGCAAATTTTCCCCCCTACTGAAAACACCTTTTCATATACTTGATTCGTGCCGAAACCGATACCTTGTTGTCGGCGTTTTTCCACGATGTCAAAGCCGTGCATCGTGCCTTTGGTTTCGTATAGTTCTACCGCAACACCTGCCCCTCGGAGTGCTTGTGCGTAAGCCATGCCCTCATCGTGAAGGCGGTCGAATTCCGCAGTTTCCACATATGCTCCCGGCAAGTCATCAAATGATTTGGCTTCCATAGGTGAAGCATAAGCAATATCCGGTGCATTCTCGTCCTGAATATATCCGCGCCACATCGTTACGGACAGTTTGGCATTCCACATGGGTGTGTAGGTATATTCTTTGCAGGACTCGGTCTGCATTCTGCAGTCAGTGACGGGATAGAAGAGAAGTTGAAAGAGAGGTTTGTCCGTGCCACGGTCTCGTGCCATCTGACATACAGCCGCCGCAAGCGCACCGCCTGCACTGTCACCGCCAACGGCAATCTTGGTTTTATCTACATTCAGTTGTTCCGCATTCTCAAAAGTCCAGCGGAGTGCCGCATAGCAATCCTCAGAAGGCGTAGGATGCGGATTTTTCGGTGCAAATCGGTACTGCACGAACACAACCTTGCAGGGCAAATCCATTGCGTACTGTTTCGCCAACTTGTAGTGATAGCCAGCACCGCCAAAGATGAATCCGCCGCCGTGGTAATAGACAAGACAGGGTGCAGGCTCTTTGATACCGTAAGGATCGAAAAAAGCACTTCAACCTCTGCGCCATCGTAACTTTGGACTGATTTTTTCGTCACCGATAGCTCGCAGTCACGCCAAATCCACTGCGGCAACTTTATCATCGAGCCCATCCAACCTGCCATCTTGGCGTTTTTATCGGCGGCGCAAAGCGGGAATAGGGAGAAAATTCTTTATTTATCGGTTATTTCATACATTTCTCTTTTCTGTCACACAAATAGCACTCTTAACTCACTCACATGACTTCACTGACAAGCCATTCCTTTGCCGGGTCGATACCGTCAAAGAATTTCAACGCAAAACCGGCTCCAGAAAGGACTTTTTTCAGTTTTCTTTGGGCATTTTTGTCCGCTCCGATCATGGCAATGCGCATAAAATGCTTGGTTGTATGAAGCAACTCATCCGCTATTTGCCGGATCAATTCATCTGTGATAACCGTCTCATCCAGAACAAATGCGATATGAGCCGAAGACGACGGACGGTGAAATGCCGGGCTGTCCATACGCAGTTTTTCGATGGCAAGCTCGGAATACTGATAAATTCCGTCCAAATGCTCAAACCAGATTTCCCCTCCGGCAAAAGGGAGAAGAAAGGACTTTTTCCGAAATCCGGGTAGCGTTCGCCCGTCAGAAATACAGGTTATGGGTTCTTCCGATTTTTTATAAATCATTTTTACCTACTTTCCGCACAGACTCTTTTGTTACAAGGGCTCCGGTGCGTTCGGCTTCTCTCACTTTCTTATGATGCCATTCCTCATCTTGATACAGTTCGATACCCATGCATCAAGAAAGCGCATTTGCTCCTCGGTGTGAAACCAATGTTCGCCGTTTTCCATAACGGTAAGACCTACACCGTAATGCTCTGCAAACTCTGTTATTGTTTTTCTTGATGTGAGATGATCCTGACCTGCGTACAGGATTTCGGTCGGTGCAGACCATTTTATCGGGTGTTCTCTGACATAGCAAAGGTATTCCCACGAAAGAACCTCACCGAAATCGGTGGAAATCTCGCCCTTTTCTTTCAGCTCCGATTCGCTTACATTCGCCCACATCATCATATCGGTGATCAGCTTTTCCATATTGACAATAGGCGAGATAAAGAGTGTCTTTTCAATCTTTCGGTCACCGAGTGCGTTCATCGCAAAGAATGCTCCGATGCTGTTGGCGATAAGGATTACTTGGTCATACTCGCTCACCAGAGCATCAAATACATTTTGGAATTCTTCTTTTGTATCCCACGGCGTGCTGCCTTTGTAGTCCATTCCGAATACATCATAGCCCTCACATATCGGCTTGTAATGCTCGGCTTCGGCAGCGTTACCACCTTTCCCGTGGATGTATAAAACCGCTTTTTTCATAGTATCTCCACATCACTTAAAATACTTATCTATCCCACCGTACCCGAACATTTTATTCGCCTTGGTTTTGGCAATAAAATTGCCGAGTCGCTTTTCAAATTCGGCAGGCCGTTTTCGTGCGGCATCAATATATGCAATGCGTATGCGCTTGTATACCTCGGGGAAATTTCTGAAATTCTCCCATGTCTCTGCATCCGAATTCACCGCCGCGAGAATATCCGCAGGAAATTCATACGGTGTGCGAATGATCGGCAAAACGCTCTCCCTGATTTTCGGATGTATCATTCCGTTTTCTTCCAGCCAAATGAGCCGTTCAATATTCGGTCTTGAATACGAACTCCCTTTTTTTCTCGGTGTAAAGCGTTGCGCACGGTGTGTATCATCAATATTTTTGATAATGCCGTCAATCCAACCGAAGCAAAGTGCTTCCTCTACGGCATCATTGTAGGAAAGTCTGCCCTCCCCCGATGCCATCATGGGAAACACAAACCAAATCTCATGCTCTGTTTCAAAATGTTCCGACAGCCATGTTCTCCAATCGGCTCGGTCTGCCGTGTAAAATGTGTTCAATTCTTTATTATACATATGTCATCAGTCGACATCTCGTTTGTCAATCGCAAACTTCAAGCAAAAAACTAACCGGTCTGAATCCGTCATTGCAAGAGATCATGGCTGATTTTTCGTTTTTCATCCAGCCGTCATAAAAGTTTCCGCCGCCGTGAGCAAGAGTCATCACGAAAGGCGAAACGGTTTCCCATGCACTATCGCAAAATCCGTCGGGTTTCTGCCAGCCTATGCAAATAAAAACTTGTCCTTCGCAAAGATCGCAGGCGTGCTCGATCGGATTTTCATATCTTTCAATCAAATCGTCATACCGTGCTTTGCGAATGACGGTGATTTTAACATTTTTCATATTCTGCGCTCCTTATTTGTCAAACGGTCAAATACCGATTGTGCCTCGCTTATTTTTGAAGCGGCATATACACAGACCTTAACATCAATATCATAGTCGGGAAAATCCGCTACAAATTTGTTATATGCACGGCAACATTGCTTTGTTGATTCACCAACGGGATTTTGAAGGTTTCCGGCAAAGATCCCCGAACTAATCAGCGGAAATGAAATGCTGTGAAGATTGTTTTCTTTCAACACCAATAATGAATTGAAATATGCCTCAAACAGTTCTTTGAACGCATTTGGCGTATACTGAAAATTCGGACCGACAGCGTGAATGATGTACTTTGCATTCTTCATTTGAAATGCAGGTGTAATGACAGCCGAACCATCTTTCAATGGCGTTTTATAGCCTGAACAAGCTGCAGTAAGCTGTGACATTCCTGCTTTTCCAAAGATTACTCCGCAGATTCCGCTACCCGCCCTGAGTTGATTATTGGCAGCATTCACTACGGCATCAACATTTTGGTCTGCACATGATCCGTTTATCAATGTAATTTGACTCATTATCTTACTTCCTCCGATGAATCATTTGTTTTGCCCCCATTACAGGTGTCTGCCACATGCCGGATATTCTGTGCCGTCCAGCCGGCGTAGGTTTACATGTGCGGTTCCCGTTCCATGGTCTGATACTGCACGGGATATTGTGCGATTCGTCCGCTGACAGTATTTACTTCAGAATTTTCGTAATGATCCAAACCTGCATCCGCTTCGGAAGTACATTCAAAAGCCTCAACAACGGATTGCGGTTTATGTTATAGACATACTTCGGGCGCCTTGCGGTCACTGCCTTGAAGGCAGTTTCGGCAATCTTTTCGGGGGTCACATTTCGTGTCTCAACCGAATCAACGACCCGCCGGAAATTCACGGCGTTATAAGAATAGCGTTTCGTTTTTTGGCAGAAATCCTCAAGTGCCGCCGTTGAAACGCCGAGCATACCGGTCCTCACCGCACCCGGGCGTATCACGCTGACCGATATTCCGTGAAGATTCAGCTCCATTCTAAGCGAATAAGCGTATTTTTCCACTGCGCTCTTGGTTATCGCATAAAGCCCCGTAAACGGCAAAGGATCAAGCGGTGCAAGCTCGCTTGAAGTGATAACGATTCGTCCGCCCTTATCCAACATCGGTACAAATGCTTTGTTGACACGATAGATGCCGAACAGATTGATATTGAAAATCCTGACAAACTCTTCCTCGCTTATCTCAATCAGCGAATCGAGATTATAGATTCCAGCAAAATGCAGGACAGCATCCAGTTTTCCCGTCTCGGCTGAAATCTTGGCACACACCTCATCAATTGAATCATGATCGGTGATATCGGCACAAAAATAGTCAATCGGCAGATCACACGACGGGCGGCGGTCAATGCCGAAGACCCGGAATCCCGCCCCGGTGAATTGCCTTGCGGCGGCATATCCCATGCCTCCGCATACGCCAGTAATAAGAATGTTTTTCATATAAATCTCCTCAATCGACTGTTTTTAGGTGTCAAGCGTCCACCCATGATCGCCGTGGTAGATCATCTGACGGGTCATACCGCCGTCAATGCAGATATTCTCACCCGTGATGAAACCCGCCATGTCCGAGCAGAGATCATGTTCCGAATCCTCAGTCGCTGTTCTCCAGTTTTTTCAGATACATCCATTCTTCGGCTTCCTGCTCGGGCGGGAAGAATCCGCCGACCTTGCGGTATCCGAGTTTCTCATAGAACCGCCATGCCAGCTCGTCGGCTTGCGTGCTTGTCATCACATATTCATATCCGCAAGTTGCCATTGC
>JBJDZJ010000191.1:0-87205 GCA_051867915.1 Eubacteriales bacterium
CTTCCTTTCTGAATCGGTTTTTCCGTTTATTTTATTTATTTGTCTGTTTTCTTGGTTTTGATCTTATCCCAATAGCATTCTGCCGCCTGCTCGGTCTTGTTTGGACCGAAGGTGTAATATTTTTTCCCTTTCAGATCGTCGGGGAGATACTGTTGATCCACATAGTGATCGGGGTAGTCGTGAGGGTATTTGTAGCCGTCAAAATTGGTATACTGGCGCAGATGTTTCGGAATGTTCTGACCCAGTCCCGCCGCAAAATCGGCGGCGGCAAGGGTATAGCCGATATGAGCACTGTTGGATTTGGGAGAGGTCGCCAGCAGGACGGCGCAATTGGACAGGGGGATGGAGGCCTCGGGCATTCCCAGCGCCAGTGCAGACTGGACGCAGCTTTCGGTCACGGCCGCCGCCAGAGGATAGGCAAGCCCTATGTCCTCGGAGGCAATGACCCTCAGCCGTCGGCAGGCGCCGATCAGGTCGCCGCCCTCCAGAATTCTCGCCAGGTAGAACAGGGTGGCGTCGGGGTCGGATCCCCGAATGGATTTTTGAAGAGCCGACAGCAGATCGTAGTGAACCGTCCCGTTCTTGTCGAAATTGCCCACCGTATGCTCGGTGAAGCCGCTGACGATTTCGTCTGTGATGGCACCGTCGGCGGAAAGATAGCAGTTCTCCAGGAGATTCAAGGCTCTGCGCACATCTCCGGAGGCGCCCGAGGCCACGGTCATCAATACTTCATCGGTGCAGGTCTTCGAACTGCCGTCCCGACGGCAGAGATAATCCAGTCCTCTGCGCAGGGCGGGGAGCATGTCGTCGGCAGACACGCTGTGAAAGGTGAAAACCGCCGAGCGGGAGAGGATGGCGTTGTAGACATACAGATAGGGGTTTTCGGTGGTGGAGGCGATCAGGGTAATCCGTCCGTCCTCGATGAACTGAAGCAGGGATTGCTGCTGTTTTTTATTGAAGTACTGGATTTCGTCCAGATACAGGAGAATGCCGCCGGATCCCAGAATGCCGCCGGTTTCGGCGCAGATTTCCTTGATGTCGGAGAGGGAGGCGGTGGTGGCGTTCAGGGTGCGGATGGCCATTTGGGAAGAAGCGGCGAGAATATTTGCCGCCGTGGTCTTTCCGGTACCGGGAGGACCGGCGAAAATCATGTTTGGCAGTGCGCCCTGACTCTGAATCCGGCGCAGAATCCCGTTTTTCCCGAACAGATGGGGCTGTCCCACCATTTCGTCCAGGGTTTTGGGTCTCATGGCATCCGCCAACGGCTGTCTGAACATAGGCTCCCTCCTCCAAGACTTTCGCATCTACCCATGTTATTCTAGCATATTTCCCTTCAAATGTCAATCACTTTATGAAAATGCCGCTGATTTTTTCCTTTGGATTCTAAAAAATTGAAAGAACATTTGTTCGAAAATCAGACAATCTGCTACTGTACTTGCAGAAAGAGCGTGCTATAATGCCCTTGCAATCCGAAAAACAGGGTTTTCCCGAAAAAAGGGAAGACCGGACTCAGGAAAGGAGGAAAAACATTGGATATGGAATCATATGCACAGACAAAGAATCCGCCTGCCTTTGCATCGGAGGCGGTCTTTCGCAGAAAGCTCAAGAGCTACATCAAACACTGCAATCTGGATGAAAAGCATCGCAGATTGCCCAACGCCGCAGGGTTTTGCAGATTTTGTGCCATCACGAGAAGCGATTTTGCCGCTCTCTCGGAAATCTACCCCCTGATGTTCGACATTGCGCAATCCACCTTCATTGATGAGGCTCTCAACACCAAATTTCCCAACAGTGCGGCGAATATGAATTATCTTGCCGGGCTGACCAGCTCCATTTGCGGCACCGATGGGGGAAACACCGTGAGAATCATCTGCGAACAGGATCCTGACAGCGATGGCAGGTAAAAAGCAGTCGGCGGCAGATCGGAAGGGAAAGGTGATCCGCCTTACAGGAGTGCCGAACGGTCGGCAAAAGCTCTTCTTCGAATCCACCGCCCGCTACACTGCCTACGGAGGAGCCAGAGGCGGCGGCAAATCCTGGGCGCTGAGACGAAAACTGGTCCTGCTCTGTCTGAACTATCCCGGAATCCGCATCCTTCTGGTCCGACGCAGTCTTCCCGAGCTTCGGGAGAACCATCTCTATCCCCTGCTTTCCGAGCTTGGCAGCTTTGTGACTTACAGGGAACAGCAGAAATGTTTTCATTTTCCGAACGGCTCTCGAATTCTGCTCGGCTACATGGATGCCCAAAGGGATGTGCTTCGCTATCAGGGACAGGAGTTCGACATCATCGCTCTGGACGAGGCGACCCAGCTGTCCGAATTCCAGTTCACCACTCTGAAGGCGTGTCTGCGGGGAGCCAACAGCTTCCCCAAGCGGATGTATCTGACCTGCAACCCGGGAGGGGTCGGTCATGCCTGGGTCAAGCGGCTGTTTGTGGATCGGAACTTTCGTCCCGGAGAGAATCCCGACGATTACCGTTTTATCCCCGCAAGGGTGTATGATAACAAAATCCTTCTGGATGCCGATCCCGGATATCTGGAGGCGCTGAAATCCCTGCCCGACAGTCTCAGGCGTGCCTGGCTGGACGGGAGCTGGGATGTGTTTGAGGGACAGTATTTCACCGAATTCTCCGAAAAAACTCATGTCTGTACGCCTTTTTCCATTCCGAAGGAATGGGAGCGGTTCTGCGCACTGGACTACGGATTTGATATGCTTGCCGTACTCTGGTTCGCCGCCGATCCGGAAGGGGGACTGTGGGTCTATCGGGAGTACTGCAGATCGGGGCTTACTCTGTCGGGGGCGGCAGAGGCTGTGGTACGGGAAAACGGGGACGACGCTGTCTCCTACATCGCCGCCTCCCCCGATCTCTGGAACCGACGGCAGGACAGCGGTCAAAGCGGGGTTGCCATCATGAGCGGGAATCCCTCTCTTCCGCCTTTGATCAAAGCCGACAACCGACGGATTATCGGATGGCGAAGTCTCAGGGAGTTTCTGTCGCAAAGCGAAGAGAATCCGCCCAAACTTCGGATTTTTTCCTCCTGTCGGAATCTGATTTCCTCCCTGCCTGCCCTCTGTCACGACCGTCTGCATCCCGAGGATGTCTCGGGAACACCGCATGACATTACCCACTCGCCCGAGGCCCTTCGCTACGGAGTTATGTCCTACCTTCGCCCGCCGCAGGTCTGCGAGGAGGAATTTTCACCCTACCGATCCTTCACAGGGGAGGATCGGATGCCAACATTGGCAGATTACTGATCCGATTATCGGATTGCATCGGATCCTATGAAAGGAAGAGAAAGCGGAATGAAAAAAAAGCAAACCTCCAAGGCAGACCTCCTTGCCTCTGTCTGGGAGGCATACGAAAACGGGAAGGATTTCAAGCGTCAGATCGGGCTGTATTCCCGGGTGTCCGAAAACGAACGCTTCTATCGGGGCGATCAGTGGAAGGGGGTCTCGGTTGAGGGACTTCCCACCCCCACCTTCAATCTGATCCGCCGGGTGGTCAACTATCTGGTATCGGCAATCATGAACTATCGGATGGATCTGCGGTACGAGGACCCGTCTGCCGATCTGCGGGAGGACTCGCCCGCCAAGCGGAAGCTGGCAAAAACGCTGTCCCTGCTGTCCGACTATCGGGCAGATTGCTGGGAACGGCAGGGGATTGACAGACTGCTTCGGCAGGCTCTGACCGATTCCATCCTTTGCGGAGACGGCGTCTTCTATGCCTGGTACGACGAAAACCTCCTGTCCGCTGACGGCCACCCCGGCGACATCCGCCTGTCGGTCATCGACAATGTGAATCTGTTTGCGGCGGATATGAACCTGTCCGACATTCAGTCCCAGGATTTCATCCTGCTGTCGGGCAGATGCGGGGTGGACAAGCTCAGAAAAGAGGCGCTGTTTGCCGGGTGCAGTCCGGAGCAGGCGGCAAGGATTGTTCCCGATGAGGCAGACGGCGATCAGGCGGGCGATTACGGCTCTATGGAAAATGCCGACGAGTCGGCGGCGAAGGCCGATTATCTGATCCGTTTTTCCCGGAATGCCGACGGATATGTGGTTTTTGAAAAATGTACCAAAAATCTGGTGATCCGATCTGCCGTGACGGGTCTGCGCCGCTATCCCGTCGCTACCTTCTCATGGGAGCGGACGAAGAACTGTTTTCACGGTTCCTCTCCCATCAGCGAGCTGATCGGAAATCAGAAGTACATCAACAAAGCCTTCGCCATGGAAATGAAGCACATGACCGACACCGCCTTTTCCAAGGTGATCTACGACAAGCGTCTGATCCCCGAGTGGTCCAATGAAGTGGGTCAGGCCATCGGCGTGCTGTCGGGCGGCGATGTGTCGGGCGCCGTCACCACGGTGGGCGTGGGACAGATGCAGGAGGGCTACATCGACATCATTGACCGTGTTATTACCTACACCAAGGAGCTTGCCGGAGCAACCGAAACGGCGCTGGGCGAGGTGGATCCCACCAATACCTCGGCGATCATCACGCTGCGGGAAACCGCCGATCAGCCACTGGACAATGTGCGTTCCGAATTCTGCCACTGTCTGGAGGAGCTTGCCATGATCTGGCTGGAGATGGAGCGGGAGTATCTGCCCGCCGTCAGACGGGTGTCGGATCGGAAGGAAATTGCCGTGCTGAATCTGGGGGACAGGAATCTGTCCCATCTGATCGCCAGAGCGCAGACGGGGGCAAGCCGTCGGTATTCCGGCACTCTGCAGATGTCCACACTGAACAGTCTGCTTTCGGGCGGGCATATCAGTCTGTCCCAGTATCTGATGCGGCTGCCCGACGGCATCATTCCCGACAAGGAATTGCTGCTTGAGGAAGCCATTGCCAAGGAAAAGGAGGAAAAATCCAATGGAAAACGAACAACAAAGTCCGATGCCGACGGAGGAAGTCTGTTATGAGAGCGTCGAAAAACCGGGGATCGAATCCCTTGAAGCGGAGCTTGAGGCGAGTCGGCAGGAAATACAGCGACTTTCGTCCCTCATCCGATGTCGTGAAGAAGCGGATCGGGAAGCGGCGATCTTCTCTGAGCTCTTCCCGGATGTGGACAGGGACGACATTCCGGACAGCGTCCGGGAGGACGCCAACAGACAGGGGATCCCACTGATTGCCGCCTACGCCCTGTATGCCAGACGAGTTGAACTTGCGGAAAAGACCGCAAAGTTTGCGGGAAAGTCTGCAGCCGAACGGTCTGCCGGAAGTGTGTCGGGATCCTCCGAAACGGAAGATTTCTTCACCCTGGACCAGATTCGTGCCATGTCCCCGAAAGAGGTTCGGAAAAACTACAAAACCATCCTGAAAAGCATCGGGAGAATCAAGTAAATGGGGAATACGCCGATTGGGGTCGTTTTGGATAAATACCGAGCATTCAGGCACGATTTGCCAAAGTTCCGACGGATTCGGCGTTTTCCCACGAAAACAGAAAAGGAGAAATGAATTATGGCGATTACCAATTTTATTCCCACAGTCTGGAGTGAGACGCTGGCAAAGGCGCTGGAAAAACAGTACATCGGCGTCAAGAACTGCAACCGTGAATTTGAGGGCAGTATCAAGGGCATGGGCGACCGTGTGAAGATCTGCTCCATCGGTTCGGTCAGCGTCTTCGACTACACCAAGAACACCGATATGAGCGCACCTGCCACCATGAACGACAGTTCGGTCACGCTGACCATCAGCCGTGCCAAGGCCTTCAACTTTCAGATCGACGATGTGGACAAGACTCAGGCCAAGAGCAATCTTCTTCAGGCGGCTATGCGCGAGGCGGCAAATGCCATTGCGGACGATGCCGATGCCTACATTTACAGCCTGTACACCGAGGCGACGGCAGACAATACCATCACCAAGGCGTCGGCATCCTACACCGACATCATCGACCTTCTGATTCAGGCGAGAGAAAAGCTGCTGTCCAACAATGTCAACAGCAATACCGAGACGGTTCTGGAGGTTTCTCCCGCCGTTGCCGCCCTGATTCTCAAGGCGAAGATTCTGCAGTCCACCGACAACGGGGATGCCATGTTCAACGGCTATCTGGGGACCTTCGTAGGCTTTGACATCTATGTTTCCAACAACATTGTCAAGGACAGTGCCGGAAGCTACAAGTGCTTTGCACGCACCAAGCGTGCCATTGCCTATGCCGATCAGCTGAACATGGTGGAGGCCTACCGTCCCGAAAAGCGGTTTGCCGATGCGGTGAAGGGTCTGCATCTCTACGGCGCAAAGCTGGTATACCCCGAAGAGTTGGTTCTTCTGAACATCTCGGTTGCCTGATCGGTTCTGACGGAGTCCGGGGGATTATGATTCGCCTTTTCGGGTCAAAAATCCCCTCAGACTTCCCTATATGAAAGGATTGGTGATACTATGCTTTGTTCAGAACTCTGGAAAGGGGTTCTCAGTCTCTTTACCCTGGAGGATGCGGCGGAGAAAACGGTGACGGTGACCGAGACACTGTCTGAAACGGCGTCGGGAAACTCCTCCGAAACCACATCCACAACTTCTTCCGGTACCCACTCCGACAGTGCATCCTCGTCCACGGGCAGTGAACGGGTGAGCGGCGAATCGGAGTCCGAAAGCGGGAAGAGTGCCGAAACGGTGACGAAAACCACGGCGGACACCGCCCCGGTGGTTGAATCCCTGAAGGAGCGATTTCCGGGGGGACTTGATACGGCGGTGTGCAGTCTGTATGCGCTGGCACTGCGCTACAATCCCTACGGTCAGGAGCCGCTGTCGCTTCCACTGGAGGAAAACTCCATATTTCCGCTCCCCGACCGCTTCTACTCGGCGACGGTTTATCTGGTCGGCTATCTGCTTGGCGGCGGTACTCGGCTGTTTGACCTGTACGAGAAGGAGATTCTGCTCATCGAGAGCGAAATTTCCTCGGTAGTGGAACCGATCGTCGATCGGTATCGGGGATAGTCGGCGATTCTGTACAAAAAGAGATCCTGTGCAAATGTCTTTATTTGCACAGGATTTTTTGAATTATCATTTACCACTTGACCTGCCATCGGGGGCTGACGCTTCCGTCGGCAAAGGAGGGGACGGCGGGACGGAGACTGGATTTTTCCTGCTTCTCCTTCAGCAGACGGTTGAAGGATTCACTGTCGGCGGGGGAAAGCCTGCCGTCCTCGGTCAGTTCGATTTTTCTGCCCGTCCAGGAGGACAGGTAGGCGGCATCGGTCAGGGTCAGCATCCGGATGCCCTCTCTGCCGTCGGCGATCATAGGTTCATCCCGCAACACGGCGCCGACAAAGGCGTTCAGCACGCCGTTGTGAGCGGTTTCCGGAGTGTCCGGAACAAATTCGCTGACGGTACAGGGACTTTCGCAGGAGGAGCTTCCGGCCGTAAAACAGTACTCCCGTTCGGAGAATCCGCATTCCCAAAGGGTCAGCTTTCCGTCCTCCAGAACCAGCTTGCCCCGATCGCCCATGATTTCCAGACGGTTGGTGCCGGGATATTCTCCGGTGGCGGTCATGAACTGAGCCTGAGCCCCGTTGGCATAGTCGAGAATCAGGGTCGCCCGATCCTCTACCTCAATGTGATGGTAGAGTCCCTCGTTGCAGATGGCGAAGACCGACTTCGGCATCCCGAAAATCCACTGGAGCAGATCCAGATTGTGGGGTGCCTGATTGAGCAGAACCCCGCCGCCCTCGCCGCAGAAGGTTCCCCGCCAACTGCCGCTATCATAGTAGCTTTGGGTGCGGTACCAGTTGGTGATGATCCAGGTCAGCCGCTTGGGTACGCCCAATCTGCCGTCCTGAATCAGTTTTCTTGCCTTTTGGAACAGGGGATTGGTGCGCTGATTGAACATGATGCCGAATTTCCGTCCGCAGGCGTCTGCGGCGGCGATCATCTGCTCCACATCGCTGACCCGAACACCGGCAGGCTTTTCGGTCATGACATGCTGTCCCCGTTCGAAGGCGTCGACGGCCATCGGAGGGTGGAAAAAGTGGGGTGTTGCGATGAGGACGGCGTCGGTGCATCCGCTGTCCATCAGCGATAGGTGGTCGGAAAAGGTGCGGACGCCGGGGAGGTTGGACTCTGCCCAGCGTAGACGATCGGGGGAGATGTCGCAGACGGCGGTCAGAACGGCGTTCCCGATCCTGCCGTCCCGCAGACTCAGGGCGTGGGCGGAACCCATATTGCCGATGCCGATAATGCCGAAACGAACCGGTTTCATCATAATGATCCGCTCCTCTCCCTGTTTCACATGGATGCGCCCCGTTTGGAGGCGATTTCCACGGCTTTTTTGCAGTTTTTGGCGATCTG
Source organism: Eubacteriales bacterium (assembly GCA_051867915.1). Lineage (GTDB taxonomy): Bacteria > Bacillota > Clostridia > Oscillospirales > CAG-272 > CAKSQF01. The sequence continues at coordinate 8,279 of JBJDZJ010000191.1, forward strand.
ATCGTAGTCGCCCTTCATCATGAAGGATCCGCCGCAGGCGACGATCTTGGGAAATGCCAGATACTCGGTCAGATCCTCTTCGCCGATGCCTCCGGTAGGCAGGAAGGAAACGGAGGGGAATGCGGCGGACAGCGCCTTGACGGCGGACAGTCCGCCGTACACTCCTGCGGGGAAAAACTTCACCAGATCAATCCCGTGAGACAGGGCGGTCATGATTTCGGTGGGGGTTACGCATCCCGGAATGTAGGGAACACCCAGCTCCGCACAGGTGTCTGCCACTTCGGCGGAGAATCCCGGACTGACCACAAAGGTGGCGCCGGCGGAGATGGCCTGCCGGGCCTGTATGCGGTTCAGCACCGTCCCCGCTCCGATGGTCATGTCGGGGAAGGTGATCATTCCCTGACGGATGGCGTCTGCCGCACAGTCGGTGCGGAAGGTGATCTCTGCAATGGGCAGTCCGCCGCTGAGCATAGCTCCCAGAGTGGGAAGGGCGTCCTCGATGCGGTGAAGCGTGACCACGGGAACAATCCGGTACTGTCGGATGATATCAATGGCTTCCATTTGTCTTTCCTCTCTTGATGTCCGGATGAATTTTTCGGGATCAGACCCCGGAATAGGCGGCAAAACCGCCGTCTACCGGGATAACGGTTCCCGTGACGAAGCCGCTGGAGCGGTCGTCGGACAGCCAGAGCAGGGTGCCGATCAGGTCGGACACCTCGCCGAAGCGGTTCTGGGGGGTATGGGACAGGATTTTATGGGTGCGCTCGGTGGGGGTTCCGTCTTCGTTGAAAAGCAGACTGCGGTTCTGATTTGTGACGAAGAATCCGGGGGCGATGGCATTGACACGGATGCCCACGGGGGCAAAGTGGACCGCCAGCCATTGGGTCAGGTTGGAGACTCCCGCCTTTGCCGCACTGTATGCGGGAATTTTGGTCAGGGGTCGGAAGGCGTTCATGGAGGAAATATTCAGAACGGTGCCGCCTGTCTTTGTCATGTCGGCGGCGAAGACCTGAGTCACCAGAAATGCCGACAGGATGTTGAGATTGAAGACAAATTCGATGCCGGAGGGGTCCAGATCGAAGAAGGATTTGGTGTCCTCGGGCAGATCGGAGGTATGGTATTCGTTGGAGGTGGTTGCGCGGGGATTGTTGCCGCCCGCTCCGTTAATCAGGTAGTTGACCTTGCCGAATTTTTGCTCAACGGTCGCCTTGGCGGCAAGAATGGAGTCCCGATTCAGGCAGTCGGTGGGGACAGCAATGGCATTTTCTCCGATTTCTGCCGCCACCCGCTCTGCGGCGTCGGCGGAGATGTCCAGAATGGCCACCTTTGCGCCGCAGGCTGCCAGCGCCTTGGCAAACTCGCTCATCAGAACCCCGCCGCCTCCGGTAATGGCGACGGTTTTATCGGACAAATCCACTTGAAAGGGTAAATTCATGTTCATTTTTGCTTTTACCTCCCGTTATGCTTGATTCTTTGCTTTTTCCACGGCTTCGAAAAGGCCGTTGAGATAGGCGGCGCCCAGCGCCCGATCGTACAGACCGTAGCCGGGTTTTCCGTCCTCGCCGAAAATATTCCTGCCGTGATCGGGGCGGACATATCCGTCAAAGCCGCCGTCCGACAGCGCCTTGACGATGGCGTACAGATCCAGCGATCCGGCAGATGACAGGTGTCCGCACTCGCAGAAGGAGTGATCTCCGGTGTAGCGGATGTTGCGCAGATGGGCGAAGTGAATCCGCCCCTCTTTTGCATACTCATAGGCAAGGGAGACAAGATCGTTGTCGGGATCGGCTCCCAGAGAGCCGGTGCAGAAGGTGATTCCGTTTCGTTTGGAGGGTACTGCCGCAAACAGACACTCGTAATCCGCTTTTTTGGAGATGATTCGGGGCAGTCCGAAGATGTCCCACGGGGGATCGTCCGGGTGGATTGCCATGTTCATTCCCACCTCTTCGCAGACCGGGATGATTCTTTTGAGAAAATAGACCAGATTGTCAAAGAGTTCTTCGTGGCTGATTTTCTGATAGCGTCCGATCAGCTCCGCCAGTTCGCCCTTGGAATAGGATTCGTCCCAGCCGGGCAGGGAAAGGTCGGCGGGATCCAGCGAGACAATCTCCTCATGGCGATAGGACAGGGCGTTCGATCCGTCGACCGCCGCCGTTTTCAGATTGGTTCTCAGCCAGTCGAAGACCGGCATGAAGTTGTAGCAGATGCACTTGACTCCCGCCTCGGACAACCTGCGGATGTTTTCGCAGTAGGCGGCGATGTAGTCGTCCCGTCGGCCTCTGCCCGATTTGATGTCCTCGTGGACGGGAACCGATTCGATGACTTCCATCTCAAGACCTGCATCGGTGCAGGCTTTTTTCAGTTTGGCAATGGTTTCGCGACTCCAGACCTCACCAACGGGGGTGTCGTAGATTGCAGTGACCACTCCGCTCATGTTTGGAATCTGACGGATATAGGACAGGGAAATCGGATCGTCCTCTCCGTACCATCGGAATGTCATTTTCATGATCGTTTTCCTTCCTTATTTATATATTATTGTTACGGCGTTTCCATCGGGCGCAGATCGGCGTCAATTCCGGTCAGCTCTGCGGCGTTGCCGAAGCAGATGGCCTTTGCCGCCTTTTCTGCGGCTGCGGGCGTCAGCTCTTTGCCGTCAACCCACTCGCCCAGAAGATCGCAGAGGATCCTGCGGAAGTAGTCGTGACGGGCATAGGACAGGAAGGATCGGGAATCGGTCAGCATGCCGAGAAACTTTCCGAGATGTGCGGTTTCGGCAATGGTTTCGATCTGTTCCCGGATGCCTCTCTTGTGATCGCAGAACCACCATGCCGCTCCCATGCGTACCTTGGGGAAGGAGCCTGCCACAGTGGCGGCGGCGGGAATCATGGCGGGATTCAGACAGTAGATCACGGTTTCGGGAAGTCCTGCGGGGGATTCGGTGTGGATGGCGTCCAGCAAGGCGATCAGGGAGGAAATCGGGATCATATCGCCTGCGCAGTCACCGCCTGCATCCGGTCCGCACTGCCGATAGAGTCTGCTGTTGACATTTCTCGATACCGCCAGATGGAGCTGCATGACCAGTCCGCGCTTGGCGTATTCAACGCCGAGGAAGCGCATCATGTGATCGAGAAAGGCGAGAAATCCGATTTCGCTGATCTCGTCCCCGACCCTTGCCTGATCGAAGGCCTCCTTTGCGGCATCCTCGTCCCGAAGGGGCAGGGGGAAGCAGGGGATCCCCACATCGGTGAATTTGCACCCGTGGGCGACAAAATAGTCCAGTCTTTGGCAGACGGCGGCTTTCAGGTTGTCAAGGGAACGGACGGTCTGACCGCTTGCTGCTTCCAGCCGTTTCAGATAGTCGGGATAGTCGGCGGCACGGATGGACAGCAGACGGTCGGTGCGAAAGGAAGGGGCGACCTTAACGGGAAAACTCTCATCTGCCGCCAGCTTTTCGTGCCAGATCAGATCGTCGCATATCTCGTCGGTGGTGGCAATATAGCGGACCTTTGAGTCGAGAATCAGCTTTCTGGGGGAGAGCTTTTCATCCGCGATCTTTCTGTCCGCCGCCTGCCGGATTCTCCCGGCGCTTTCGGCGGTCAGCGGCTCGTGAATGTCAAAATAACGGTCCAGTTCCATGGCTGTCCAGTGGTAAAGGGGATTGCCTGCCGCCAGTTCCACGGCAGAGGCGTAGGCGTCGAATTTGGCGTTCCAGTCGGCGTCCCCGGTGACCAGCGTCTCGTCGGCGCCGTTCATCCGCATGAGCCGCCACTTGTAGTGATCTCCCCACAGCCAGATCTTCCCGATGCTGTCAAAGGGGGTGTCCTCATAGATCTCTTTGGGGGACAGATGGCAGTGATAATCGCAGATGGGCAGATCCTTCACTGCCCGATAGAGGGAGCGACCGCTCTCGCTGTGAATCAGATAGCTCTCGTCCATAAAAATTCCTCCCGTTACTTGTCCAAACGGCATTCCCGATGAAAAGCCACGGCAAAAACAGGCCTTTTCTCCGGGCTTTTTTCTGTATTTTAGCACATCCGTTTTAAAAAGTCAACTGTCCCGAAAAAAGCAAGTCGATATTTACCATAAATTCAAAAAAAATTGACGGTTTGTTCAAAAAACAGGAAAGAGTGCCATTTCGATCCCGAAATGGTTGATTTTTTATGCAAAATATGTAAATTGTGAATGGATTTTTCGTGCAATTTGACGCTTTACATTTGTTGAAAAATGGTATATAATAAACGATGAATCAGTTTGCTGAATTGACAGAGCAGATTCTGTCGGTTCAGCTTGTCCGCATATGTACTTTTGACTCTGACAACCGGTTTTTGTGCGTGTATGAAGATGCTCTGTCGGCAGACGGGCACGGCTTCATGCCGTTTTTTGTGGTTTGTTTGCGGGTCCCCCTACGATTCGAATTGATTTTTTTGCATGGATGACCGGGAGGGTTTATTTTGAAAAAGATCGGAAAAAATTGGAAGAATACCGTGCTGGCTCTGGCACTGCTGTTGGCATTTTCCACGCTGACCGGCAGTGTCGGAAACGCATACAATACAAGCAATAATCTATCAGAGGCGCAGGAACTCTTTCGAAATGTGACGGGGCAAATGGATTTTTCGCAGATAATGCAGGAAAATTTCAATGGCTCCGTCCTTTCGACGAGTCAGACCCGGGTGTATGAGCGCAGAACGGTCATCATCAGTCTGACCGGCGACAGTCTGTCCGATGCGGCAGACGGCGTCAGCGTCTCCGATTATGCCCAAACGGTGGCGGGCCGTGCGGAAACCCTTCGGATTTACGGGGAGCAGGACGAGCTTCTGAATACGCTCGCCGATGCCGGAATCGACTACACCCTGAAGTACCGTTATACCGCCGTGGACAATGCGGTCGCCGTTGAAATCAACACCCGATATGTCAGCGAGATCCGGGAAATGGCGGGCGTCAGCAGCGTCGTTATCGCCGGCTCCTTTGCATATCCCAGGTCGGCAGACTCCGACGGTTCCTCGGCTGTCACCAATGTGACAAAGGTGTACGGAACCGGCGTCTATGACTCTTCCGACGCAGTATCCGACGGTCTGGACGGTTCGGGTATGGTGGTCGCCATCATTGATACCGGTCTGGACTACACCCATGCCGCCTTCAGCCTGATGCCCGACGGTGCCAATTCCGTTCGCTTTACCGAAGCCGATATAGCTGACCTTCTGGCGGATAACGATCTTCGCGCCGAGGAGCGTCAGTCCCTTTCCGGAAACCTGCTTTCGGTAGAAGATGTCTATCTGAACGCAAAAGTTCCCTTTGCTTACGACTATGCCGATAACGATGCCGATGTCTATCCCTCCTACTCCAATCACGGAACCCATGTGGCAGGTATCGTGGCAGGTCACGACTTGAGCGGCTATACCGACAAGGACGGCAATCATGTGGACGAAGAGTTCATCGGCGTTGCCCCCGAGGCACAGCTGGTCATCTGCAAGGTATTCACCGATGATCTGGAGGATCCCGATCTCGGCGGCGCCGTTGCAGAGGATATTCTTGCCGCACTGGAGGACTGTATCCTTCTGGGCGTGGATGTCATCAACATGAGTCTGGGTACCTCCTGCGGCTTTACCACCACCAACGACGGCGACGATGAGGGCGAGTACATGAACCGCATCTATACCGCCATCGGCGATCAGGGCATCAATCTGGTCTGCGCCGCAAGCAACGATTACAGCTCGGGCTACGGCGGCGTGTTCGGTACCAATCTGGCGTCCAACCCCGATTCGGGTACGGTCGGCTCTCCCGCCACCTTTGCGGCGGCTCTTTCGGTGGCCTCCATCAGCGGTAAGCAGTCCAGCTATATGCTGGGCAACGGCACCACTGCCGTGTTCTTTGAGGAGTCCAACGACGAGGACGGCAACCCCTTCGATTTTATCGCCTCCATGCTGGCGCCGGGCGAAACGACGGCGGAATTTGAATATGTCGTGGTTCCGGGCGTGGGCAGAGCATCCGATTATACTTCTGCCATCAAACAGCTGTTTGCAGAAAATCCCAACCGCATTGCGCTGGTCAAGCGTGGCGACACCACCTTCAAGGAAAAGGTTGAGGTTGCCAAGAGCATGGGAGCCAAAGCGATCATCGTTTACAACAATGTCTCGGGTACCATCCGTATGCAGCTGGGCGAAGTGGTGGATCCCATCCCTGCGGTTTCCATTGATATGAATGTCGGAAATGCGCTGGTTGAGGCGGCGCTGAATCATACCGCACAGGAGCTTTCCGCAGGAGCGGTCAACCGTGTGGGTACAATTACCATCAACACCTCCTACCTGGCAGGTCCCTTCATGAGCGAGTTCTCCTCCTGGGGATGCACGCCCGATCTGAAGCTCAAGCCCGAAATCACCGCCCACGGCGGAGAGATTACCTCCACTGTCCCCGGCGGATACGACGAGCAGAGCGGAACCAGTATGGCAGCCCCCAATATGGCGGGTGTGGTTGCGCTGATCCGCAGCTATGTGAAGACGAACAACCCCGGTATGACCCCTCAGGAGGTTACCCGCAGGGTCAATCAACTGCTCATGAGTACGGCCACAACGGTCTATGATGAGGACGGCCTGCCCTATTCACCCCGAAAGCAGGGTGCGGGACTTGGCAGTCTGGATAACAGCCGGACCACCGCCGCCTTCCTCTGGACCGATAATGCCGAGATCGACTACCGTCCCAAGGTGGAACTGGGGGACGACAAGGAAAAGGTCGGCGTTTACACCGTCAGCTTCAAGGTCACCAACTTCGGCACCCGCAGTCTCTCTTTCAAGCCGCAGTCCATCTTCATGACCGAGACGCTGGCCATCGACGGACTGTCGGTAGCCGAGCAGGCATACCTGCTGGACGATGTGTCTGCCGTTTGGAAAATCAACGGAAACGAAATCGTGGAGGGGTACAGCTTTACCGTTCCTGCCGGGGTCACCACCGATGTGGAACTGACGCTGACGCTTTCCGATGCCGAGAAGAAATACATAGACGATTCCTTTGAAAACGGTATGTTCGTCGAAGGTTTTGCCAAGCTGGTCAGCGACAGCGAGGGACAGTGTGATCTGGAACTGCCTTTTATGGGCTTTTACGGCGACTGGTCCCGGGCGCCCATGCTGGACTACGATGCCTATGAGCTGGCAGAGTATCAGCAGGATTCCTCCATACTTGAGGATGAGAAGCCTCAGGCAAGCGTGTGGGCGACTCAGCCGTATACCGTTTATTATAATGAAGACTTTGTTCTTCCCATGGGAAGCTATGTCTACCTGCTTCCCGACGATGCCGACCCTGTTTACACCTCGGAAGATCACAATGCGCTTTCCTGCTTCAATCAGTTCTTCGGCGAGGATAATGTCGAAAACTACATGACCTCTTATAAAATGAAGGGTCTGTATGCGGGACTGCTCCGCAACGCCAGATCGGTGGATTATCAGCTGATCAATGCGGATACAGGTGAGATTCTGGAGAGCGACACCGTCTACCGTGTCAGCAAGGCCTACTCGGGCGGCGGTTCGGGAAGACCTGCCCTTGTGGATCTGGATCTGGATCCCCTTACCTACGGTCTGGTGTCCAACGGTCATTACACCATGACCTTCGAATTCTTCCTGGATTATGAGGACGGCAGCTGCACCAAGAATACCTATTCCTTCGACTTTACCATTGACTATGAAGCCCCCATGCTTCAGGATATCCGGGTTCGTTACTACGACTACAAGGACGGCAACAAGACAAAACAAAGAATTTATCTGGATCTGGATGTTTACGACAACCACTATACCCAGTCTGTAATGCTCTGCTATCTGGAGGGCGAAGAGCTGATCCTTGCCACCGATTATGTAACGCCTGTCTACAATTCCAACAAGAACGGCACTACAACGGTTTCCATCGAGATCACCGATCTGTACGAGAAGTACAAGGACAGCCTGTATGTCGAGATTGATGACTATGCGCTCAATCACAGCGTTTATTGGCTCAATCTGTCTGCCGCAAACCAGGTTTCCGCCTCCGACGACTTTGAACTGGCTCCCGGTGAGGAGTCGCTGACGCTCGGCGTTTACAATACCCATACCGTCGCTCTTGCCGGAATCGGAGACGCCAATCTGTCCAACTTCAAATGGTCCTCGGACAACCGCAGTGTAGCCGATGTGAAAAACGGTGAGATTGTCGGTCTTTCCGAGGGAAGTGCAGTCATTACCGTCTCCAACGGGAAGGGTGTCAGCAGAAGCCTGACCGTGACCGTCACAGGCGGCAGTGCAACCCTGCCTACCCCCTCCATCTCCTTCGGCGTCATCAAGGACGGCGACGGAACGCTGGTGAAGGCTGCGGGCGTTGTGGAGGTCTACCCCGGAATGGACTTCCGATTGGATGTTGTCACCGATCCGTGGTACTATCCCACCGACAGCCTGACGCTGGTCTGGGAATCCACCAATCCCGATGTGGTGACGGTGGATCAGTCGGGTAATGTCACAACCGTTGCCGAGGGAACAGCCGTGATCAAGGCGTCCATTGCGGTGGACGGCAAAGTCACCGCATATACCGCCAATGTCACCATGAAGGTAGAGGATCCCTATGTGGTCAGCAACTACTCGCTGATCGAGTATAAGGGTCCCGGCGGCGTGGTTGTGATCCCCACCGACAAGAACATCATGATGATCGGCGAGGATGCCTTTAAGGATAACGATACCATTACCGAGGTGGTCATTCCGAAGTCGGTGACCTCCATCGGAACCGGAGCTTTTGAAAACTGTACGGCACTGAAGCGGATCTCCTTTGTGGATACCGAGGAACAGCCCATTGCCGATGCCGATATCGGCGTCATCTACGGCAGAGCCTTTGCCGGATGTACCTCTCTTGAACTGCTGGATCTCTCCAATGTTAAGGTGGTTACTCTGGGCAGGGAATGCTTCTACGGCTGTGAAAATCTTCGTGAGATCCGGAAGATGACCAAGATCGGTACCATCGGCGCCTATGCTTTCGCCGGATGTACCTCTCTGACTTCGCTGGATCTGTCCGAACTTCATGTGGCGGGAACCGGAGCCTTTGCCGGATGTACCGCTCTGACCGATGTGAAGACCGGCTGGTTCACCGCCATCGGAAATTCCATGTTCAGCGGATGCACCGGACTTCGCAGTGTGACGCTTTCGGCAGAATCCGTGGGAAGCCGTGCGTTCAGCTGCTGTACCGGACTTCGCAGTGTGACCGTCGCCCTTCCCGAGGGCGAGAGCGAGTTCACCTTCTACATCGGAGATCGGGCGTTTGAAGGCTGTACTGCCCTTCAGACCTTCACTGTGAACAGCGGATGCAGAATCGCCTCCATCGGTAACTATGCCTTCGCCTCTACGGCGCTGACCTCCTTTACAATCCCCGAGGGACTGACCACGCTCGGCGTGAATATCCTGTCGGGCTCCAAGGTGACCGAAATTACCGTCGGCGACAGCTTTGATTTCGAAAATCTGAAGCTGCTCGGCACCCCCTTCTACCACATTAGTATCAAGCTCGCATCCGGAACCACCCGCTATGTCATCGAAAACGGCGTGCTGTACAACCGGAGTAAGACCACTCTTCTGATGGTTCTGCCCGGCACCACCCGTGTGACAATCCCCGACAGCGTGACTGCCATTGCCGATTATGCTTTTGCAGGAAGTTCTGTGACTTCGCTGACCGTTCCCGCTTCGGTGCGGACCATCGGAGCAGGCGCCTTCATGAACAGCAAGCTGGCGACCGTCACCTTCGAAGGCTCGGGTATCACCGCCATTGCCGAAAACACCTTCGCCAACTCCAAGCTGATCCGGATTACCGTCCCCGCAGGGGTTACGGTCATCGGGGACAGCGCCTTTGAGGGAACGCCCCTGACATCGGTGGATTTTGCGGGAACCTCGCTTCGGACCCTGGGCAATCGGGTCTTCGCCGACTGCGTCGAGCTGAAGTCCGTGGTTCTGCCCGACGGCATCACAACCATGGGGGACGGAACCTTCTCGGGATGCTCTGCATTGAAGAGCGCAACCCTGCCCTCGGTAAAGACGCTGGGCAGTCAGACCTTCCGTTTCTGCAACGCACTGACGGAGGTGACCTTCGGCGAAAATGCCGTCACCGTGGGAAGTTATACCTTCTACGAGAATACCTCCCTGAAATCGGTTCACCTGAGCGACAGTATCACCGAAATCGGCGCGTACGCCTTTGTGGGATGTACCTCCCTGGAAGAAATCGACCTGAACAAGGTCACGGTCCTGAATCCTTACGCCTTTGCCGAGTGTTCCAATCTGAAGAGCGTTGTCGGTCTTGACCGCATTGTCACCGTCGGCGATATGGCCTTCTATAACTGCAACGGGCTGACCGATCTGAACCTTCTGTCCGCCGAGGTGATCGGCGACGGAGCATTCGCAATCGAAAACGGCCAATCGGCCTATACCTCCCTGTCGATTCCTGCGGCAAAGCAGATCGGCATCATGGCCTTCATCGGCGGCGGGGAAGCTACCGTGACCCTTCCGCAGGGGCTTACCTCTGTCGGATACGGCGCATTTGCGGATTCCGTGAATCTGACCGACTTCACGGTAGAGGAAGGAAATTCCGTCTTCTTTGCCGTTGACGGCGTTCTGTACCGCAGGCTTCCCAACGGTCAGTACGAGCTGACCGCATATCCCGGAGGAAAGATTGCGGAGCAGGGAAGCTACACCGTCATCGACGGCACCGCCGTTATCGCAGGATTCGCCGTAAGCGGTCTGAAGAGCGATGCCATGACCGAGGTTGTCCTGCCCTACTCGCTGAAGCTTATCGGAATTTCTGCCTTCGCCGACAGCGGAGTGACCAAATATACCTTTAACTGCATCCAGGCTCCTACACTGGCGACGGTTTACCGCGATGATGTGGAAACTTTGCTGGAAGAGAACGCAACCGGTACTCAGATTGCGATTAACGGTCTTTACTATGCCAACTTCGACACCCTGATGGCAAGCTATACCGACATTGTGGGCGAGACCAGTTCGCTTGTGATCTGCTATCCCGAAAACGGCGTCGGCTACGACAATTATGTCTACCGCACCTATTTCGGAAAGTATGAGTCACTGGGCGTGCTGATGGACGATGTGACCCGCTCCGCTATCGAGGCCATCGAGGCGCTGGAGTCTGCGGACACCGTCAAGGGCTGGTCGTCGCTGGAAGTCAACGACACCAACAAGGCACTGATTTCCGCCTTCGCCGACAAGGTTAAGGAAGCCCGCCGTCTGTACAACAACATCCTGACCGACGATCAGCGCGCCTTCGTATCCGATGAGCAGCTGACAAAGCTGACCGAAATCGAAGGTCTGATGCGCTCCCTCAAGGAGAAATTCGGCATCCCGCTGATTATCAGCTCGCTGACCTACAATCAGGATTATATCAAGGATTACAAAGAGGGCGACAGCTTCTCCATGGAGGGTCTGATTCTGACCGTCGTCTATGATGACGGCTCCACCGAGCCTGCCGATCTTGCCAATCTGATCCTGAAGACCCCCTCCGACGGCATTCTGACTCAGTACGACCTGTTTGTGGTCTTTGATTACAGCTACGGAGACGGCATGACCAGAGAGGTTCAGATTCCCGTCACCGTCAAGGCGACCGGATCCTCTTCTCCTTCCGTTACCCCCGAAGAACCCGGAGATTCCGACGAGGATGAAAAATCCCCCGTCCTCCTGATCGTTCTGCTGGCAGGCGGCGGTGTGCTGGTATGCGCAGGCATCGTCCTTGTCATTCTGCTGATTGTAAAAAAGAAGGGCTCCGGAAAGGGCCCGGATCCCGATAAAAACGGGGCTTCCCCCGCCGGGGAAGGTGCATCCGGTGAATCGGACGGTTCGCTGAGTGCTTCACCCGTACCCAACGGAAGCGGTTCGGAAAGTCCCGATGAAGAGGGCAATCCCTCCGGAAACGGGGACAATGCCCCCGAAAAGGAAGAGTTTGGTCCCGACCGTCAGGGGGATTCCGACATTCCCAAAAGACACCGTGCCGGTGCAATCGTCAAATGGACGGTCTTCGGCGTTGCCGTTGCCGCAGTGATCGGAGGAATTGTCTACTCGGCGGTGACCGGCGGAAATAAGGATGAATCCAAGCTGTCAGAAGTGCAGGCGCAGATCATTTACAAGGCCAACGGCGGTCTGTTCGAGAACAACATGGACGAAAAGACCATCGGTTACAAGGACGGCGCCTATCCTCTGGACATCGGTCATGTTACCGTGACCAACGGCAGTATTGCCATCAAGCGTCAGAGTTATCTGTTTGGCGGTTGGTATTATCCCGCACTGGACGAAAACGGCAACATCCTCTATGAGGATGAGGCAAAGGGCATCGTCAAGCTCGGTGAGGCCTTCGACTTCACAAAGAAGATGACCGAAGGACAGGAGATTACCCTGTATGCCGGCTGGATCAAGGATAAAACCCTGACCGTTCTGTTGGCAGGCGATTCCATCGTGGATAAAGACGGCGTTCAGTACAACGCCGGAGATGTCATCCGCGAACTGTCTGCCAATCCCCAGGGACAGTTTGATAAGTATACCGGCTCCAATCTTCTGAGTCTGCCGTCCAAACAGTATACCTTTGTTCAGTACTATACCGATGCCGAGTGTACCGTCCCCGTAACATGGCCTATCGTCACCGAAGACGGTGTGGATGCCGATCCGATCTATGCCAAATTTATCGAGGGAGACTGGAAGATCGTTTCCGATGCCGACTCGGCAAAGAAGATGCTGGAGGCGTTGATCAGCGGCAACTACTATCTGATCTGCGATGTGGATCTGGGCGGTGCTGCCGTTACCATCTCCAATAACGCCACCTTCGGCGCAAAAGTGGAGGGCAACGGATATACCCTGTCGGGCTTCAGCGTGACCAAGCGTGCAGTGGAGAGTCAGGGTACCTCCCTGTTCGGCACCCTGAAGGAGAGCGCATCTCTGCACAATCTGACCCTTACCGATGTAACCTTCGAGGTTATGCTCAAGGGTGACGCCAATGCGGTCTATTTCCTGTTCGGCGAAATGCCTGAAAATCCCGATATCAACGGATTCACGGTCAAGGGAAGCATGACTGTCAGCTGTCCTGCCGGATCATTGATCGGAAATCTTCAGGAGGGAGAGCATTCTCACTGGATTCTGTCTGCGGCAGAGAGCGACAGCGCCGCTCTTGCCGACGGGAAGATCACGGTTGAGGTTGTTTGCACTGTGGGAGAGGCAACCTACACCTATCCCGAACCGTCTGAATCAGACTCGTAACGGAGACTGTTTGTAATAAAGGAGAATTTACATGAAGAAATATTTCAAATCTGCTCTTTGCCTTCTTTGCTGTGCGGCTATGGTACTGCCTGCCGCCGCTTGTAAGAAGACGCCCGATGATACCGAGAAAACGCATCTGTATGATCCCGAAGAGTACCCGATGACCTTTGCCATCGGTTCGCTGGACGGCAACTTCAATCCCTTCTTCTACACCTCTGCCAACGACGGAAGCGTGCTTTCCATGACCCAGATTTCCATGCTGACCACCGATTCCGACGGCAATATCGTCTGCGGTGACGATTATCCTACCGTGGCACTTGCCATGAAGATCACCATGTACGATGCGGCGGGAAATGTCACGGCAAGCGGTGATACCGAGGGCTATACCGATTACGAATTCGTCATCAAGAACGGCATCAAGTTCAGCGACGGCGTGGATCTGACCATCAAGGATGTGCTGTTTAATCTGTATGTCTATCTGGATCCCATGTACACCGGCTCCTCCACCATCTATTCCACCGATATTCAGGGTCTGAAGGCCTATCAGGCGCAGGATCCCTCTCTGGCGGACGATTCGGATACCGATATCAGCAGCGGCTTTTACAGCAGCGCACAGCAGAGAGTCTACAATATGATCGACTATCTGGAGGGCGATATACCGCTGACCGCTCAGATTACCGCCGATCTGGAGACCACCAAGAAGCTGTTCATGGAAGAAATCAGCAGTGACTGGTCCAATAACTTCGGCACGCTGGAAAGCTATACCGAATATACCTTCACCGAGGATTGGCAGAGCTACTATCTGATCGAGGGTCTGGTTACCGTTGAGAAGGAAATCAACGCCCAGGGTGCCACCGTTTCCAAAAAGGACGAGAACGGCAAGTATGTCACCAGTCTGGACGATGTCAACGATGAGCTGACTGCCGAGATGAATGCCGCCCTGTCTGCCGACAAGGTTTCGGCATACGCCTCTGCGCATAACTGCTCCGAGGCAGACGCCAGAAGCATCCTTATGAAGGAAAAGGCCATCGCCACCGTGTACGATGCCTATACCTCCTATGAACCCTCTCTGATCAACATCCTGAGCTACTGGGCAACCGGAAGCAATGTTCTTGACGATTTTGCGGCAGAGGCTATGTCCGCATATTACGAGAGCGTCAAGGGAACCGTAAAGTCCATTTCCGGTATCACCACCTATAAGACATCCTCCTTCGACGGTCAGGATTTCGGAGAAGAGCATGATGTGCTGAAGATCCGCATCAACGGCATCGACCCCAAGGCCATCTGGAACTTCGGGTTCATCGTTGCCCCCATGCACTACTATTCCAACGCAGAGCAGACCGCACTGTGGGACGGCGTCAGCCACTTCGGCGTGGATTTCTGTAACAAGACCTTCTTCGATGAGGTTCTGAAGGATCCTGCCAAGAACGGACTGCCCGTAGGCGCCGGCGTTTATAAGGCTACCGACCAAAGCGGCAGCGACAATGTAACCAAGGATGGCTTCTACAATAACAACTACGCCTACTACAAGAGAAACGAGTATTTCGAGACGGTCGGCGGAGAGACCATTCACAACGCCTATATCCGCCTGTTCCGTTACAGAGTCGTCAGCTCCGACAACATCGTCAACGCCCTTATCAATGAAGAGGTTCTCTACGGCGAACCCAACGCAAAGCAGGACAACATCGCCGCAGTCGATAAGGATTACCTGGGCTACAAGACCTACCGCACCAGCGGTTACGGTTATGTGGGTCTGAACCCCAAATACATTCCCGACATCGAGGTCAGACAGGCGATCATGATGTCCATGAACACCGCTACCATCGTAAGGGATTACTATACATCCGCACTGGCAGAGGTGATCTACCGCCCGATGTCCAGTACTTCCTGGGCATACCCCAAGGATGCAACGGCATATTACACCTGTACCAGAGATAAGAGCGTCATTCAGGATCTGGTCAAGAGCGCAGGATGGACGCTGAACGCCGACGGCGTGTTCGAAAAGGACGGAAAGCTGTTGGAATTCACCTTCACCATCGCCGGCGAGACTGCCGATCACCCGGCATACGCCATGTTCCAGTCTGCCGCCGAGTTCCTCAATGAATGCGGATTCATCATCCATACCACTACCGATGTCAATGCGCTGAAGAAGCTGGCAACCGGCGGTCTGGAGGTATGGGCTGCCGCATGGTCCACCGCCGCCGACCCCGACCTGTATCAGAATTACCATAAGGATTCCAACGCCAACGCCACCAAGAACTGGTACTGCCAGGGAATGCTGGACGATACCTCCGGTCAGTTCGATCAGGAGAAGGTATGGATCAACGAGCTTGCCGAGCTGATCGAGGCGGGCAGAGAGACCAACAACCGTGACGAGCGTACGGCGATCTATGCAGATGCTATGGACATCATCATGCAGCTGTGCATCGAGCTTCCCACCTACCAGAGAAACGATCTTGCCGTATACAATACGAGAATCATTGACGCCGGCACCCTGAATCAGAATCCTTCCTATAATGAGGGCGTTGTCAGCAGAATCTGGGATGTCAACTATAACTGATACCCAAAGTTCCTTTCCCGCCCCGGGGCTCGGGGCGGAAGGGATCCAATATCTGAACGAATGAGGATAAAGAAGAAAAATGTTTAAATATATTTTGAAACGAATTCTGTTATCCCTTTTTATCCTGCTGGGCGTGTCGTTCATCCTGTATGTTCTGCTGAGATGTATGCCGCTTTCCTATGTGGAAACCAAGTTCTACGGGAGCAATCCCAATGCACAGGACAACTATTCGGTCCTGCATCAGGAGCTTGCCGACTGCGAACTGGTGGAATCGGATGAAAACGGCCTGCCCATTTACGAAACGGATGAAAACGGAGAGGTCCTTCTTGACGAGAACGGAATCCCCGTTCCCAAGAGCATGCCCATTCTCAAGGGCTATCTCTCCTGGCTGGTTTCCTGTTTCAAGGGCGATCTGGGAAATTCCTGGAAGTACGGCAGACCGGTAGGCGATGTGATCTTCGAAAATATGGGCGTATCCTTCATGATCGCCTTCATTTCGCTGATTCTTGAGCTGATTATCGCCATTCCGCTGGGTATCAAGAGCGCCTGCAATCAGTACGGCAAGCTGGATTACACGGTCACCGTTCTGACCATGATCGGAATTTCCTTCCCCAGCTTCTTCTTCGGAAGCCTGATGATTAAATTCTTCTCGGTGGAACTGGGATGGTTCCCCAGCACCGGCATTTCGTCCTCCTGGATTACCGAGAACACCTCCACCTTTACCATCATTACCGATATGGCGTGGCATCTGGTTCTGCCTATCTTCGTCATGGTGGTGCTGTCCATCGGATCGGTCATGCGGTATACCCGTACCAATACGCTGGAGGTGCTGAACGCCGATTACATCCGCACGGCAAGAGCCAAGGGTCTTTCCGAAAAGAAGGTTATCTATAAGCATGTTTTCCGTAACACCATGATTCCTCTGGTCACCATGCTCGCCGGAACCCTTCCGGGTCTGTTCGGCGGTGCCATGATTACCGAGACCATTTTCAGTATTCCGGGTATCGGAAAGGCGGCTTACGACGCCCTGTCCGCAGGTGACATTCCCTTCGTCATGGGCTACAATATGTTTATTGCCGTCCTGACCGTTGCCGGAATCCTGCTGACCGATATTATGTACGCCGTCGTTGACCCCCGTGTCAAGCTGTCCTGACGGGAGGAGGTATTCTGTATGGATGAACAAAACAACAACCTTCCGACCGAGGATGGGGTTCAGATCAACAGCGACGCCGCCTGCGCAGGCGAAACCGAGGAGGAGACCTTCGTCACTGTTGAGGATGAGCTTCACGGCGAAAATCTCAACGACCGTGTGAAGGTTCTTTCACCCGGAATGACCATTGCCAAACGGTTTTTCCGCTCCCGTCTGTCGGTGGTGGGACTGGTGATTCTGGTTCTGCTGTTCCTGTTTTCCTTCGTGGGACCCCTTCTTTCCCCATGGGGCGAGATGGAGGTGGATGAAACCCCCACAGAGGTTATCAGCACCCTGCCCATCGAATATACGGTGGTCGTAAACGGCGAAGAGGTCGTTCAGACTGCCTATGATGTGAACATCAGCATGACCGAGAACAATGTCAAGGGCAAGATCAGCGCAAAGCATTGGCTGGGAACCGATGAAACCGGCAAGGATCTGCTGACCAGACTGATGTACGGCGGCAGAATTTCGCTGACGCTGGGTCTGATCGTCGTGATTCTGGAGACCATTCTGGGCGTGATTCTGGGCGGTATCGCCGGATATTTCGGCGGTTGGGTCGATCAGCTGATTATGAGAGTGGTGGATATCCTCTACTGTATCCCTCAGCTGCCCATTATGCTGATTCTGTCGGCGACCTTTACCTCGCTGGGCATCGTGACCATCACCCGTCTGTATCTGATGATGGGCATTCTGACGCTGATCAGCTGGACGGGAATCGCCAGACTGGTCAGAGGCCAGATCCTGTCCCTGCGGGAGCAGGAATTCATGCTGGCGGCAAAATGCAGCGGACTTTCGGTTCGCAGAAAGATTTTCAAGCACCTGATCCCCAATGTCCTGCCTCAGCTGATCGTATCCATGACGCTGGGACTGGGCTCCATTATCCTGACCGAGGCAACGCTGGGATTCCTGGGACTGGGCGCACCTTTGGGTACGGCAACCTGGGGATCGCTGATCAACTACGCAACCAAGACCGAATACCTGACCAACTATTTCAATTTCTGGGTTCCGCCCGGAATCTGCATCACCCTTGCCATCCTCGCCTTCAACTTCGTGGGCGACGGACTGCGGGACGCATTTGATCCGAAGGCGAAGAGATGAGATTCTTCCGGGATAACCGCATAGGAATGCGGTTATCCGCCAAAATCGGAGACTTTTGAAGAAAGGTATGTTCAATCGTATGGCAAAACAGAAATCAAGTCAATCTCATTATATCTCTCACTCGGAGTCCAAGCGGATTGCTGCCGAGAACCGTGCCGCCTACCGTCGGTATCAGGCAAGGAAAAAGCTGAAAATCGCCGAAAAGGACTATCTGACAAAGATGAAGGATCCGGCAAACCTTGTGGAATTCGAGGATCTGCATACCTATTTCTATACCGATGCCGGAACGGTCCGTGCCGTCAACGGCGTGACCTTTTCGGTACCTGAAGGGGCTACCGTGGGAATCGTGGGCGAGTCGGGATGCGGAAAGAGCGTCACCTCGCTCTCCCTGATGCAGCTGGTCATGGGACCCTCGGGGCAGATCGTGTCCGGTTCCATCCGCTTCCGCACCAATGCCTTCAAACGGGATGCCAAAGGGCGGAAGATCCCCGTATACAGTGGGGACGGTTCCAAAAAGCCGCTGAAAAATGAGTTCGGAGGCACCCTCTACGAGATGGAGGAGAAGGTCTACGACATAGCAAAGATGCCCCTGTCCGCTATGCAGAGCATTCGGGGACGGGAGATCGCCATGATCTTCCAGGAGCCGATGACCTCCCTGAACCCCGTGTTCACCGTGGGAAATCAGCTGGATGAAGTGGCACTGCTCCACATTGAGGGCATTTCCAAGCAGGCGGCAAAGGAAAGAAGCATCGCCATGCTGGAGAGAGTCGGAATTGCCGATCCGGCGGGCGTATACGAAAAGTACCCTCACGAGCTGTCGGGCGGTATGCGTCAGAGAGTCATGATCGCCATGGCGCTGATCTGCTCCCCCAAGCTGATCGTGGCGGACGAACCCACCACAGCGCTGGATGTGACCATTCAGGCGCAGATTCTCGATCTGCTGCGGGAGATCAAGGAAAAGCAGAAGAGCTCCATTATGCTCATCACCCACGATCTGGGCGTCGTTGCCGAAATGGCAGACTATGTGGTGGTCATGTATGCGGGCAAGATCATCGAAATGGGCACCACCGAGGATATTTTCGACCATCCCATGCATCCTTATACCATCGGTCTGCAAAAGAGCAAGCCGTCGGTCAGCTCGGATGTGGAATCGCTGTACTGTATTCCCGGATTCGTTCCCAATCCCATCAATATGCCCAATTACTGCTACTTCCGGGATCGCTGTGACAAATGCAAAAAGGAATGCGCCGGGAAATATCCCGATCTGATCGAAATTACAAAGACCCATAAGGTGTCCTGCTATCTGTATGCAGACGGGCAGAACCGGGAGAAGGGGGAGTCCGGCAATGGATGAAAATCAGATTCAAACGGTCAGAACCGAAAAGGAAGCCCCTCTTCTGGAGGTTCGACACCTGAAAAAATATTTTCCCGTCAAGACCAGCCTGACCGGGAAGCCGCTGTCCCTTCTGAAAGCGGTGGACGATGTCTCCTTTACGCTGGAAAAGGGCAAAACCCTCGGTATTGTGGGAGAGTCGGGATGCGGAAAGACCACCATGGGTCGGACGCTCTTAAGGCTTTATCCCATTACCGACGGTCAGATCTTTTTCAAGGGACAGGAGGTCTCCAAGATCTCCAACCGGGAGTTCAACAAGCTCCGTCCCCATATGCAGATGATCTTCCAGGATCCCTATGCCAGCCTGTCCCCCCGTCTGACGGTGGGCGAGATCATCGGCGAGGCGGCACTGGAGCACGGACTGGTGGATAAGGCGCACTATCGGGAGTATGTGCTGGAGATCATGAGAATGTGCGGCCTTCAGCCCCATTACTACGAACGATATCCCCATGAGTTCTCGGGCGGTCAGCGTCAGAGAATCTGCATTGCCCGTGCGCTGGCGCTGAAGCCCGATCTGGTGATCTGCGACGAGCCGGTGTCGGCTTTGGATGTGTCCATTCAGGCGCAGGTTATCAACATGCTGAAGGATCTGCAAAAAAAGCTGGGTCTTGCCTATGTTTTCATTTCCCACGATCTGTCGGTGGTCAAACACATTTCGGACGATGTGGGAGTCATGTATCTGGGGTCGCTGGTGGAGTACGGCAGTAAGGCGCGGATTTTTGAAAATGCCCTGCACCCCTACACCAAGGCGCTCTTTTCGGCAGTGCCTGTCCCCGATCTCCATGTGAAGAAGGAGCGGATTGTGCTGAAGGGCAGTATTCCGTCTCCGGTCAATCCCCCTGCGGGATGCAAATTCCATACCAGATGCGATCACTGTATGGAAATCTGCAAGAGCGTTCCCCCTGTCTACCGGGAGGTGGAGGAGGGTCACTATTGCGCCTGCCATCTCTATGATGAGATGCCTGCCAAAACGGCAGAAACGGTTGAAAATGCAGAAACAACGGCTGAAAAGCCCACCCATACCGAAGAATAAGTTCGGGTTTTCCGCAGATTCGGCCCTTATTGGCTGAATCTGCGGAGAGAAAAAGAGTGAGTCCATGGCAGATAAGAAAAAGAAGAAAAAGGATGATCTGGACACAGAAACCACCTTTGCCGACATGAATGTGGAGGGGTTTCGGTGGTATCATCCGAAGAAAAAGGAGGGCGAGGAGCTGCCTCCTTTGACAAAGGAAGAGTCCCGTGCCATGATGCGGGGAGCGATCAGCGCACTGCTGCCGCTGATTGCGGGGATTCTCGTTGTGATGCTCCTGCTGGTGGGCATTGCCTATCTCTGGCTTGCCTGACGGCTGAATTTTGAAAATGATCCGTTAAAGGGTATTATATAGATCTACCCCTCAATGGGAGGGGACCGGATTGCGAAAGCAATTGATTTCGGATAGAGAAACGGGTTGTTCCATCCGGTGACTGAAGAAAGGTGTGGACAATACACATGAAAAGCAGAAGAATGACGGCTTGCGTCCTTGTTTTCCTTCTGGCGGGACTGACTGCCTGTACGGGGAACGGGTCGACAACAACCACGACGGCGGACACCTCCGATGTTTCTGCCACTACGCAGACAGGGCTTCCGCCCGTGACCTCTCCCGTCACGGCTCCTGTGACCGATACAAAGGAAGAGGGAAAGGTTACGCTGACCTTCGTGGATCAGGCGGGAATCACCTTTGTCTGTGACAAACGCTCGGGCGCGTCGGTAGAAGAGGGAAGTACGGTATCCTTCAGCCTGCAAAAATCGGTTTTTTATGAAGGAACGCCTGTTGTCACTGCCAACGGGGAAGTTCTGACCCCGTCGGACAACAGCTACTCGGTGACTCTGGAAGAGGATACCCGCATTGAGGTAACCGGCATCACGCTGATGGAATCGACCATGGAGGGCGGCGGAACCGACACCACCGATCCCTTTATCATTACCTCTCCGGTGGATCTGCTCTTCATTGCAGAGCAGGTCAATGCGGGCAATACCGTTTATTCGGAGGGCTATTACACCCTTGACGCCGATCTGGATTTTCTGGGCGAGGAGCTTGAAGTCATCGGCGACGGTCGGAATGAGTACGCCTACTTCTCGGGCTACTTCGACGGAGCGGGTCATACGATCTCCAACTTCCGTCTGACCACCACCAATACCCAGTATGTGGGACTTTTCGGCATTCTTCAGGCCAATGTTTCCAATTCGGTGGGCGGTACGGTTTATATGCTGAACCTTAAGGATTATACCGTTTCGGCAGAGATCAAGGACGCCTCCATGTTCTGCGGTTCCTTTGTGGGCTACGGTATCGGCGGAAACCTTCTGCTGTGCAATGCGGAAAACGGTAAAATGGAAATCTACGCCGATTCCAACAATTTCTCTTATGTCGGCGGTCTTATGGGTCTTCAGCAGGCTCTGGATTACAACAATATGAGTTATCTGTCCTCTGTGACCTATTGCGCCTCCGATGTGGATATCAGCTGTCGGGATGGAATGACCTTCAGCGCCGGCGGAATTTCCGGCTATCTTGCCTGCTCCACCAATCTTGTCGTTGCCTCCATCAATAATTGCTACTTCACCGGTGATGTTCGGGGCGCTATGCGGACGGGCGGCATTACAGGCTATATGTCTTCCAATACCGGAATCGTCAATTGCTATTCTACCGGAATTGTCGGTGCGCAAAGCTCGGTTTCCGATCATGAGAATTCCGAATATTATTGCTATGCCTACGCCGGAGGCGTTGTCGGTTGCGCATCGGAAAACAGTGTGGTTTCCGAGTGCTTTGCCACAGGCACGCTCTATTGCAAGGCGGAACTGGGATCTGCTTATGAAAAGATCGGCGGGGTTCTCGGCGGTGCGGAACCGGTAACCGAGGGCGCATATACTTCCTATGAGGCAACGGTGTACAACTGCATTTATGCCGAGGGCGGCACCGACGGGGACCTGAATCTGACCGACGGTGCGACCCTGCGGGAAAAGCTCCACTGGAACGACTGCGACTGGGTCTTCAAGGAAGGCTCCTATCCTACCGTCAATCTGACGGAGGACAATGAATACAGTTTTGATATCACCTTCAATTTCGATGGGACGGATAATCTGTCGGTTACCGAATTCGATGCCTATATGCCTATGTATTTCTGGTACCTTGACGGCAGTCTTCCCACCGGTCTGGTAGGCGACGAAGGAGATACCCGGACATCCTACGGCTATTTCTTCGATCCCGAGCTGACGATGCCCCTTCCCGACGGATATGTCCCCACCCATACCATGACCATCTATGCCGCAACTTCCGACTACGCAGAGGTTGCCGGCGAATATGTGATTGTGACCTCCAATAAGGATCAGACCGTCCGTCTGACCCTGAATACCGACGGCAGCTTTACCTATACCGACGGAGCGACCCTTCTGACCTCCTACTTCCGCTACGACGGGCAGACGCTGGTCTTCGCAGACGCCCGCTTCGGACGATATGCCGAGAATACCCTCTCGATGGAAAAATATCAGTTTGTCGACTTCATGGGCAGAGTCAAGGACGGAAAACTGACGATTTTCGGCGGAGTTGTCAACGATGATACCGAGTCGGTCACCCTGTTTACCGAGAAGAATCCCCTGATTGCGCTGTCCGTTGAGAAGATCCTGACCGGCGCCTATCGGTCAGGGAACATCCTGTACACCTTTGCTCCCGACGGAACGGGAACACGGACGGTCGACGGCATGGTCAGCGACTTTACCTACACCCGGGATCAGAATGCCTTTGTTGTGACCCTCGGAGACAAGACGCTGTCCGGCAGTATTTCGGGTGATAAGCTGACACTGGACGGAGGGGCGCTTACACCGAGCGACGCTTATATGGGCAGCTGGACCGTAAACTCCAAGGCGAACAAGGTCTTCACCTTTGACGGAGCGGGCGGCTGGAGCTATGAATACTACGGCTATCTGACTTCCGCCGGCAAGACGGTTCTGGAACGGAAATCGGGCAGTTATACCGTCAATTATGACGGAAGCCTTACCCTTTCGGGAGATTTCGGCGGAAATGCGAAATTTACCGACGGTACGCTCTCTGTCACGACCACAGAGGGCAGTTATACCTGCTACCGTCAGGGAAGCTACTACGGAACATGGGTATATCCCGATTACGGCATGACCCTTTACCTGTACGGAATCGGGGAAAGCGGAGAAGGAATCGCCCGTGTGGAATATCTCTATGACAACGGAACGGTGGAATTCTACGATCTGACCTATTCGATGGATAATCTGATCCCCGGTGTGATCTGCATCTATTACGACATGGATGTCTTCGGTTATCTTTCCTATGTCCCGGGTTCCGATACTTTGAACGCCACCGTTTATGTGGGACCGCTTGCCGTCTTCATGCAGAATGTCAGCCTCTGTCGGGAGGATGAATTCAAGGGTCAGTGGATCAGCGAAAAGGACGGTCTGACGCAGCTGGAATTCAACGGCTTCGGCAGTTATGAGACGGGTGGCAGACCCGGACTGTCGGGTGTTGTGACAATCGACGGCCATTCGGTATCCTATTCCCTTGATGAGGCGACGCTGTCCGGGTCCTTCGTCTACAACGGAAAGCTCTACCTGATTTCCTACGATGAGACGAAATCTGCGCTGATCCTCACGGACGGAGGCAGTTCAACCGTATATCAGCGGAAGGATGCTTTCGGCAGTCTGACGCTTGCCGATGAAAGCGGACGGCTGTACACCTTCGACGGCAGAGGAAATCTCGGCTCCATGGGTACCATGAGCATAACGGACGGCGACGGTAAGACGACGCTGTATCAGTATCGGCTGTCCGGCAGCGATCTGACCGTCTATCAGAGCGGCAGAAATGTGGGAAGACTGTACCGGGATGAAAAGACCAATGCCTACTGCCTGTCCCTGTCGGGAAATGCCAACAGAACCCTGCGGATTAAGACCTCCTTCACCGGAACCTGGGGCATGAGCGGTTCGCTGGAAAATCTGGTGATCGGTACGATGGGATTGGACAATACGCTCGAAGGCAGAGTCAACGGAGAAAAAGTGACCTTCGTTTTGGAGGACGGTCATCTGACCTTCACCTATCTGGAGTCTCCATTCTATGTGATTGCGATCGGAGAGAGTGATCTGGTTATCAGCCAGCAGTTGGACTGGTACATGACCACCGATGGCATCTATTGCGCCCCCATTGACGATCTTTTCGGCACCTGGACCAACTCCCTTGGAGCATCCTATGAGTTTGACGGTGTGTCAAACAGTACCCTGACTTCCGGAACGGCTCAGTCCTGTTCGGGCGATAATGTGACCGGATACTTCTATATCTACGAGAACGGGCAGTATATTTTGTGGACCGTTAGTGAAACCACCGGTGAGACCTTGCTCTATCGTCTGATTATGTGCGATCCCGATACACGGCGTGCCTTCATCAACGGCGATCGGGCGTTTACTGTGGAACAGGGCGACAATCTGTACAATGCCTCCGTTCGGGATGTGGACAGCGGTGTTGTTTATACCTTCGACGGATTCGGAAAGGTCACGACCTCCGAGGGCGAGACCTACGATTATACGCTGACTTCTATCGACATGACCAACGGCATCGCCATCGTCAGAATAACAATGGGCGACGAGGTTAAAACCGCGACCGTTGATTTCAGCAATTCACAGGATTATACCATGACTCTTCGGTAAGGACCTAAGAGAAAGGTGAATCATAGATCGGATCATTCCGACCCGAAACTGATCTGCAAGAAAGGAAGAACAAGAATGAAAACGAAACATTTTCCCACTCGTCTGACTGCGCTGATCCTCAGTGTGTTCATGTTAGTGCCGACACTGTTGACGGCATGCAAGAGTGGCGATGGGGAAACTACGACCTCCGACAAAACCACAAGTATCGGTGCGTCAAGTTCCGCTGCGACTACGGTTTCCGACGGCACTCAGCAGAGCCCCGATACCACGCCTCCGACGACAGGTATGGTTTCCTATACCGTCCTTGTGAAAACACAGGGAGGAATGCCCATATCGGGAGCCAAAGTTGTGATGACCGACCCTCAGGGAATTGAGGTTGCCAACTCCACCACCGATGAGAGCGGCAAGTATACCACATGGCTGAATCCTGCCGAATATTCGGTGACCGTCTCCGGTCTGAAAGAGGGATTCCAGGCACCCACCGAGCCGGTGAAGACCTCCAAAGAGGGCGGAGAACAGACCGTCACGATCCAGACCTCGGTTATCACTACTGAGGCGCCTTCCGGTCTCGCATATCAGGTGGGCGACATGATGTATGACTTCACCTTTGTCGACGACAACGGTAACGAGGTGAAACTGACCGACATCCTGAAAACCAAGAAACTGGTTGTCCTGAACTTCTGGGCAACCTGGTGCGGACCCTGTAAGTCGGAATTCCCTGCCATCCAGGAAGCGTACGAAGAATATGAGGATTCGGTGGAAATCATCGCCATGAGCATCTCCGATAACCGGGGTGCCTGCCTTGAATTTAAACAAAGCGGCGGTTATACCTTCCGTTTCCTTCCCGATTTCGGCTTGAATGAGGCGTTCAAGGCGTTTGGCAACGGCGCAATCCCCTATACCCTGTTTATCGACCGTTACGGTATGTTTGTCAACTATGTGCAGGGTGCCGATCCCAGCGCAGAAGCCTGGAAAACGGAATTTGAGGGCTATACCTCTGATAACTATGTTCAGAAGCCCGGTTCTCCCATTTCTGCCGATACCTATCCCGAAACTTCCGGCTCCGAGGATGTGGAGAAGCCCGATGTGTCCATGCCCGCCTCTTCTGAGATTGAGGCTGCCATCAACGGTTCCGGATTCAAGGGAAGCTATACGGCTCCTGCTTCCGATACCATTTGGCCCTGGGTTCTGTCCGAGGATAAACAGAGCATCGTTCCCGGCAACATCGGAAAACATTCATCTGCCGCTATGATTACCACCGAAGTCACCCTTAAGAAAGGGCAGGCTCTGGCATTTGATTTCCGGGCGTCCATCGAACGGGACAGCCAGTCGGTCTACGACTATGATATGTTCGTCATCTATGTAGACGGCAGCGCGGTTCAGAACTTCTACGGTAAGCACAGTGATTGGGAAACCTGCTACGCCTATGTGGCGGATGCCGACGGAACCTATTCCGTCACCCTCTACTACGCAAAGGACGATTCCGACTGGTATCTGCCCGATGGGGAAGAATATCTGAATATCCGCAATATGCGGATTGTCGGTGTGGACGACATCGCCTCCTCCGGTGTTTCGCTGAATATCCGCCGCCCTGCAACCACCGGGGTCAATACCGCTGATAATCCCGCCACCAGTTATCTGAACTATGTTGATGTGGTTCTGAATAAGGAGGACGGCTTCTACCATGTTGGAACGGCAGACGGTCCCATTCTTCTGGCAGGTATCATGAACGGAACCGCCTGGTCTCCGACTTCTGCTTACACTCTTGCAACCAACGGCTATCTGATCATCGGCGGTGTGGATTACGAAAGTTCGGTTACCAAATATGCTTGGCTGGAAAAGCACAGTACACTTCCTTATTGCCCGGTAGATGCGAAACTGGCAGATCTTCTGGATCTGATCGCCTCCTCTGTGGGTGAAGGACCCGACCATGACAAGGAATGGTTGGAGTTCTGTTGCTACTACGATCACTATGGTACCGGCAAGGGCATCACCGAGGTTCGTGATGTCCGTCAGGGCATCAGCATGGACAGTTCCTTTACCGCAACCGAGGGAACCAATCATGTGGTTGTCAATCAGGTCCTGGTTCCCAGAGGATTCTACTATGAATTCAAGCCCACCAAGAGCGGTGTTTATGTCTTCCATTCGGTCAACCCCGCTGATGATGAAATTGATACCATCGCATGGCTGATGGCTTCCGACGGAACATTCCTGGATGAGGATAACGACAGCTATGACGGAACCAACTTCCAGATCAAGAGTTATTGTAAGGCAGGAGAAAGCTACTATCTTCTGACGGCATTCAATGCGACCGACGCACTGGGCGAGTATGACTTTGTGATTGAATATTTGGCGGAAACAGCTGATGATTTCATCCCCTGCACCTTCCAGTATACCACCAATGAGAGCGGCTCCCAGATTCTGATTGACCGCCGTTACAATGTGCATGTTGCATTGGGTACAGACGGCTACTATCATCAGGTGCTTTCCTATAAAGCAGACGGAACCCCCGTTCTGGACTACTCTGAGCATGGCTATGTCTATGTGGATTTTGTGGGTGTTTCGATCTTTACTTCCTATATCCCCTGGATTGGCAGTTACTGCACGCTCCAGAAGTATATTGAGGAAAACGGCAAGAGCAACAACGGCGGCTTTGACTTTACCATCCGTACCGACAGTGAGGGTACTTCTTTGGCAGAACTTGGCAACCATCAGGCTGAAATGGAAGCTTATCTGGCAGAAGCCCTGAAGGCGACCGGTGATGAGTACGGCTTTGTGAAGGCGGATGAACAGTTGGTTGAGATTCTGAACTCTACATTGATCCGCCTCTACGGCGAACCCAGTGTAGTGGATCAGTGGCTGATGTTCTGCTACTATTACAGACACTTAAACTGACTCTCCTGTACGGAAGTTCCCTCTCCGATCCTTCCATCGGCGGAAAACGGTCGATGGAAGGATCGGGAATCCGGACCATGTAATGATCTCGGATCACGATGATTATACTACGAATGGAGAAAATACAATGAAACGAACCACATCCCGAATTTTGGCGGCATTGCTCTCTGTTACCCTTGCACTGCCCGTTTTGGTGTCCTGTCAGGAAAATACGGTGGAGAACCCTTCGTCGTCTACCTCTGCACAGACCGAAATGACTGCGGTAACAACCGAAGCGAATTTGGAGCCCGGCGATCCGGTTCCCTATTCCTTTACGGTCAAGACAACGGGAGGATTGGCACTCTCCGGAATAGAACTGATTCTGACCGATTCCGAAGGCAATCAGGTGGCAGATGCGACCACCGATAAGAGCGGAAAATGCAGTGTAACATTGCCTGCCTATGAATATACCGTGTCCCTGAAGGGACTTAAGGCAGGATATTCGCTTCCTGCAGGCTCTGTCAAAACCACCAGAGAGGGCGGACAGGTGAAAGTTCCGGTGGAAACCGGGGTCATCACCCAAAAGGAACCCAATACCCACAGAAGTTACTCAGAAGGGGACATTATGTATGATTACACCTTCACGGTAGACGGGGAGGAAGTCAAACTGTCCGAATTGCTGGAAACCAAAAAACTGGTGGTCATCAACTTCTGGGCAACCTGGTGCGGTCCCTGCGTGTCTGAATTTCCTGCCATTGAAGAGGCATATGCCGATTATAAGGATTCGGTGGCAATCATCGCTTTGAGTATCTCCGATAATGAGTTTGCATGTTCCAATTTCAAAAAACGGGGAAAGTACAGCTTCACTATGATGCCGGAAGACGGTATCGGTATTTATTCCCGATTTGACAAGGGTGGCATCCCGTTGAGCATCTATGTTGACCGCTACGGAATGTATGTGGGCTATGATCTGGGCGCAGATACCAGTGTGGATTCCTGGAAGGCTAAATTCAAACGGTATACCGCTGACAACTATGTCC
This sequence comes from Eubacteriales bacterium, assembly GCA_051867915.1. Classification (GTDB taxonomy): domain Bacteria; phylum Bacillota; class Clostridia; order Oscillospirales; family CAG-272; genus CAKSQF01. Next base: position 37,366 of record JBJDZJ010000191.1, read on the forward strand.
AAAGAATCGAATAATCGGTCATTCCATATCCTTCTTTTGAGGGCAACCTGCTTTCGGATGGGATGCGTTCCCCTCTGTATTGGCTGTCCGACCGAAAGGATGAATTTGTATCTTACCCGAAGGGGTTTCCGTCGGGTGTGAATATAGAAAGGAAATAAATCATGAAAAAGCACAAGAAACTTCTTCTCAGTCTGGCAGTTCTTTGCCTGACAACCATGGTGTTGGCTTCCTGTGGCGGTGGAGAAGGCAATACGACCACCAAGTCGGATTCGACTCAAACCACCACGACTGCGGCAGTCACACCCGGTGCATCCACCACAAATCCTGCCACTTCTCCCGATCCTTCTACCGATGAAAAGGCATATGTGTTCACCGTCGTCTGCGGCGATACCAATCAGCCTGTCAGCGGTGCGCAGGTTCAGATCTGCAAAGGCGATGAATTCTGCCTGATGCCCGTAGCAACCGATTCCGACGGTAAGGCCAATTATGTTCTCACCGGCGGCAATGACTACGGCGAGTACGATGTCCATATCATCGGAGGCATTCCCGAAGGATACACCTTCGACAATGCTTCGGTGAAGACAACTGCGGACACCCACAATTATACCCTGACCCTGGTGAAGTCCGGAGAGGAAACTTCTCCTAAAACATCCGGAGAGGCAACCGGCGCACCTACGACTACCAATCCTCCTGTCACCAATCCTCCTGTCACCAATCCTCCTGCTACCAATCCTCCTGTCACCAATCCTCCCGCTACTAATCCCCCTGCCACCAATCCCCCGACTCCCACCACATCGGCTCCCATCATTACTACGACGAAGCCCGCAGTGACGACCCAGCCGGGAACCGACAATCCCCCTGCAGCCTGCCAGCACACTTTTGTCAACGAGATCTGCACCAAGTGCGGCGAAACCAAAACATACAATTACACCCTGAAAGTGGTCTACGACTATGACTGCGAGGATGCAGACGGTGTTTCCCACAAAGCGGGCGATCCCATCTCCGGAGTAGAGATGGTATTCACCAACGGTGAGATGGATCATCTGTATGCCAAGGGTACCACCGATAAAAACGGTGAGATCACCTTTACGGCTCCCAAGTATGTGGAGACTCAAGTCTATGACGGCGTAAAGACCGAAGTTGCCGGATTTACCATCACCGTCACAGGCGGAATGCCCGAGGGCTTCATGCACGATCCGCTTCTGGCGTTCCAGCCCGGTGCCACGACGCATACCATTTCCTTCTATCCCAAGCCGGTTCAGGGAGAGCGGACCGCTTTCAATCCCGATACTCTGAAAGCAGGAGTTACGGTAAAGGTTTCTCTCGGCGAAGCTCGAATGGACGATATTGATGATTTCTGGCATACTCCCCAGGACGATTCTCTCTACTATTATGCTTTTCGTCCGACCAAGCAGAGCGATGTGGGTGTTTACCGTGTCACCATCACCAATCTGAAGGGTGCTTCCTCTGTTTATATCGGAAACTACCCCAACTCCGGATACGGCTATGTCGCTTATTCTCCCGATTACTCTGACAGTGGTGCGAATCCTTCTTTTGAATTTATCATTGAGGATACCTACCTGAAGAACAGCGATGGCGAATGGACCTTTGATAACAAGTGGCTGTTCGGTGTCCGTGCGGATGACGCAAATGCCACCTATCCCGTTACATTCGATCTGAAGATCGAGCGGATCAGAGACATTGTCCCCGGTCAGGATGTCCCGATTTATGACTATGTGTACCCCGATGTTCCCGCCAATGCACCAAAGGCAGATGCCATCACCGGTTCTGTTGACGGAAAGACTTTGGGTTATGTATCTACCGATGTGGAACTGGTCAAGGACAGCAAGGGCTACTACCATGTCGGTTCTGTTGACGGTCCCATGGTTATGCTGCTTATCAGCAGTGCAAACCGGATTCTCGGAAGCGAGGGTCTGACCTTCTGTAATGTCAATACATATTCGGGTGCGGAAAACCTGAGTGCATCTACCTACGATGAGGCAACCAACACCTATACCATTTACAAGTACGAAAGTATGCTTCAGCAGTACGGTACCCTTTGTAATGAAGACGGTGCTTATCCCGTGAACGATCAGCTCCTTGACTTCCTGAAGCTGTGGGTTTCTCAGAAGGCAAGCACGGTTCCTGCGACGGTGGATAAGGATCACGCATATCTGTATGCTTGCTCCATCTATCAGTAATTCCGACGGTTTCATCCTACAAAAAGAGCGATCGGCAATCCTTTGCGGATTGCCGATCGTTTTTTCAAAATCGGTTGTTTGGATGTGAAACCGTGATTCACAATTGAAATCAAATTTTCTCTTCCGTTCGCCCCTATTCCCGGTTGAATCTATCCCCCATGATGCAGTTTCCGAAATCTGCACCGTGGGGGATCCAACTCATAGGGCGTGCCGCAGGACGGTCGGACAACGGCCGCAGGACTCATTCGCCGTCCAAAGCGGGAGCGATGGCGGCAATGAGCTGATCGTATGTTACCGATCCGGTGCGTCGGAAGATGATCTTGCCTTCCTGATCCACAATTACCGTGACGGGAAGGGCGTCCGACTTGCCGATCATCTCCAGAACGGTTTGATTCTCCGCCTGCGTCTGGGCAGTATCCAGAACGAATCCGACCTTCCAGTCACTCCAGCCCTTGTTCTCAATGAAAGCATCTACCGGCTCGGTGACCAGTCCGTGAATGGCGACCACCGTCAGATCGTCGGCAAATTCGCCGGAAAGCTGTTCAAAGTAGGGCAGTTCGTTGACGCAGGGACCGCACCAGGTCGCCCAGAAGTTGATGACCACGATCTTTCCCTGATGTTCCGACAGGATGAAATCGGGATCGCCGCCTGCGCCGGGCAGGTTGAAATCGGGACAGTAGTTGCCGACCTGATAGCCGTAGACCTTTTCGTTCTCGTCCGTATCGGTGGTCGGTGGCGTGACGGGATCGTCCGGCACGGTCTTTTCTCTGTCGTAGATGTTGTAGTACCAGAGTGCCGTCAGCAGGACCGCAACGGCAAGAACCCCGGAGACGATCTTCAAAATCATGCCTCTGCGTCGGATTTTGGCGTTGGTTTCGGCAATTTTTGCTTCATCGACGGCATTGTCTTCCGATTTCACCCCTGTGGCGGTTTCTGTGGGGATGAAATACTTGGAGCCGCTCCAGTGGATGGCCTTGGTGGGACAGACCGGAATACAGCCGCCGCAGTGGATGCACTCGTGATCGCCCACATGGCGGATGTCCATCTTGCAGGTGGTGACGCACAGTCCGCAGGAGACGCATTTGTCTTTATCCAGCTTGACGCCGATCAGCGCCAGCTTGCAGAAGAAGCCGTAAATGGCGCCCAGGGGACAGAAGAAACGGCAGAAGAATCGGAAAATGAAGATGCTTGCCACGATAAATCCCACCAGCAGACAGAACTTCCAGGTGAACAGCGGTCCCAGCATGGGGAAGAGATCGGTATTGTTCTTGTTGGACAGCAGACCGATGGCACCTTCAAGGGTTCCGGCGGGGCAGATGTATTTGCAGAATCCCGGCACCGCCAGCTTATCCATAAAGGCAAGCGGGATCATGATGACCAGCGCAACCAGAATCACATACTTGAAATAGGAGAAAATACGGGTGAATCGGTTCTTTTTCAGCTTGGGAGAGGGGATTTTGTGGAGCAGTTCCTGAATCAGCCCGAAGGGGCAGAGAAATCCGCAGATGGTCCGTCCCAGAAGCAGTCCGAAGAGGATGATGATACCGAAAACATAGGCGGGAAGCTTGGTGTTGGAGCTTGCCAGCGCATTCTGGAGGGCGCCCAGCGGGCAGGCACCCACCGCTCCCGGGCAGGAATAACAGTTCAGACCCGGCAGGCAAAGGTATTTGGTGGAACCGGTGTAGATTTTCCCCGAGACGAAGCCTTTGAGATTGGCGTTGTACAGCATGGCGGCGTACAGCTGAATCAGCCGACGCTTGGTGGGCAGATAGCGGCGAATCCTGCCCTCTTTTTTTACTTGCTCCCCGGCTTGCGGGGTTTCTTTTTCAACGGTTTTCATATTCGACTTTCCCGCTCCTTATCCCAGACCGATACACTCGGTGCAGATGTTGGTTGCTTTTACGAACACATCCCGGACGCTCTCATTGAAGCATCCGAACAGAACCAGTCCCACGCCCACGCAAACAAGGGCAATTCGCAAAACAAAAATCCATTTTCGGCTGTTTGCAGGCTTTGAGACGGCAACAGAGGATTTATCTCCGATCAGGGTCAGATGCTTTTCGATGTCGATGATCTTTTGAATCTGACGGTCCCGAAGGATTACATAGACGATCGCCGCCAGGAGCATTCCACCCACAAAGGGAAGGGAGAAGAGCGCCATTTTCACCACCTCGCCGTTGAGATCGGTGTTGGGAAAGTGGGAAAAATCCAGCAGGTAGCAGAAGGGGAAGAGGGCGAGAATCAGGCAGATCCCGGATGCGATCCCAAGAAGCAGTTTGGATTGCTTCAGCAGTCCGCGATGCTCGGACTGTGTAGCCGAAAATTCGGCTAAATTTTCGGCGTCTTTTTGATTGGCGGGAGCATTCGGAAGGCGCTTTGACAGCCGATCCCGGGTCATGTAGGCGGGGGTCTTCCTCCGCTTTTCGGGGACGGTCGGGCAGATCAGACTGTACACCATGCCGAAAAGGGTGACTGCCAGCCATAAAATCAGAACGGGGAGAACAAAGGCGAATTTTTCGGCGACGATCTCCCGACTGTAAATCTGGATACCGGCCTTGGCCTTGGAGACGGCAAGACGGGTCTGGGACTCATTCAGCCCCTGACGGATGGCTTCCTGCTCGGCGGCTTCTGCCGCCTGAACTCTTGCCTCGGTTCCTTCCCGATAGATGGAAGCGGTTTGAAAGATGAACAGGGCGCCCAGCGCCAGCGTCAGCAGAAGGAAGAGAAGATCATATGCCCACCGCAGCGGGCGTTTTCGGTTATCGGACATAATCCGCACCGTCCTTTCGGCATCTTTTTTGCAGAAGAGGTCAAAGACTCTGCATACGCATGTATTTTACCATAAACCGCCGCAAAAGTCAACTTGATTTTGCAAATTGCCCGAATAATTTGTTCCGAAGGGCATCTTTGCGAATACAGCGGATTTTCGGAAATTTTTTCAAAACCCATTGACCGACCGGGAAAATGGGTGTATAATATAGAAAAACATCGGCGATCGGGAGAGGCTCTCCCGACGGAAAGGAATATGAATATGCAAGACGAAACCAAATGCCTTCATGCAGGCTACATGCCCAAAAACGGCGAACCCAGAGTCCTCCCCATCGTGCAGTCCACGACCTATGTGTACGATTCCGCAGCTGAGGTTGCCGCCATTTTCGATGATCCCACCAAGGGACTGTGCTATTCCAGGTTCGGAAATCCCACGGTTATGGCGGTGGAGGAAAAGATCAACGCCCTGGAGGGCGGCGTGGGTGCCATGTGTACCACATCGGGTCAGGCGGCAACTCTATTGTCCATCCTGAACATCTGCAAGGCGGGCGACAGCGTGATCTCTACTGCCGAAATTTACGGCGGAACCATCAATCTGCTCTCTTTCACTCTGAAGAAGCTGGGAATCGAGTGTATCTACATCGACAAACATTCCACCGATGACGAAATCCGTGCTCGGTTCAAGGAGAACACCAAGCTGGTCTTCGGCGAGACCATCGCCAATCCCGCTCTGACTGTTTTCGACATCGAACGCTTTGCCGGTATCGCTCATTCCATGGGCGTTCCTCTGATTATCGACAACACCTTCGCAACGCCCATTCTCTGTAAGCCCTTTGAGTTTGGCGCAGATATAGTGATCCACTCCACCACCAAATACATGGACGGTCATGCACTGCAGGTGGGCGGCGTCATTGTGGACAGCGGCCGCTTCGATTGGACAAACGGTAAATTCCCCGAGTTGACCGAGCCGGACGAGTCCTATCACGGAATCTCTTACACGAAGGCTTACGGAAAAGCCGCCTATATTATCAAGGCGAGAATGCAGCTCATGCGGGATTTCGGGGTCTACCCCGCTGCCCATTCGGCATTCCTTTTGAATCTCGGTCTGGAAACCCTTCCGGTTCGGATGAAGCAGTACTGCGAAAATGCTTTGGCAGTGGCGAAATATCTGGAAAGTTCACCTGCCGTCCTGAAGGTGAACTATCCCGGTCTGGAGTCGGATGAAAACCATGCTCTGGCAGTAAAGTACCTGAAGGGATGCTCCGGCGTCATTTCCTTCATCATCAAGGGAGGCAGAACTGCCGCGGCGAAGTTCATGGATTCGCTTCATCTTGCCTCCAACGAGGTTCATGTGGCGGATATCCGGACCTGTGTCCTTCATCCCGCAAGCGAGACCCACCGTCAGCTGACCGACGAACAGCTTGCCGCCGCAGGCATTGATGGCGGAATGGTCCGTTTCTCGGTGGGACTGGAGAATATCGAAGACATTCTTGCCGATCTGGAGGCTGCCCTCAAAGCCGTCGGCGAATAAACTGCAGACAGAGACGGATCGGCGCCGATTTCATGCGCTCTTGAAGCATACAGATGTAAAAAGACCGACACAAAACGCCGTTTGTGTCGGTCTTTTTTGAAATTGTCGGTCAGGGGAGAATCAGTTTAGATTGGGAGCGGTTTCGCCCTCGTCCAGCAGTCTTGCCAGACCCCACAGACCGGGATCGCCGGAGCCGTCGATGGAGCAGTACCAGGACAGGCAACCCTTACGGACGCCGGACGCACCGCTGTCATTGTACTGATAGTCCAGATAAAGAATGGAGTGACCTTCCAGAGCTCCGTCGGTGAAGGTGTAGCAGAACTCGATGAGCATTCCGTCATCGGTCATGGAGTAGGCGGACTGTGCTTTGGTATCCGCAAGCGTGTCGCCTCTTCTGGGGAGCATTTCCAGCTCTTTGTTGATCAGGGCGAACTGATACAGTCCGTTCGCATACTGAGCCATGTTGGTAATGGGATTGTAGGGATCCTCGCAGATGTAGAGATAGATGCCGTCGTTGTTGTAGTCGCCCAGAACGCCGTCCTGATAGATGTCTTCATCGGTGATCTCGAACAGGAAATAGATGGCGTTTTCGTCCCACATGGCGCTTGCCTTGACAAGAGTGGTGTCGGCGGGAGAGTCTTTCTTGACAATGTCAAGAACAACCGTTGCAGCATTGGCCCAGGATTCGTCTTTCGCGCCGTCAATAATGGCGTTTCCGTAGGGGATAAACAGATCAATGTCTTCGTCCGGGAAATCTACATCTTCGGAAGGATCGGAAATGGGATCGTCGTCTCCGTCGGAAGGGGCAGAGGACGGATCGTCGGTTGTGGTGGTGACAGAACCGGATGTTGTCGTACTGCTACTGCCGTTGCCGGTTGTTGTGGAGGATGTAACGGACTCGTTGCCTTGGTTGCACGCAGTCAGGGAAACAAGAAGTGCGGCAAGAAGAATGAAAGCAGAAATGTTCTTTTTCATAGGTTTACCTCTTTCTTTTGATTGTGGATGTTTGTTTTTCACCGTATACTTGATTCCATTATAGTATTTTTGCGATTAAATGATAGAAAAATCGGATATTTCATCCGTTGAAAATGGAAGAATCGTCAAAATCCGATGGGGGATTGTCTTTGACTAGGATTTTGCTGTCGATGATGTCGGTGAAAAAGGTCTGAGCGTACTCGTGATACTTTGCCGTATCAATCTCCGAATTTCCGGACAGGATGGAGAAGATCAGATTGGAAAACCCGCCGGTGAGAAAGGCGGAGACGACGGAGATGGGATATTTGAAGGCGGTCAGTTGGCTCAGATTGTCCAGCAGTGCTTCCACCACCCTGTTGATGCTGTTCCGGACCAGCGTCAGACCGTAGAGATTGTTGCCCGATGCCAGCGAAATCAGAACATCCTTGTACCGGATGCACTCGGCAAATGAGGCGTCCGCCAGACGGACGCAGAAATTTACCGGATCGCCGGGAGCCGCTTCGCTTGGCTGTACCGATCCGATACATCCGTCGTAAATTTTTGCGGCGACGGTGTGAATGCAGTCCTCCAGCAGATCGTACTTGTCGGAATAGTATTTGTAGAAGGTCATTTTGTTGATCTGCGCCGTGGCGCAGATGTCCAGAACCGATATTTTGTCGATGGGCTTATCCTGTAAAAGGTCCAAAAGAGCCTGCCTCAGATCCCGCATACTCCGAAGGATCCGTTTGTCCTTGTATTCCTGCATTTTGTCTGACGCCTCCGTATCTCTTCCACTTTGGAGAGTGGGACAGTGGGACGGGTATTTTTTATTCCCGTTCAAATATTCGTAACAAGATAGCTCTTAAATCCTTCATAATTATAGCATATAATAACACTGTTGTCAAGAAAATAATACGGTCATATAAGTAAATTTTGTATGAAGAGGAGATGAGAAAGTGGTCAGGCTTGCAAGGTTCATTGTGGATCACAAAAAGAGTATCCTGCTTTTGTTTGCGGTGCTGATGGTTCTCTGCGTTTTCGGAATGAGACTGGTGGAGATCGAATACAGCATCACCGCCTATCTGCCTCAGGATACCGATACCCGTCGGGCGATCGACATCATGGACGAAGAGTTTGTCACTTACGGTACAGCCAAGGTGATGGTGCGCAATATCTCCTATGAGAAGGCGCTGGAGCTTCACGATCGGATCGAAGAGCTGGAGGGCGTCAAGAACTTCACCTTCTCCAATACGCCCGACTATTACAGTCAGTCCTCTGCGCTGTTTTCGGTGACATTTGAAGGAGACGAGGACGATCCCGCCTCTGCCGCAGCCTATGAGCAGATGATTGAAATGCTTTCGGGCTACGATCTCCTGATCGAAAGCTCGCTGATTGATACATATGCCGAGGATCTTCAGAGCGATATCAACTTCGTTTTGGTGCTGGCGGTGATTGTCATCGTTGTCGTCCTGCTGTTCACATCTGCCAGCGTTGCCGATGTTCCCATTTTTCTTGCTACCTTTCTGGTTGCGGCGCTTCTCAACATGGGAACCAATTTCATCTTCGGAACGATTTCCTTCATATCCAATTCGGTCTGCTCGATTCTTCAGCTGGCTCTTGCCATTGATTACGCCATTATCCTGAGCCATCGCTTTGCCGAGGAAAAGGAACAGAACGGCGGAGACGCCCATGAAGCGATCATTCAGGCGCTGGCAAAGGCGATCCCCGAAATATCGGGTTCCTCCCTGACCACCATAGCAGGACTGCTCGCCCTTGCCACCATGACTCTGCGCCTGGGCGCCGATCTGGGTCTGGTGCTGGCAAAATCCATCGTCTGCTCCATGATCTCGGTGTTCCTGTTCATGCCTTGCATCATCGTGTCGGCATCGAAGCTGATCGACCGTCTGCGTCACCGCAATCTGGTACCCTCCATCCGTGCCGTGGGACGCTTCGACATTAAGATGCGGTACATCCTGCCGGTCGTCTTTCTGGCATTGGTGTCGGTCTGCACCGTACTGTCCTTCCGCAACGACTATGTTTACAGCACCAACAGCATCGACACCGACCGACCGTCCGATTCACAGGTGGCAAAGCGGGAGATCGAACGGGTCTTCGGATACAGCAATCAGTTCGTTCTGCTGGTTCCCGGACAGGATTACGAACAGCAAAAGCAGATTCTGGATATGGTAGAGGCTCATGAGGAGATCGATCAGGCTCTGGGTCTTGCCAATACCGAGCTGACCCTGAACAATGAGACGGTCTATCTGACCGAACCTATCAATTATAAACGGTTTGCTTCCCTTTTGGTCATGGACGATGAGACGGCAGACTCCATTTACGCCGCATATGCCTTTTTCTCCATGGAGAACACCAAATCGGGACTTGAGGAGATGGCGGTCTACGAGGCCAACAAGAACATCTATACCGCATCCCTTCTGGAGCTTTGCGACTGTGCCTTCTCACATGACGATTTCATTTCCGCCTATCTCTATGATGAGGATGACGCTCTTGAAAACTATCAGGATCTGCGGGATACGGTGCAGGATGCCGAGGATCAGCTGCTGGGTCCCAACTATTCCCGTCTGCTTTTCAACATCAACGGTCCTGTGGAAAGCAAGGAAACCTTTTCCCTGATCGAACAGCTTCTGACAGAGGTCAAGGATTTCTGCCCCGATTCCATCTTTGCGGGCGATTCCATGTCCTCCTATGATCTGAACGATTCCTTTGCATCGGACAATCTCAAGGTCAGCCTTCTGACTGCGCTGTTTGTCTTTGTCATTCTGATGTGTACCTTCCGCTCCTGGGGACTGCCCATTCCCTTGACGCTGACCATTCAGGGTGCGATTTTCATCAATTTCAGCTACTATACCGTAACCGACACCAATCTGTATTTCTTTGTCTATCTGATTGTATCGGCAATCCAGATGGGTGCCACCATCGACTATGCCATCGTCATTACCAATCGTTATTCAGCCCTTCGAAGGGAGCAGGGACAGGAGCGCTTCCCGGCGATGATCGAGGCGATCAACGCCGCCTTCCCGACGGTTCTGACTTCGGGAACCATTCTGGCGGTGGCGGGATTTTTAATCGGCGGTGTCGTGCGGGATCCCCTGATCGCAACGCTGGGAACCTGTCTCGGACGCGGCGTGCTGATCTCCATTGCATCGGTGCTGTTGGTTTTGCCGACTCTGTTGGTCATCTTTGAACGGCCGCTGGAGAAAACCTATTTCAAGGAGAGAAAACGGTTGAAATTCGGGAAAATCACCCGAAAGGGCAGAAAAGCCCTGTCTGAAAATACAACGCAAGAGGGAGAGAATGTTTCATGAAAACAGAAGTACCTATGAAGAGAATCCGGCGACTGCTTGCCTCCCTTCTGGCGGCGACGCTTTGCCTGTCCGTTCTTCCTTTTCCGCTTATGGCGGCAGAGGAAGAAGACGGAGGTGAAAGCGAGGCAGAGCAGACCGAATACTATGTATGCTTCGGCGATCAGAATTTCGCCGTTCGCCCCGCCAATCTGATGGAAAAACGGGAAGATGTTTATCTGTTGTCCGATGTGACCATGACGGGCAATCGGGAGTTCTATGTCACCGACAATAAGGGAATGAGGTACTACGGCTCGGACAACGAGACGCTGACGGTGGAGGAGAGCGGCTCTTACAGCTACGATATTCTCTTCAGTCCCGACCGTCTGTTTGATTCCGAAGATGAGGATTCTGCCAAGACCGACTGCCATGTCAGCTACCGTTTCCATGTTCCCGACAGCTACTCTGTGAACATTGACGGAACCGAAACGCCCCTGACCTACAATCCCTATCATACCGACTACGATCTTTATGTGATTTCCTGCATCCGACTGGAGGCGGGGCAGACGGTCTCCTATGGGGAGGAATCCCACAGTATCCGCACCGGCGGATGCTATCGGATTCTGTTCACCCCCGGCGAGCGTCTGGAAGGAAAGGAGTATGCCTTTGACAAGGACGGAGAGTACGGCAGCGGGGAGGATTATACCTACCATCTTTATCTGGAGGATACCCTGCGCTATTTCGCCGTCTTCGAGACCGCACTCAATCTGACCGCCGATACCGAAATATCCGGCTCTCCCGCCTATCTGCTGAGCCGTTTTGAGGAGAATGTGACCACCGAGGAATATCGGACCGGGAAATTCTTCATCGGGGAGCGGGATGCGGTTCTTCGCTATAAAATCTATGAAGAGGGACTCAGCGGCAGTTTCCGCCTTCTGGATGACGACAACGACGAGGACACCGATGTCTCCAAACTGACCCTGACCGACGCCGGCTGGTATCAGCTGTCCTTTTCGCCCCTTGGCGACCGTTTTCTGACCGTCGCCGCCGAAGAAAGCGTGAAAATGGGCGGCTACTATGCGGTGGGCGACTTCAACCGCTACGGCTTCAACGGAAACGGCGGCGTGGACATCAGCGGAAAATACCTCTTTTGCGAGATTGAAGAGGACGATCCCGATTACGGGGACGATTACAATGCCGATTATACCCAGTACATTCTCTTCCTGACGGTCAGCGAGGGCGATCTGGAGGAGGGCAATCTGGAATTTTACATCACCGACGGCGAAAACAAGTATAAGAACAACGGGGAATACATCAGTCTCAATACGCCGGGCAGATACAAAATTCTTTTCTCCGATGAGCATGCCTACGGAGGCGGACGGTTCTATCGCTACACTCTGCTGGACGACGACAGCCCTGCCAGAGAGATCGAGATCCGAACGGTGGAGGAGTATCTGGCTTTTGCGGGAGAGTGCAACCGTTCTGCCGACTATTCGGTGGGACTGTCGGTCTGGCTGTGCGCAGATCTGGACTTTGAGGGAGTGGAATTTGTCCCCGTAAACAGCTTTTCGGGCAGATTTTACGGCTCAACCCACAGTTTTTCCAATATCACTCTGACCTCCGATCAGGACGATTGCGGCATATTCGGCAGAGTCAACCGGACGGGATCGGTGGAGCGTCTGAATGTGGTGAATCTGACCCTTTGCGCCGAAGACTGCACCTATGTGGGTGTGGTGGCAAGGAATTACGGAACGCTGAAAAAGATCACGGTGGACGGCAGTGTGAAAGGAAAGCAGACGGTCGGCGGCATCGTGGGTCTGAACGGTCAAAGCGAGATTGACGGAGATTCCTCCACCGTGGATTCGGGGGACGAGGTTCAGAAGGGCAAGGTCATCGACTGTACGGGCAGAGCCCGGGTACAGGGCGAGATCAGCATCGGAGGAATCGCCGGCATGAATGTCGGTGAGATTTCGGGCTGTGAAAATGGAGGAGAGGTTCTTCCCTATGCCAAAAAGTCGGGTGCCGATCTGGAAAGCATCGGCGGTATCTGCGGCTATTCGGCGGGACAGATCTGCGACTCTGTCAACCGGGCGTCCGTCGGCAGTGTGTCCGTCGGCGAATATGTGGGCGGCATCTGCGGACTTTGCACCGGCGAGATCTACTTCTGCACCAACAGCGGCTCTGTCATCGGAAGCCGCTATGTGGGCGGTCTGGTAGGCTACTTCGGTACCTTCGACAGCTCGAGTGATGCTTATACCGGAATCACCGTAGAGGATATTCTGGCCACCTATTTCCCTCAGGAGGACAGCGAAGGTCAGCTGCCTGAGGGGACGGTCAGCGCCCTTGCCTACGGAGTCAATGGGGGATCGGTGTCGGCGGGCAGCTATGCCGGCGGTATTGTAGGATATTCCCGTGTGGATACCATGACCATCCTTCATTCGGCGTCGGTGGGCGACATCAAAACCGCCGTCGGCGATTATGCAGGCGGCATCTGCGGATATGCGGACGGATCGGGTATCCGGGGATGCCTCAGCGGCGGATCGGTGGACGCTCACGGTTCATATGCCGGCGGCATCTGCGGAATCGGCAGTCAGATTGAGTCCTGCCTGTCATCGGCGGATGTGTCGGGCGCCGATTATGTGGGCGGCATTGCGGGACTGGCTCGGACCGCCCTGCGCTACTGCTATACCAACTGCCTGATCCGTGGTGACAGCGACGCCCGATATATGGGTGCCGTGGCAGGCGCCGCCGATCAGTATAACAGTTCGCTGAACTCCTTCTGCGGACTGGTGCAGGACAACTATTTCATCGCCTCCTCTGTGGGCGGCGTCGGAGGCGTGGACTACGGCAAGGAATTCGACTATGCCGCCTGCCCCATAGAATGCGACAGGCTGGCATATGAGGGAATGCTGTCCCCGTATCTTCACGAGACCTTCAGCCATACCGATTGGGTCGGCGGAGCCGACAGTTCCCACTATCCTGCGCCCTACTACCTGACTGTCGAAGCAGACGATCTGCCCGAATGCGGGGAAAGCGATGAAGTGAAGGCGCTTTTCGGGAAGCATCTGCCCGAGTACGCAGAGCTGATCGCCGATACCACCGCCATCACCTATACCCTGACCGTTTGGGAGTGGAATAAGAATCTGGGCGATCTCTATAAGGACGGAGAATTGCAGACCGACAATTTTGAGAAAACCGCAACCCTGAGACTTCCCGCAGGAGGAAAGATCGAGAACATTTACCCCACTCTTGCCGAGCTGCGGGACGGGAAATACCGTTATGAGTCGGACGACGCAAACTATTATGTGTATCTGGATCTGCCGCAGACGCTGACCGAAAATCTGGTGGTATATGCAGGTTATCGGGAGATTGCCACCTCACTGGAGGCAGAAAACGGAAAACTGCTGGTGGAAGGCGAGTTTGTCAAGGGAACAACGGTGGAGCTTCTGACGCTGGGCGAGTGCATGACCCTTCGGTTTACCCTGGACGGTGAGGAGATTGCGGTGGGACCTGTGACGGTGAAGTTCAGGCTTCCGGATCCGCAGTCGAACGCGTTCATCAGTCTGGTGGACGGCGAGGCGTACAGCCCTGTGGAAAGAAAGGTGTCGGGTGCGTATCTCTGCTTTGACTGGTCGGACGGAATCTATTTCACCCTTCAGACGCCGGAAAAGACCGATCTTCCTTCATGGGCATACCTGCTGATGGGCGGCGGTGCGGCGCTGGTTCTCTGCGGTGCGGCGATCGGCATCGGAATGGGAGTCCGTAAAAAGAGTAAAAAGATGAAGGAAAACAGCTGATATGACAGTGCGTTTGAATCGTTTGAATCGGAGCTTGCCGATCTCAAAGACCGACCGGAAAAACCGCTTTTGACTTTGAAAATCGGCGGTTGAACGCCAATATAAAAACAGGGGCTGACGCAAACCAAGATTTGCGTCAGCCCCTGTGTTCGGGTTGCCCACTGTTGTTGTGTCAGCCCGAGGTTGTTTTCGGTTTTATCCGGCCAGCGGCTCTCCGTACAGGTTGAAGGCCAGGGTGGCGTTGGTGTTGATGCTGTTGCCGCCCGAGCCGTAAAAGTTGTATCCGGCGGTGGGAACGGTGATGTAGAGCAGGGCGAGGGTGTCCGATGCGGCGCCGAAGGCAACGGTGTAGCCTTCGGGAACATCAATTTCCAGATCCGTGAAGGTGAGCCAGCCAACAGATCCGTCATATTCCGAGGTCAGTTTATAGGTGGCAAGCGTTTCGGTGACATTCGGATGATTGTACTTGACGACCGACACCGTGAAGGTGTCCCCCTTCTTGCATCCGTTGACCGGAACCTCAATCTGGGTGATCCGATGTCCTGCCAGCGGAGCGTCCATGAAGAGATAGGGCGTTCCCTGCATCCACCAGCCGTTATAAGCGGTGGATGTTTTGATGTCGTACAATTCATCAAGCTCCGAACCGATCAGATTGACCGATCCTTCGGGCGGGTCGATATTCGGAAGCTCGACAACAGGCTCGGGCGTTCCTTCGGGAAATTCCAGCTCGTAGGTCCACTCGCCGGAGATCATGGAAGGAATGGCTTCGGAAAGTCCCTTCGCCATGAGATAGTAACCTTCGGCATCGGGGTGAAGAGCGTCCGGGAAATGCTGTCTGCCCAGGTTTTCGGCGGTGTACTCGTGCATGTTGAAGTAGGTGGTATCAAATCCGGCATCGCTGAGTACCGAGACCAGCCCAGCCTGAAGGTTGCGGACATGAGGGCTTCCCGAGTTCTCGTTTCCGTAGTAGACGGGACAGCTCATTATGACAAATCTCAGGTCATCGTTGGAGCTTGCCAGTTTGTTGACCAGCTTCAGGGCGGCTTCGTTGTAGGCGACATCGTCTTCGGATGTCCAGGCGCGGTCAAAGTAGGAATCGTTGGTTCCCAGCATAATCAGGGCAAGATCGAAGTATTTGGCGTTTCGGATGGCGGCGGTGCACTGATCGGTCCCCCAGTAGGGCTGACTCAGATCGTTGCGCATGGTGCGTCCCGAATTGCCGTAATTCAGAACCACATAATCCTTCCACAGAATCCGCTGGAGTGCAGCGGGATAGGCGTGAACATCCCAGGGGCTTGTGCCGAAGCCTTCGGTAATGCTGTCGCCGATACAGCCGACGGTTTTCAGATCGCAGGCTTTATCCAGCTGGAATCCGTCGGGCAGGTCTACCGTCGCATCGGAGGATACCGCATCCTTTATGTACTGCTCCACATAATCCCATGCGTGATAGGTGGAGCCGAAGGCGAACGAGGTCTTCTTTCCGTAGCTTCTGCCGGTCATGGAGGTGGCGTCGTAACCGCCGCCGACCACCAGCTTGGTGCCGCTCTGCCGGATCTGGCAGAGATAGACATTCATATCGTCGTAGACATCGCTTTCCTCTCTGTCGGTAGGTCCCACCAGAATCTCGTAGTCGGATGCCTGGATCTTGCTGTCCTGCATAACCGTCAGCTTGACTCCGGTCTGAGCCTCAATTCTGTCGGCGATGTCCTCTGCAATCATCTTGAAGAAATTGTAGTCGGTATACATATAGCGGATGGCGGAAACCCCGAAGGAAGCGTATGGGTGGGTAGCATAAATGATTTTGTAGTTTTCGAGTTCGTTTCCGTTCAGGGTCAGATGGACGGTGGTGGGCTCGTCTGAAGGCTCCGAAGGATCGGTGCCGACGGTGGAGGTTGTCGTACTGTCGGTCGTTGTCCCGTTTTGACTGCCCGTGCAGGAGGTCGGGAATACGATCATGGCGAGAAGAAGACCGACGGCAAGCATTCGATGAATCAGTTTCATGAAAATCACCTTTTCTGTTAGAAATCAGTTCAAATTTTCCCGTTTTTTCGGGAATTGTTTTGGCTATTATACACCAAACCGATGCTTTTGTCAAGACGATTTCGGAAAACTGTGGAAAAAGTCGGCTTTTTTCCGAAACGGTCTTGACAAAATCGGGAACGAAATTTATAATAAAAAGGAAAATGAGGAAAAAAGGAGAAAAACCGTGAATCGACTGAAGCTCAGCGGAAACGCCCTGAAAATTCTTGCTCTGATTTCCATGACGCTGGATCATGTGGGACTGCTTCTGCTCCATGACTATACGCCCTTTCGGATTATCGGACGGCTGGCCTTTCCCATTTTTGCCTATATGATCGCCGAAGGTTGCCGCTATACCCGACATAAGCTGAAGCATTTTCTGATGATTTTTCTGTTGGGACTTTGCTGTCAGGTTGTTTTGTGGAAGGTGAACGGAAGCCTGCATCAGGGAATTCTGATGACCTTCTCCCTGTCGATTCTGCTGATCTATGCACTGCAATTTGCAAAAACGCATCCCAAAACGATGGCTGTTCTGCCCTTTCTTGGACTGCTTGCGGCGGTGATTGTCCTGTGTCAGGTGGTTCCCCGATTCCTGCCGGGCACCGATTATGCCTTTGACTACCGCCTGTGCGGGATTCTCCTGCCGGTTCTGATCGCCATGTCCGATCATCGGCGGGAACAGCTGATTCTGTGCGCACTCGGGCTGGCGGTTCTCTGCCTGTACATCGGCGGCAGACAGTGGTGGTCGATGCTTGCCCTGATTCCCATCGCCCTTTACAGCGGGGAAAAGGGAAAACTGCCGCTGAAATATCTCTTTTACATCTATTATCCGCTTCATCTTGCCGTGATCTACGGCATTTCCATGCTGATGGGGTGACTCATCCCTCCATCATGACGCTTTTGATCGGGATTTTGCGGATCCGACGGGCGGCAAGGGCGATCAGCCCCTCATAAAGGGGAATAAAGCAGAGGACGGTCAGGAAAAAGGCGGTCCAATCGAAGGAATAGGTCGGTACATTCTCAATTTCACGGAAGACCACATCCACCATGATCCGCAGAAGGGCGTATTGGTAGACCGTTCCGATGACAAATCCCCCGCAGGCGATGGGTCGGTAGCCGTTCAGAACGGCATGTCGGCACTCGGCGGGAGTATATCCGAACAGGGACATCATGGCGATGTCCTTTTCGCATTTTTTGAGAACGGTGACGGCAGACAGAATCAGAGCGGTAAAGGCCAGCGTCAGACCGATCACCAGAATCATGACGCCGGCAAGAGGACTTGCCAGTTCGTCCATGGATGCCGACATCTGCATCATGGAGGAAAAGCAGAAGGCGGCAAAGCCCATGAGAAAGGCCATGGCTTTTCGGCTTCTGAGAACCGCAGAGCGCATTTCCTTCAGAAACGGACGGTTCTTCTCCTTTTGATGCTTCCTTGCCCGAGACGGGCGGGTATCCCGATCGCACAGCATACTCAGCGGGGAGCAGCGCAGTCTGCGCAGGGCGCACAGGATGGACAGCAGGGAGAAGAACAGGGTGGGAAGAATCACCAGCAGGAAAAGCAGGGAAGGGTGAAAGGCAATGCCGATGTCGGGCAGAAATCCATCCTTGTTCTGGACCTCGTAAAATTCGGGCATCAGCAGAAAGGATGCGCCGAATCCCGGCAGTGCGCCCATAAGGACGCTGATTCCGAAAACGGAAAAATTCACGGCGATCCGCAGATTTCCGTATCCGAATGCCTTCATCAGCCCGATCTCCCGTTTTCGGCTCTCCACCGAATCCCGGACATAGAAGATCAAAAGAACCGCCGAGGTCGCCAGAAGACAGCCGCCGCTGACGGCGGCGACCACTTTGGCGGTGGACAGCTGGGCGTCATAAAAGACAACGGAGGCGTCGGTCAGCATCTGCCGATCGACGGCAGAAAGGTCTGTGTAAAAGTTCAGAAACAGGGTGCAGACGAAGACCGCACAGAAGGCGATCATCGAGATTCCGATCGGCTTTGCACCCTCCCTGAATCGGATCATCATACGGGAAATCCCTCCTTTGTGTTGTGATGGGGCAAAACTACCATCCGATTTCGTAGGCCGACATGGGGGAGGGATTCTCCCGGATCCCCACGATTTTGCCGCTGTTCATCCTGAGAACGGTGTCCGCCATGTTCTCGATGTTTTGATTGTGGGTAACCATGACGGCGGTGAATATCCGACAGGACTGAAGACGGGCCAGATAGTCCAGCAGATTCCGTCCGGTTGCCTCATCCAGCGCACCGGTGGGTTCATCCAGAAAGAGAATCTGCGGATTTTTCGCCAACGCTCTTGCCACGGCGACCCTCTGCTGTTCTCCGCCGCTGAGCTGATCGGGATAGAGATCCGCCTTGTCGGCAAGACCGACGGCGTCGAGAAGGGGCAGAAAGTCCCGATTGCCCGCCAGATCGGCGGCCAGTCGGATGTTTTGACGGATGCTCAGGTCGGGTAACAGATAGTACTGTTGGAAAACATATCCCACCTGTTTTCTGCGGAAGGCGGTCAGCTCCCTGTCCGACAGTCCGGCGATGTCATAACCGTCGTAGGTCACCGATCCGCTGTCGGGACGCTCCAGACCGGACAGAAGATACAGAAGGGTGGTTTTTCCCGATCCCGAGGCACCGCACAGGACAGTCAGCTTGCCGTCCGGAATTTGCAGGCTGATGTTGTGGAGAATCTCGGTGCGGTTTCTCCCGTTTTGATAGGATTTTGTGACATTTTTCACTTCAATCATGGTTGGATTCCTCTTCTTCCGATTTGATCTGTTTTATCAGCGCCGTAAAGACCCGTGTCAGCATGGCGCTGATCTCTTCGTCGGTAAGGGAGCAGGCGCCCGACCTACGGAGGACGGCGATGCCGTGGGTGTAGATCCAAAGATGGCGGTACAGCTCCGATGCGGCAGACTCCGACAGTCGGTAATCGTTTCTTATGGAGGACAGGATTTCGGAGTAATGTTCCTCAATGATTGGCAGAATCCCTTCGATGGAGGGACTGTCCTTCTGCCCTCTGACGAACAGCAGTCCGAACAGCATGGGTTCCTCTCCGGCAAATCGGATGTACTGCTCGCCAACGCCCTTGAAGGCGGGACTTTGGGCAAGACCCCGACGGACATATTCGCCGTAGATTTTGCGGGCGGCGGCAAGGACGCCGTCCATAACCTCCTCCATCCCGGAAAACAGGGTGAAAATCGGGCGGGGCGAACTGCCGAGTTCTTCTGCCAGTCCCCGGGCGGTCAGTGCGTCCGCTCCCTGCTTTCGGACCAGCTCCAGTGCGCAGGCAATGACCTGCTCTTTTGTAAATTTTGCTTTCGGCGGCATGGCTTCTCCTTTCAAAAACAAGCGTTTTAAAACAACTGTTTTTATTATACACTCATAAAACGGCATTGTCAATAGGGAAAGAGAAAAACGGGCGTATTTTTTTTGCCTGTCGGGATTTTGCGGATCCGGTCTGCGACGGATGCGAATAAAATTTTATTAAAAAAATATTTTTTTGAAAAAAGGGTAGGAATTTTTTCGTTTCGATTGTATAATGGATGAAAGGATAACGGTACCAAATCTTTTCTGATCGGAGAAACCCATATGGAAAATGGCGAAAGTAGCTACCGCCGTTTCCTGGACGGAGAGGAATCGGCCTTTGATGAGGTCGTGAAGCTCTATCTGGATAATCTGATTTTTTTCATCAACCGATATGTCGGCGATACCATGTCGGCGGAAGACCTGGCGATCGACACCCTGACGGAACTGGTGATTCATCCCCACCGATACGATTTCAAAAGGCCGCTGAAGACCTATCTGTTCGCCATCGGAAAAAACAAGGCGATCAATTATCTAAAACGGCACCGACGGGTCGAATACACCGAAAATCCCGACAGTTTTGCCGATCTTGCCTCATTGGAGAACAGCGTCCTTGCCGATGAGCGACAGCGGGCGGTCAACCGCGCGCTGGACAGGTTGCCCGACGATATGCGGATCTGCGTGCATCTGATCTATTTTGAAAATCTCTCCTATAAGGATGCGGCGTCGGTGATGAAGAAGAATGTCAAGCAGATAGACAATCTGTTGTATCGGGCGAAGAACCGTCTTCGTCAGATGCTGTCCACCGAAAACATTCGGCTCTCCGAACCGTTTTCGGACATAGGGAACCAAGCGAAAGGCGAGACAATGAAATGAGACGAACACAGGAGGAAATCTGTGCGGAGATCCGACGGCGACGGGATCTGTACAGAGAAAAAAAGCGCAGGCAGAAGCGAATCCTGATGACCACTCTGCCGGTGGTCTGCCTGGCTGTTGTGATGGCAGGGGGACTTTGGAAAATTGCCGCTCCGTGCATACTGTCGGATCATATTGGGGAGTCGACCACCGCCGCTTTTGACGGAGACTGTCAGGCAGTTTCAACCATGAAAACCGCTTTGGACGCCCCCGGCGAGGCACTGCCCCAACCGACTTCGGACGGTACGGATGGCGAAGTGCCGGAACCGGTCGGTCCGTCAGAATCGGGAGATGTCTCCGATTCCGATCCCACAGGGGGGTTGGAGGGGGAAGAAATGACCTTTGAAGATCTGCTGATGCAGTGGGACTGCGTTTCGAAAATGAGCCTGACCGATTACCGCATCGGACGGTCGGAAACCCTTGAGGGAACAGTCTGTCAGGAGCTTCTGGAGGAGGTTCTGTATCCCGTTTTGATCCGTTCAACCGTCGGGGAATTTGATCCGTCACTCTGTTTTGCGGAGTTGATTCTGACTCTGTACGATGGCGGGAGTCTGACGGTATCCTTCTATGAAGACGGCGGACTTACTCTGGACGGGGAACCGTTTCAGACCGACGCCGAGGGAATGGCACAGATTGGCAAACTGGCGGACTCGGTATTCGAACAGAACGGCTGAATCCGTATGAAAGGTGGAAAAGTTTTTGCCTTGGCAGTTCCCGCAACTGCCAGTCCGGAAAAGCCGGAACCGGCTCCAAACTTTCGCAATATTTGAAAGGAATGGTCATAACAATGAAACATCAACTGTTGAAAAGCACCGTCAGCACACTTTTGTGCGGCATCCTGCTGTCTGGACTTGCCGCCTGCGATGATGTCGAAGAGACTCAGACAACCCAAACCCAAACCGATCTTCTGATCGGAGCACTGCCTCCGGTCGAGGTTATTCGGGCAAAGAATCTGACCGAAGAGATTCAATCCTATTTGGGTCTGGCGCCTTTCGAACCTAGCGAGGAGTTTGTCAGCGCACAGGCCAAATTTGCGGTGGAACTGTTTCAAAACAGCTATCAAAGCGGAGAAAATACCCTGATTTCGCCCCTGTCCGCCATGCTGGCTCTTGCCATGACGGCAAACGGGGCGGCAGGCGAGACTCAAAGACAGATGCTGGAGGTCCTTTCCGACGGGATGGGCCGGAAGGCGTTCAATGAACAGATTTATAGTTACCGGGTCCGTCTTCCGGAAAATGATCGGGTCAAGCTGACCCTCGCCGACAGCATCTGGCTTCGGGACCGGGAAGACTTTTCGGTGAAGGAGAGCTTCCTGTATGATCTGGTGGGCTATTTCAATGCAGAGGCATTTTTGGCGCCCTTCGACGACGGGACCCTTGAGGACATCAACCTTTGGATCAAACAGAACACAGGCGGGCTGATTGAAAATGCGTTGGATAGAATTGACACCGACACCTTGCTCTATCTCATCAATACCCTGTATTTTGATGCTGAGTGGGCAGAGCCATATACCGAAAACGCAGTTCAGAAAGGAACCTTTACCAACCGGGACGGAAGCCAAGTGACGGCAGATTTCATGCACTCACAGGAGTGGAGCTATCTGTGCGACGGCACCTTTGAGGGATTTTCAAAGAACTATGCCGGCGGTGACTACTCCTTTGTGGCGCTTCTTCCTGTAGACGGGTCGGGTACCGACCCGGATGCCGGTCTTGCCGACCTCACAGGGGAGAAATTGCAGTCCCTTCTGTCCTGTGCCAAGAGGGAGAAGGTCATCGCCGCCCTGCCGAAATTCAGCGTGGATTTCTCTGTGCTGCTCAACGATGCCCTTATTCAGATGGGAATGTCCGACGCCTTTAACTCCTCAGCCGCCGATTTTTCGGCAATGTCGGACCGTGATCTGTATATCGGTCGGGTTATTCACAAAACCCACATCACGGTAGCCGAGCAGGGAACCGTAGCGGGAGCGGTTACCATTGTGGAAATGGACGAAGAATGTGTGGATGATCCGGATGAGGTGGTCCACGAGATCACGCTGGATCGCCCGTTTGTCTACCTGATCGTGGACAATCACACCAATCTCCCGATCTTTATGGGTGTTATGAACCAAATGGAAGGATAAAGACCTTTCACCCCGGACAGATTATGTCCGGGGTGAAAGTTTGGATGCGGTATGAAAATCTTTGTGCGCTGATCAGGGGCAGTTCGGGGAGCCGACGGTTCTTCTTTACGCTGTCCGTGGAGGATCAGCTTGCCATGCAGTCCTACGGCGATTTTATCCATACGGCGGAGGATCTGCATCGCTATGCCGATGCGGCAAAGGAGGATCGCCGCCGCAGAAGGCTGTCGGGATATTGTGACAGGGAGCAATAACAAGAACTGCCCGAAAAGGGAAACACAGACGGATATGCTCGAAGCGGGAGGAGACCTTCGTCGGTTTTCCGACGAAGGTCTTCCTTATTTCCGAAAGCCGAACAGTCCCTTTTTCTCGTAAGGCTCCTTGGTGACGCCGATCAGACGGTATCCGATTTTCTCCAGCGCCGAGCGGAGCGTTTCTTCATCCACATCCTGTTCGCACAGGATCACCGTCTCCCCCTTGCTGTGGGACGAAGTCACCTTCTTCACCTTAAGGGCATTGCGAACGGCGTCGTTTACATGGGATTCGCACATGGGACACATCATCCCGTCGATTTTGAGTACGATCTTTTTCATCGGTTGGTTCCTCCTTATTTTAGTTAGCATTAACTAACCTATGTTTTACCACATTCGGCGGGAAAAGTCAAGAGGATTCGCGAAATTTTCTGCAGAAAATCCGAAACGGTTCGCCCGGCTTGACAATCACCGCCCGATGGCGGGGCTCCCGTTATAAACAAATTCACAAGATTCCTCTTGCAATCGCGCGAAAAGTATGATATAATCATTTCAAAACCCGATTTCGCCGTTCCGACCGATAATGTGGGGATTTTTGAGCCTGAATCCGCTATTTTTGAATGGATTTGAAGGCGTAAAACTGGTATAATAGAAACACTGTAATTCAATGCGAAAGGAACCTGTCTATGAAAAAAACGACACAAATCCTGTCAGCCCTTCTGTCCGGACTGCTGGCACTCGCTCCCCTGTCGGCACTGGGCCCCTTCTCCTTTGCCGCCTCCGGCAGTGAGGACATACCGGACAAACTTCTGTTCTCCTCTTCCTTTGAGTCAACCGATCCTGCCCCCCTGAAATCGGTGTCGGACAACGGTTACTACAACAATGTGGAGCTGTTCGAAGTCGTATCCGAAATCGACGGCGAGTTTACGGATTCCGTTCTGATAGACAGCATCGCCGGAAGCAGCGATTACAAGGATGCCGAAAGTAAGAAAATGCTGTTCGACAAATCGCTGTCTACCAAGTTTCTGACCGAAAAGAATCCCTCGGCGAACGATCCCGTGTGGGTTTCCTTCTCTTTGGTCAGCCCTCAGGTAGTGGGCATCTATGCCATCACCTCCGCCAACGATGAGGACGGCAGAGATCCCAAGGCATGGACGCTGTACGGATCGGCCGACGGTAAGAACTATGTGGAACTGGACAGCCGCTCCGGTCAGAAATTTACCGGCAGAGGTCAGTTGGTGGTCTATGAGATTGAGAACAACACGGCCGCTTATCAGTATTACAAGCTGGAAATCACCCAGAACAACGGCGCAGGCATGACTCAGCTTGCCGATCTTCGGCTGGGTACCGGCATTCCGAGCGGAGCCGAAGATACCCAGGATTCGCCTATGACCACCGTAGTGGGAAGCGGTCCCAATTCCTCCTGGAACAAGTCGGGCGCATTCGACGGCTCCCGAGCCCTTGCGGTTTACGGCAAGCAGACGCAGAAGACCGACACCTACGCCCGTAACCTTCTTTACAGCGGACTGAACATCCCGGTTACTGCCCATACGAACCTTTCCTATGTTCATTTTCCCGCACTGTCGGACGGCTCGACCTACGACTATGAATACACCTCCATGCATCTGGCGCTGGATGTGAAATTTACCGACGGCAGTTATCTGTCCGAGCTTTCTGCTGTCGATCAGAACGGATTCGGCATGGATCCCGTTTCCAAGGGCGAGTCGGATGCCCTGTTCACCATGCAGTGGAACTACATCGAGACCTGCCTCGGCGATGTGGCAGAAGGCAAAACCATCGACAGTCTGTATGTCTACTTCCGTATGGATGAGTCCACCACTGCCGCAAAGTTTATGGCATACTTTGACGACATCGTCATCGAGGATAAGACCCCCGTTACATACGAGCATCTCTCCGACTATATCGTCACTACCCGGGGAACCAACTGCACCACATCCTTCTCCAGAGGCCTGACCACCCCCTTCTGTGCCATGCCTAACGGCTTCAACTTCTATACGCCGGTTACCGAGGTGGGTTCCAATCAGCCCTATCACTATCAGAACAATACCATCTATCAGTTCTCGGTTTCCCATGTCCCCTCCACATGGGTGGGCGACTACGGAACCTGGCAGTTTATGGCAAATACATCGGTGGATCCCGAAAATATGACCGACAGTTCCATCTCCTCTTCCAATGTGGGCGCAACCTTTGACCATGACAACGAGGTCGCAAAGGCGCACTATTACAGCGTCACCTTTGACGAAGGCTCCAAGGCATCGGGCGTTCGGGTGGAGATGACCCCCACCGTTCACGGTGTCTATGTGCGTTTCACCTTCCCGGAAGGAAGCGACAATGTCAATGTAATCTTCGACTGCGTCAGAGCAAGCGGCAGTGTGGCGGTAAAAGCGGACGGCAGCTTTACGGCGGTCAGCAAGCATACCGAAAGAGGTTCGGGCAACCTTCAGGTCTGCGGTACCTTCGATCAGACCCCTCTGTCGGTACATAAGTCTTCCAACGGGAAGACCGCTATGGTGACCTTCCCCGAAGGAACCACCGAGGTTACCATGAAGTTTGCAACCTCCTTCCTGTCGCAAAATCAGGCATCTCACAATCTGGAGCTGGAGATTCCCGACGGCGAGACCTTTGATACCGTCTTTGCCAAGGCACAGCAGGCGTGGGACGACATCTGCGGCATCATTGAAATCGAGGGTGCCTCCTACACTCAGATGACCACCTTCTATTCCTGTATGTACCGTCTCTATTCCTATCCCAATCTGTACAGTGAGAACAAGGGAACCAATGAGGAACCCGAATGGGTATATGCCAGCCCCTATCATAACGGGAAGGAAACCGCAGGAAAACTGTATGTCAACAACGGATTCTGGGATACCTACCGTACCGCATGGGCGGCTTATGCGCTCCTGACTCCCACCCTTGACGGGGAACTGCTGAACGGTCTGCTCACTCACTACGAGGATAACGGCTGGATCCCCCGTTGGGTGGCTCCCGGCGGCACCAGCTCCATGCTGGGAACCAGCTCGGATATTATCTTCGCCGACGCTTATGTAAAGGGCATTGAATTCGATATCGAAACCGCCTTTGAATCCATGCTCCGCAATGCTTCCACCGTGTCCACGAACACCGCCAACGGAGGCAGAGAAGAGAACAATACCGCACCCTTCGTCGGCTATGTTTCCAATGCTGTGGGCTCCGGCTTCTCCTGGTCCATGGAGGACTACATTTCCGACTACTGCATCGGCGTCATGGCAGAGATGCTCGGCAAGACCGATGAGGCAGAATACTACTATAACCGTGCCAGATTCTACACCATTCTCTATAACGAGAATGTCGGCTTCTTCATGGGTATGAACTCCGCCG
Source organism: Eubacteriales bacterium (assembly GCA_051867915.1). Taxonomy (GTDB): domain Bacteria; phylum Bacillota; class Clostridia; order Oscillospirales; family CAG-272; genus CAKSQF01. Next base: position 63,912 of record JBJDZJ010000191.1, read on the forward strand.
GCAACTGGACCTACGGCTCCGATTACAGTCCCTCCTGGTGGTGGGGTGACTACACCGAGACCAACGGCTGGACCATGACCTTCGCCCCCGTCTTCGACGGGAACGGACTTGCAACGCTTTTCGGCGGCAAGGAGGCGCTGGCAAAGAAGCTGGACAGCTACTTTGACAACAGCATCACTGCCATGAAGCAGGTTCAGTCCGGCTCCATTCACGAAATGGTAGAGGCCAGAGAGGTTCGTCTGGGACAGTACGGACACTCCAATCAGCCTGCCCATGCCATCCCTTATCTGTACGCCTATGCCGATCAGCCCTACAAAACCCAGGCACTGGTCCGGGATATTCTGGATCGCCTGTATGTTGGCTCCGAAATCGGTCAGGGATACTGCGGAGATGAGGACAACGGCGAAATGTCTGGCTGGTACATCCTGTCCTCTCTGGGCATTTATCCCCAGAATATGGGCAGCGGACAGTACATCATCGGCGCCCCCCTGTTCGATAAGGCAACGGTGCATCTGGAAAACGGCAAGGATCTGGTGATTATCGCCGAAAACAACTCTTCCGAGAATGTCTACATTCAGTCGGCAACCCTGAACGGCGAAGCCTTCAACAGCTGCTACATTGATCACAGCACCCTTCTTGAAGGCGGCACGCTGTCCTTCGTCATGGGTAATCAGCCTTCCACCTTCGGTGTGGACAGCGATCCCAAGTCGCTGACTGCGGAAGGGAAGTCTCCCGCTCCCATTACCGATCTGATCATTCCGACCGGCAGATCCAAAACCTCCATTCAGGATGCGGCATTTGATCCGGCGAAGGCGGCAGTTTACTGTCAGGATATTACCAATTATCGGAACCTCTTTGACAACGACAGCACCAGCACAGCCAAAATGGCTGCCGGCGGTACGGTTGTCTGGTCTTCCAAGAGCGGAACCTCTCTGAGCATGATTACCCTGACCTGCGGCGTCAAGCGGGCGGGATCAGCACCGAAGGCCTTCACGCTGGAGGCATCCAACGACGGCGTCAACTGGAAGACGCTGATCGAAAAGACCGATCTGGTCTACAATTGGGATAACTATATCATGCCCTTCGCCATTCCCGACGATGCGGCAGGCGTCTACCTCTACTACCGTCTGACCTTCCCCTCGGGCGGAACATTGGGCGAGATCGAATTGCTGGGTGAGAGTGCGGCGGATGCCGAGCTGACGCCCATTGAGCCCTCAGCCGATCCCGATACTCCCGTTGATCCGGAGGAACCCGGTGTCAATCCCGCTGATCCCACGGAACCCGACGACAATAAGTCCATCGTTCCGATGATCCTGATCATTGTCGGTGCTGTCCTTATTGCAGGCGGTATCGCCGTCGTCATCCTGTTTGTTGCGAAAAAGAAGAAACAACAGTAAAACCGAATATTCGGGGAAAACTCCTCCGCCTGGCGCAATATGCGCCAGGCGGAGGAGTTCTTTGTGTGGAATGCGCATGAAAATCCAAAGATTTTGGTGAAAATGCCCATGGTATTTTCATGCAAAAAGTGGTATAATATAGAAAAGGAAATGCGCATCTTTGAGCAATTTAATGGGAAAGATCGGCGTTTCTACGGCTTTTTCGGATGAGATGCGAAAGGAGTGCCACTGTATGAAATTGGAAATCGGCTCTATGCTGGTGTACGGATCCAGAGGAGTCTGCAAGGTCGAGGATATTAAAAAAGAGCGTTTTGTCAGTCAGGAACGGGAATACTATCTGCTTCGGCCCATGGACGATGTCAAATCGCTGATCTATGTTCCCGTGGACAGCGATCGGCTGGAAAAGCAGGTCCGCAAGGTTCTGACTCCGGGCGAAATTGATCATCTGATTTCCATTATGCCCAATGAGGCGGCGCCGTGGATCGAGGAAAACCGGGCAAGAGCGGAATTTTTTAAGTCGGTGATGGAAAGCGGAAACCGGGAACAGATGGTTCAGATCATCAAGACCCTGTATCTGCGCAGGCAGGAGCTGGCGGCAGTGGGAAAACGGCTGAATGTGGCCGACGAGACGGTGCTTTCCAGATTGGAAAAACTGCTGTATGATGAGTTTGCACTGGTGCTGAATATCCGTCCGGATGAGGTTCTGCCCTTTATTCAGGAAAAACTCCGGGGAGAGCAGGGCGAAAACGCCGGATAAGAGGGTAAGCGGATATCAAATTATAGAACTGCGGCAAAAGCAGTATCATTCTGCTTTTGCCGCAGTCCTTGATGTTTGACTTTATTCAAATTTTTGCCTTGTCACGCCTCGCTGCGGGGATCCTTTCCGCCAAGCAGGTCCAGGGCTTCCTCCACCGTTCTTCCGCTTGCGAGAAAGGCGTCCGCCACCTGTCTGGCCTGCTCCTGTCGGCGGCCGGATTCGAGAGCGGCATCCGCTTGCTCCTTCGTCTGCTCCAATAAGCACAGCTCCCGCTTGCAGGAGCGGATTTGCTGTCGCTTGGATTTGACATCGCAGGAAAGACTGTCAAGCTCCGCATTCAAGGATGCAATCTGATCCTCGACACGGTGAATCTGCGCCTCAATCTCGTCTGTCCCGGTTGCGAAACTCCCTTTTCTGACCTTGTTTTTACTCCCTTTTGGTCTGCCCATAAAATCTACCACACCTTCTGACTGCTGTATTCGGATCCTTTTTTCAGGATCCGCGGTTTTTCGAAAGTTCCGCTATAGGGAACCCCGATACATGACCTTCCTGAAAAGGATTCTTTGCATTCATCATAAGCAAAAGGAGGTTTTTTTATGCAGAGATTCGGGCGTTTTTTTCTAATTTTTTTTCGTCTTCGCCATGGCTTTCACAGACGACTCCGAAAAATACTGCCGCATCTTCAGGGGAGAGATACCGTAGTATTCGCTGAAGACCCGATAAAAATTGGACACCGAGGTAAAACCGCTGGTACGGGCGACCTCCGAAATGGGAATGTTGCTGTTCTGAAGAAGTTTGACCGTTTTTTCGATTCGCATGGTGTTGATGTAATCGGAAATGCCGATTCCCGTGTGCTTGCGGAACAGGGAAGACAGATAGTTGGGCGTGACCGATACGGCGGTTGCAATATCGGCAACCGCCGGGTGCTCCGCCAGATGTTCCCGGATGTAGGTCTGCGCACCCTTGACGGTGGGGTGGATGCTTTCGATGGAGCGAAGGATGCTGTCGTCCTCCGCACGGATAAACTCCAGCAGGAACTGATAGAGCATCAGCTGAAGGGAAAACCGCTTGCCGGAGCGGTCGTTATCGTATTCGTCCTGCATATGCCTCAGCAGAGCGGCGGCACGCTCCGATTTATCGGCGGGAATGTGATAGATTCCGCCGGTGCGGGCGGCAATGAAAGAGGGCGTATCCCGAAGGAGACTGTTTCCTTCCTCCAACAGAGAGCCGTGAAAAACCAGCTCCATGGTAGCAATGTCGCTGCCCGGTCCGATGATCCATGTATGGGGAATATAGCAGCCGATCAGCAGAATATCCCCGGGACGGAGAACATAGGTGCGGCGATCCACAATATAGAGAATCTGACCGGAGGTTACCATATTGACCTCGATGTTCTCGTGCATATGAAATCCGATGGTCTGGGGAATTCGATTTTCCCATCCGGCGGGAATGCTGTCCGGCATCAGGTCGACGGGAATGGCATCCGATTTCGAAGACTGGTGAATCATCGGATCCTCGTCAAAATCAAAATAAGTGACCTGGTCATAGTCCCGGATGTTGGAAATCACGCTGTCATCCGGATTTTCAACCGATTTGGTCCGTAATCGAAGCGGGAAATCCGAAGAAAAAGGGACATCGTTCATATAATAAAGCTTTGTAGAAAATTTTAACATACTGCCTTCCTTCTTCTGAATTTGGATATATTTAATTTTATCATAAATTTTGAGAATTGTCAAGAGTATTATTATAAATTTGGATAATTTGCAGTGAAAAACAAAATGGAAAATGTGTATAATTCACAAAAAATTGATGTTTTGCTATTAAAAAGACATCGGGTTGACCGATCCGGCATAGACTGAACCGATCGTGTGCGAAGCAGTAAAAAATACGCTTCGGGGGAGATTTTCGGATGAAAACACAGACAGAGCAAACGAAGAAATTGACAACAAAGGAAAATCGGTGCAGGTACAAAAATCTGGATCTGCACTGCGACAGTCTGACCCTTGCGGGAGAGACAGGCGGTCGGATGATCGGACGGGTGACGCCCCGAAGTCTGAGTCTGGGCGGATATCTGGGGCAGGTGTTTGCGATCTATTTTCCCGATCCTGCGGGGATGGAAGAGAGCGATTCCGAATTTTTCGACCGCCACATCCGGCTGTTTCGGAGGTTGCTTCTCGAAAATACCGGTACCCTCGCTTTTGCGGACGGGTACGCCGATCTGATGCGCAATCGGCGGCAGGGGCGGATCTCCGCCCTGCTGTCGGTGGAGGACTGCCGCATACTGGAATCGGAAAAACTGCTGTCCCGGCGGATGGAGCATCTTCGGTCGTCGGGCGTCCGGATGCTGGGACTTTGCTGGAACCGCCCCAATGTGCTGGGTTATCCGGCATCCGCCGATCCCGAAATCATGAACCGCCCTTTGACCGATCTCGGTATGAATGCGCTGGATGAGGCGGCAGATCGTCGGATGGCGGTGGATGTGTCTCATTTGTCGGACGGGGGATTTCGGTCGGTGGCGGAAAGGGCGAGGACGCCCTTTCTGGCGTCCCACAGCTGCTGTCGCGCCATATGCAAGCATCCGCGGAATCTCAGCGATCCCATGCTGAAGACACTCGGTGAGCATGGCGGCATTGCGGGCGTGAATTTCTATCCCCCTTTCGTTGATCCCGATGTCCGTCTGATGCAGAATCGGATTCTGTCCATGGAGCGGGTTGCCGATCATATCGTTCATATGATTTCGGAGGGCGGCGAGGATCTGCCCGCCCTCGGCAGTGATTTCGACGGGTTCTCGGATCCCTCATGCCCCAATGCCCCGGAGGATCTGCCCGATCTGGCGGCTGTCCTGCAAAAACGGGGACTGTCGGAGCGTCAGATTGAAAAAATCACCTGCGGAAACGCCCTTCGCTTTTATCGGGAACTGGGATAGGAAGATGTGATGAATAGGATCAGGGGGACTTGTCCGAAAGTCCCCTTGAAACTTTTTCATGCCTTGATAAAAGAAATGCCCAATTTGAGAGCATCAGAGACTTCTCCCATCCGGCAGGGCTTGCTATTTTTCGGAAAAAGTCCTTCGGGTCTTGCATTTTCACACAATTTGGTGTATAATGGTGCTATCTTGAGAAAGGAGCCGCCTATATGATCGGATTTCTGCGCAAATGCCTGTCCTTTTTTCTTCCGTTTGTCCTGATGATCCCCTTTTTCGGGTGCGAAACCGGACGCCGACTGTACAGCGAAACCTTTTTCGACAGTTTTGATACCGTCACCACCCTGCGGGGATATGCCGACTCCTACGAGCAGTTTGAGGAATATGTAGAACTGGCGAGAACCACTCTTCTGGACTATCACCGTCTTTACGATATTTATGAGGACTACGACAACATCAACAATCTGAAAACCGTCAACGATCACCCGGGACAGGCCGTCACGGTGGATTCACGGATTCTGGATCTTCTGGAATTTTCGGTGGAAATGTACAATCTGACCGACGGTATGACCAACATTGCCATGGGCAGCGTCCTTGAACTCTGGCACGAATACCGTACCGACGGGCTGGAGCATCCCGAGTCCGCCGCCATGCCGCCGATGGAGTTGCTGACAGCGGCGGCGAAGCATACCGACATCGCCTGCCTGCAAATAGACAGGGCGGCGGGAACGGTCTGCCTCTGCGATCCCGATGCCGGACTGGATGTGGGCGCCGTTGCCAAGGGATATGCGGCGGGAAAGACGGCTGAAATTCTGCGGGAGGCGGGATTTGATTCGGGAATTCTCAATGTGGGGGGCAACACCGTCGCCATCGGCAGCCCTCCCGACGGGAGCGTCTGGCGGATCGGTATTCAGAATCCCGGGATCGAATCGGAAGACGCCTATCTTTTGCGGTTGGGGATCACCGATCGCTGTCTTGTTACCAGCGGAAGCTATGAACGCTATTATCTGGTGGACGGTATTCGCTACCACCACATCATTCATCCCGACACCCTGATGCCGGAGGATACCTTCCTGTCGGTGTCGGTTCTGTCGGCAGATTCGGGGCTTGCAGACGCCCTGTCCACCGCTCTGTTCAATATGGATGCCGATGCGGGACGGTCGCTTGTGGACAGCCTTGACGGCGTGGAGGCCTGTTGGATTCTCCCCGACGGCAGAATTTTGTATTCGTCGGGCTTTGACGGATATATTCAGGATTGAGTCTTTGTATGTCGGGGCTGTCCCATCGGAATGTCCTTGCGGACAGGCATCGGAAACCGTTACTGACTATGTGAAAGGGCAGGGATGAATCGTTATGAAAAAACAGGATCTCATGCTGATCGGCGGGCTCCTTGCCGCCGCCCTGCTGATTTTTCTGGGGGTGACCCTGTTCAAAGGTCATGGCGAGGCTTTGCTGTATGCGAAAATTCAGGTGGACGGTCAAGAGGTCGCCAGACTGCCTCTGTCCGAGGATCGGGAGTATCCCGTTCGGCTGGAGGACGGAGAGTACAACATTGTGATTGTGTCCGACGGGAAGGTGTTCGTTTCTTCGGCAAGCTGTCCCGACGGAGTCTGCGTCCGCACCGGCAAAGCGGACAGCGTCGGGGACAGCATCATCTGTCTGCCTCACCGACTGGTGATTACGGTAGAGGAGGAGGGTTCATGAAAAAAGCCCAAACCGTCGCCTTTGTGGGCGTCCTGTCTGCGCTGGCGATGGGACTTTCCTATCTGGAGTCCCTGCTTCCTTTGGATTTTGCGGCGCCGGGAATCCGTCTGGGACTTGCCAATCTGGCAGTGGTGACGGTTCTCTATCAAATCGGAGGCCGCTCTGCTCTGGCGGTCAATCTCATCCGTATCCTGCTTTCCGCCCTGCTGTTTACCAACCCCTATGCCCTTGTCTATGCGCTCTCGGGCGGGCTTTTCTCCCTGTGCGTGATGATTCTTTTGAAGAAAACCGGCAGATTCAGCGTTATCGGCGTGTCGGTGGCGGGGGGCGTGTCCCATAATCTGGCACAGACGGCGGTTGCCGTTTTGATTTTGCGTTCTCCGGCTCCGATAACCTATCTTCCCGTACTGATTTTGGCGGGAGTACTGACGGGACTTTTGATCGGGACCGTCTCCAAGTTGGCGCTGACGGCTCTGAATCGAAGAAAAGACTGAAAAAAAGGCAGAAAAATGTGAAAAAATTATTAAATTTTTCATAACCTCTTTACATTTTTCCTTGAATGTGCTAATATATTATCGACAGAAAATTGTCAATCTGCGGGTGATAATCCCGAATAAAACGAACAGGAGAGAATCAAAGATGTATAGGATCGTTACGAAAAAAACATTGAATCCGACCGTCACGATGATGGACATCGAAGCTCCGCTGATTGCGAAGAAGGCAGAGCCGGGTCAGTTCATCATTCTGCGTGTGGACGAAAACGGCGAGAGAATTCCCCTTACCGTAGCAGGCTATGACCGTGAGAAGGGAACCGTTAAGATTATTTTCCAGGTGGTCGGCGCTACAACCGAACTTCTCAATCATAAGGAAGAAGGCGAGTACATTCAGGATTTCGTAGGTCCTCTGGGCGTTGCAACCCATACCGATGGTCTGAAGAAGGTCTGCGTAGTCGGCGGCGGCGTCGGCTGTGCAATCGCTCTTCCCGTTGCTCAGAAGCTCCATGAACTGGGCTGTGAAGTCCATTCCATCATCGGTTTCAGAAGCAAGGATCTTCTGATTCTGGAGGACGAGTTCCGTGCCTGCTCCGATAAGTTGACCGTTATGACCGACGACGGCTCCTACGGCAGACAGGGCGTCGTTACCGTTCCCCTGAAGGAAGCCATCGAGGCAGGAGAACAGTATGACGAAGTCATTACCATCGGTCCCCTGATCATGATGAAGTTCGTCGTTGCCACCACCAAGCCCTACGGCGTCAAGACCGTGGTTTCCATGAACCCCATTATGATCGACGGAACGGGTATGTGCGGCGGATGCCGTCTGACTGTCGGCGGCAAGACCAAGTTTGCCTGCGTGGACGGTCCCGATTTCGACGGATTTGAGGTTGATTTTGACGAGGCCATGAGCCGCAGCACCATGTACCGTGATTTTGAAGCTGCAAAGAGAGAAGAAACCTGTAATCTGTTCAAAAAGGAGGCAAACTGAGATGCCGAATATGTCTTTGAAGAAGAATCCCATGCCGACTCAGGACCCTGCGGTCCGTGCCCATAACTTTCAGGAGGTAACCACCGGTTACACCGAGGAAATGGCCATCGACGAGGCAAACAGATGTCTGAACTGTAAAAATATGCCCTGCGTACAGGGATGTCCCGTAAACATTCACATTCCCGAGTTTATTTCTAAGATCCGTGAGGGCGATTTCGAGGGCGCATATCAGGTTATCAACCGCTCTTCTACGCTGCCCGCCATCTGCGGAAGAGTCTGCCCCCAGGAGACCCAGTGCGAGTGCAAGTGCATCCGCGGAATCAAGGGTGAGCCTGTGGGAATCGGCAGACTGGAGCGTTTCGTTGCCGACTGGCACAATCAGTTTTGCACCGAGCCTCCTGTGGTAGCTCCCTCCAACGGTCACCGTGTGGCAGTAGTCGGATCGGGTCCCTCCGGTTTGACCTGCGCAGGCGATCTGGCAAAGCTGGGTTACAAGGTTACCATCTACGAGGCACTGCACCTTGCCGGTGGCGTGCTGGTTTACGGTATTCCCGAATTCCGTCTTCCCAAGGCCATCGTCCAGAAGGAAGTCGAGAAGCTGCAGCAGATGGGCGTTGATGTGGAGACCAATGTGGTCATCGGCAAGACCATCACCATCGACGAGCTGTTTGAGGACGGATATGAGGCCGTCTTCGTAGGCTCCGGCGCAGGTCTGCCCCGTTTCATGGGCATTCCCGGTGAGTCGCTGAAGGGCGTTTACTCGGCAAACGAGTTCCTGACCCGTTCCAACCTGATGAAGGCTTATCAGGAGGATCCTACCACGCCTATTATGCACGGCAAGAAGGTCGCCGTTGTCGGCGGCGGTAATGTGGCAATGGACGCCGCAAGAACCGCACTCCGTCTGGGTGCCGAGCATGTTTACATCGTCTACCGCCGTTCGCTGGAAGAGCTTCCCGCCCGTAAGGAAGAAGTCGAGCATGCAATGGAAGAGGGAATCGAGTTCAAGCTCCTCAACAATCCCGTTGAGATTCTGGGCTATAACAATCCCGATGACAAGAGAGATCCCAAAAACGGATTTGTCAGCGGCATGAAGTGCATCCGTATGGAGCTGGGCGAGCCCGATGAAAAGGGTCGCCGCCGCCCCGTAGAGGTTCCCGGAAGCGAATTCCTGCTGGATGTGGATGCCGTGGTGATCTCCATCGGTACCTCTCCCAACCCCCTGATCAAGTCCACCACCAAGGGACTTGAGGTCAACAGCCACGGCGGAATCATCGTTGAAGAGTCCACCGGAGCTACTACCAAGCAGGGCGTTTACGCCGGCGGCGATGCCGTTACCGGTGCCGCAACCGTCATTCTCGCCATGGGTGCCGGCAAGACCGCCGCTAAGGCCATCGACGAGTATCTGTCCAAGTAAGACGGCATAAAATGAAGATTCAGGGAACGGTCCCGACCGTTCCCTGATTTTTTGCCTTCCCTTCAGACGGCCGATGCGTCCCTATTGGCACTCCCGTATCGCCTTCCGCACATTCAGGACTGCCGCCGGGGAGACCGACAGCTCGTCGATCCCCATTCCGATCAGCCGCCGGGTGATTTTGGTATCTGCGGCAAGCTCGCCGCAGATGCCCACCCATTTGCCCTGACGGTGGGCATTCTGCACCACCGTCTCGATCAGTCGGAAGATTGCCTCATGATGGGGATCGCAGAACCGTGCCAGACGGCTGTTCTGCCGATCACAGGCAAGAGTGTATTGGGTCAGATCGTTGGTTCCGATGCTGAAAAAGTCCACCATTCCCGCCAGCCTGTCGGACAGAATCGCCGATGACGGGGTCTCGATCATGATTCCCAGTTCAACCGATCGGCTGTATTCGATTCCCTCGGCTTCAAGCTCGCTTTGTACCTGATTGCAGACTTTGCGGACGGCTTCCACCTCCCAGACCGATGCAATCATGGGAAAGAGAATCGCCAGCCTGCCGAAAACCGATGCCCGATAGAGCGCCCGAAGCTGGGTCTTGAACAAATCCACCCGATCCAGACAGATCCGGATGGCACGGTATCCCAGCGCCGGATTGTCCTCATGGGGCAGTCCGAAATAGTCTGCCTGCTTGTCCGCTCCGATGTCCAGCGTGCGAATCACGACCCGACGCCCCGCCATGCCTTCCAGAACCTGCCGGTAGGCGGAAAACTGCTCCTCTTCGGTAGGGTAGTCCCGCCGCCCGAGATAGAGAAATTCACTCCGCATCAGCCCGATTCCTTCGGCAGAACTGTTCTGTGCGGCGCTCAGATCGTTCACGCCGCCGATGTTGGCGTATAAATCCACCGTTTTTCCGCTCTTTGTTCGGCTTTCCAGGCCGATCAGAGAGCGGAGTTCCTCTTTTTTTTGCCGATCCTGTTCCATCTTTTCGGACAGTTCTGCCAGTATGGAGCGGTCGGGATCCAGAAAAACCTGCCCTGTGTAACCGTTGACGGCAATGATCTGCCCCGGCTGTATGTCGGAGAGAAAATTCTTCCCCAGCGCCACAACGGCGGGGATTCCCCGGCTTCTCGCCAGAATTGCCGTGTGGGAGTTGGAGGATCCGCCTGCCGTCACAAAGGCACGGATCCGATCCTTGTCCAGCTCCGCCGTCTGGCTGGGCGTCAGATCGTCTGCGCAGAGAATCGGGTCCGGGATGCCCTCCGGCAAACGGGAAAGCGACCGATTCCTCCCCGTCAGGACGGCGATCAGCGTCTCCGACGCATCCCGCACATCGACGGATCGCTCCTGAAGGTAGTCGTCTTCGGTGGCAAGCAGCAGATCGGCCAGCTCCCTTGCCGTTCCCCGAACGGCGGATTCCGCCGACGATCCGTCCTTGATTTTTTTGCGGACTCCGTCCACAAAATCGGGATCTTCCAGCATCATGCGGTGAATAGAGAAGATCTCCGCTTCCTCCTCGCCCACCTGGGACAGCGTTTTTCGGTAGAGCCCGTCCAGATGATTTTTGGCAAGTTCCAGAGCCTTGCCCAGCCTTTTCTCTTCTGATTCGGGGCTGTGCGGGGCGCCGGATGCGTCTCCTTCCGACCGTCCCTCTGTCTCTTCTGTCAAAACGGCAACCCTGCCAATGGCAATGGCACCGTATACGCCAAATCCCTTGAATTCTTTCATATCCGGATCCTTTCCATGTCCGCACAGTGCGGGCATCGGTCAATATGCTTATATTTTGGACAAACTGCGGCGGGGTATTCACGGGAGAATGAAATAATTCATGTCGGATGATCAGGGCGGATCACAGATCATGACCCAAAAATCTCCTTTGGCGGGAGCGACGGGACGCTCAGCCAAAGGAGATTCGTTTTGTTTCATTTGTCATCAGATCTGACCGTTTTGAGCCATCTTTCTCCATTTCAGAGGAGAACAGCCGTATCTGCGCAGGAATTCACGGTGGAAGTAGCTCTTGTTTTCGTAGCCGACGGCACGGATGATCTCGCTGACCGGCAGATCGGTGGATCGGAGCAGTTTTTCGACCATGGTAAACCGCTGTTCCATTAAGAGCTGCTTGAAGGTCATATTCATGTGCTTCGAGATCCAACGGGACAGATAGGTGGGCGACAGATAGAGCTTTGCCGCAAGAGCGCTCAGTGTGGCGTTCTTGTAGTCGCTGCGGATATAGCTTAAAATGAAGTCGGTCAGCTCCGAGGTTCCCGGATCGGTGGAGTGATAGCTGATGAGCGCCTCGGCGCTTTCGGACAGCAGATGAAAGAGCAGAGTGATGCTTTCGATCAGAATCTCCGGCGAATTCATTTCACCGAAGGTCATGGAATAGACCAGCGATTCGATCAGATTTTCAATGGGAAGAACGGCGGCTGTCCGGTAGACCATGAAGGAGGGTCCGCCCTCTTCACAGAGATTTTCGGCAAGAAAGGATCTGAAGTCACTGCTTCCGTCGAATTTGCCCAGAATGGACTGGATAAAATCGGGAGAAACAATGAAATTGATGCCCAGATCATTTTCTCCCGCCTTCTCAATGGCGTGTTGAGTATGGCGGTTCAGCAGGATCAGATCCCCGCTTTCCAGAATCAGCCGCCTTCCCTCTACCAAATGGACAATGGAGCCGGATGCCACATACATCATCTCCATGTAGTTGTGCCCGTGAATCTGGAAAGGGGTGAAACGGGTGTGCGTCCGTACCGCAATCTTGTTTCCGGCACGCATCATCAGCTGGCTAGATACAATAAAGCTGTCCGCACTGCTGGTATAAATTTTACGGTCGATTCCTTTTCCGGCAAGGATGTCCCTCTCCTCGTCGGTAATTTGACTCAACCTGTCAATTAAAAACTGTCTCATGCGATCCCTACCTGTTTTCTGTATGTCCTATGTAGGTTGACTGCAATAATCCTTTTTTACGGGAATTCAGTTTTGGAGAAATTCCTCGTTCAGTTCAACACCGAAGGCTTTGGCGAGTTCTGCAAAATCTTCCTTGGTGATGGTCTGACGCTCTTCCTTTGCTACGCTGTGGATCAGAAGATAGATCTTTGCCGCCTTCTCAATGGTATGGGCAAGGCCGAAGACGCTGTCAAAGTCCGCGCCGGAGCAGAACAGACCGTGATGCGCCCAGACCACTGCATCGTAGGTTTCCATTTTCTTTGCCGTCTCAACGGCGATTTCTCTGCCGCCGGGAACCATCCATCTGACCACTCCGATGCCTGCGGGGAAGATAATGGGACATTCGGTCATCATTTCCCACAGTTTGCGGGAGAAAACACGGTCTTCCAAAGGGAGAACGAAGGTCAGGGCGATCAGGTTCTCGGGGTGACAGTGATAGATCACCCGGGCGGCTCCGTCGGTCGCCTTCATGCGAACCTCGTGATTCATCAGATGGGTGGGAAGTTCGGAAGTGGGACGGCCGCCGTTTACAAGTCCCCACAGGATGCGGTAGCTTGTGCCGTCTGCCGACAGTTCGATGATACAGCAGGAGTCCTCGGGATCCTTCAGGACATTTCCGAGATACTTGCCCGAGCCTGTGACCATGAAATATTCTCCTGCCAGAGCGGGGACCTCGGTTCCGATGGGTCTCCACTCGCCCTCATAGGAAAGCTGATCGGACACGGCCTCCAGCTGATCCTTGGGGATCCGGTAGGACAGATTTCCGCCGTTGCGTTCGTGCCAGCCCATACGGTAGCCCTTGTCGGCGGTGTCCATGAATTCCGCAGCAAATTTCGTTTCGGTGATTTTCATATGAAAGAACTCCTTATCTCAGGGAAAGCACCTTATTCTCGTATTCCCGAACCGAGTCGAGAAAATCCGCAGAAAGGCCTTCCTGTTCCAGATATTTTTCCCAAACTGCCCCGATGGGCATGGTTTTCAGTTTTTCCTGCTCATAAAGAAGGGTGGTGAAATCGGACTTGGCCTGCAGATCGGCAAGATAAGCGTGAGGCGTCAGCAGTGCCTCAAGAAGCCCCTTTTGCAGATTGCGGGTACCGATCACCCATGCGGCGATGCGGTTGATGGAGGCGTCAAAGTAGTCCAGCGCCAGAATTACATCCTTCAGTCTTCCGCTTGCAACGACCTCCTTGGCAATCTCCCGAAGCTCGTCGTCATAGCGGACCACATGATCGGAGTCCCAGCGGACGGGACGGCTGATGTGGAGGGCGAGTCTGGGATGGAAGAGAAGCTGTGCGGAGATTTTATCGGAAACCATTTCGGTGGGATGGTAATGACCGTTGTCCATCAGGGGCATAATATGGCGGGATGCCGAATAGTTCAGGCAGAATTCCGCCGATCCTACGGTGTAGGACTCCAGACCGATACCAAAAACCTTGGATTCCAGAGTCACCAGAACCTTCTCGTGATCGTAGGGAACCGACAGCGCCTCGTCCAGCGATTTGGCGAACCGGGCTCTGGGGGAAAGACGGTCGGCGGGGGTGTCCTTGCTGCCGTCGGGAATCCAGATGTTCATCAGACAGGGCTGCCCGGTTTCGGTTGCAAAATATTCGGAGATGCGCAGGCAGGCAACGGTGTGCCGTACCCAGAAACGGCGGATCTCTTCATCGGGGGAGGAAAGGGTCGCTTGCGCCGCCTTGGGATGGGAGAAATAGGTGGGATTGAAATCCAGACCGATGCCCAGCCTCTTGGCAAAATCGACCCATTTTTTGAAGTATTTGGGCTCCAGCGCATCCCGATCGGCAAATTCGCCGTCCTCAAAGATGGCGTAGCTGGCATGAAGATTGAGCTTTTTGGGACCGCCGATCAGGGAAAAAGCCTTCTCGATGTCTGCCATCAGCTGTTCGGGGGTGGTTGCACGCCCGGGATAGTTGCCGGTGGCCTGAATGCCGCCGGTCAGACCGCCGTCGTGATCAAACCCGATGACATCGTCGCCCTGCCAGCAGTGAATGGAGATGGGAATGTGACGAAGGGTTTCGACGGCATTGTCGGTGTCAATGCCGTACTTTGCATACGCCGCTTTTGCGGAAAGATAATTCTGTTCGTTCATTTGGGGAATATCCTTTCATTGATTTGGAAGTATCAGAATGTGAATTTATGCTTCAACCTTCCGGATGGGGAAGGATTTCATCACGCAGGCTCGTGCCGAAGGGACGGTGTCCAGTTCGCTTCTGCCGATCATCTGAGACAGCAGATTGCCGATGGCGGTGGCTTCGGTGGGACCTGTCAGCACATCCGTACCGCAGGCCTTCCGGCTCAATCGGTTCAAAAGGGCGTCCTGACTGCCGCCGCCGATGATGTGAAGGGCGGAGTAGGTTTTTCCGGTCTGCGCCTCAATCTGAGCCGCCGTGCGGGCATAGCTGTCGGCAAGGGACAGATAGACAACGGCAAACAGCTCGCCTTCGGAAATCTTCCCATCGGGAAGACTTTGACGGATCGCCTGCTCCATGTTCTCGGGAGCCAGGAAGACGGGCAAGTCCACATCAATGCGGAGCTTGGTGTCAAGATTGGCTTCCGCCAGATTCATGATCTGGTCAAAGGTGTAACCCGTTTCCCGCTTCAGAGATTGCAGAATCCACAGTCCCATGATGTTTTTCAGATAGCGGTAGCTGCCGCCGTATCCGCCCTCGTTGGTGAAGTTCAACTGCCGGGAGGATTCTCTCGTGTCGGGTTCGGACCGCTCCACACCCATAAGCGACCAGGTTCCGGAGCTTATGTAGAGAGCGTCGCCGCAGGTGTTCGGCACTGCGAGAACGGCGGAACCGGTGTCATGGGAGGCGGGCAGAATCACATCGGCAGAATAGCCGATGATATTTGCGATTTCCTCTTTGATGGGTCCCAGTCTTGTTCCTGCGGGGGTGACGGGACGGAAGATGCGCTTGGGAAAACCCAAACGCTCGATGAGATCCAAATCCCAGTCTCTCTTTCGGGCGTTCAGCAGTCCGGAGGTGGAGGCCTCGGTGTACTCGCAGGAAGGAATTCCGGTCAGAAGGAAGTGCAGATAGTCGGGGATGAACATCAGTCGGTCGGCAGATGCCAGAAGCTCGGGCGACTGCTCTTTGATGGCGAGAAGCTGATATACGGTGTTGAAGGTCTGCTTCTGAATGCCGGTGCGGGCGTACAGCTCTTCGGCGGAAATGATTTTTTCGGCAACCGCATCCATGCCCTCGGTGCGGTGATCCCGATAGGCGACGCTTTCGCCAATGGGACGAAGGTCTGCGTCGGTGAGAACGAAATCCACACCCCAGGTGTCGATTCCGATGTGGGCGGGGGTCATCCCCATTTCACGGCATTTTTTCAGCCCGATCAGGATCTGTGAAAACAGGGCGTCCAAATCCCAGCACAGATGGCCGGAGCCGCTTTTGTGAAATCCGTTGGGAAAACGGTAGATTTCCTTGGTAATCAGTCTTCCGTCCTCCAGATATCCGATAATGTGCCTTCCTCCGGAGGCGCCGATGTCGATGGCAAGAAACTTTTCTGACATAGCCTGCGAGAGAAACTCCTTCCGATTGTTTTTTTTCATTATAGCACAGAACTTCACGGCATGCAAGGACTCTTTTTGCCTTTGAACATATCTTTTTTTGGCTTTGTGATCCAAAGATTCGGAATAAAAAGGGTTTTGGATTGTGAATGTTGCACCAAAGCGACGAAGCGGCGAATACCGCAATCGGGGCGGTGGGAGCGCGATAAACGGGTTTTGGATTTTTATGAAAAAACTCTTGCATTTTTTCGGAAATTGTGCTACAATAAATTGTTTTGAATCAAGCAGGAAAGGCATGGGCATACAAACATGGCAACAATGGAGCAGGAAATCAGCAGACGGAGAACCTTCGCAATCATCTCCCATCCCGACGCAGGTAAAACGACGCTGACCGAGAAGTTTCTTCTGTACGGAGGGGCGATTCAGACGGCGGGATCGGTCAAGGGAAAGGCCAGCGACCGTCATGCCGTGTCCGACTGGATGGATCTGGAAAAGCAGAGAGGAATTTCCATCACTTCCTCGGTCATGCAGTTTGAATACGAAGGTTTCTGCATCAATATTCTGGATACCCCCGGGCATCAGGACTTCTCGGAGGATACCTACCGCACCCTGATGGCGGCAGACAGCGTGGTCATGGTCATTGACGCCGCAAAGGGCATCGAGCCTCAGACCCGGAAGCTGTTCAAGGTCTGCGCCATGCGGGGCATTCCCATCTTTACCTTTATCAATAAGATGGACCGTGAGGCACGGGATCCCTTTGACCTTTTGGACGAGCTGGAAACCGAGTTCGGCATCGGAACCTATCCCATGAACTGGCCTATCTCCTGCGGCGCCACCTTCAAGGGGGTCTACGACCGTGAAAAACAGCATATTCTGACCTTCGACAATTTTCACGGAGGCAGAAACCGTCTGAGCGCCATCGAATGTCCCATTACCGACACCGATAAGCTGGATTCTCTGATCGGTGAGGACCTTCGGAAGGCTCTGGTGGAGCAGATCGAGCTTGTGGATGTGGCGGGCTTTGAATTTGATCTGGAAAAGGTACGCTGCGGCAGACTGTCCCCTGTCTTCTTCGGATCGGCGCTGAACAATTTCGGAATCGAACCCTTTCTGGAGAGCTTCCTGAAAATGACCACCCCGCCTCTTGCCCACAGGACGGCAGAGGGAACCGAGCCTGCGGTGGTGGACCCCTTCGATCCCTGTTTCTCGGCCTTTGTTTTCAAGATTCAGGCGAATATGAACAAGGCACACCGCGACCGGATCGCCTTCATGCGAATCTGCTCGGGCAAATTCGAGCGGGGCAAGGATTACTACCATGTCAGTCAGGGAAAATCGCTGAAGCTGTCCCAGCCCCAGCAGATGATGGCGCAGGAGCGGGAGGTCATCGACGAAGCATATGCAGGTGATATTATCGGCGTCTTCGATCCCGGCATTTTCTCCATCGGAGATACCGTCTGCGAGGTGGGAAAGAAGGTTCGGTTTGAGGGAATCCCCACCTTTGCGCCCGAGCATTTTGCCATTGTGGAGCAGATCGACTCCATGAAGCGCAAGCAGTTTGCCAAGGGTATGAATCAGATTGCCCAGGAGGGCGCCATTCAGATTTTCCGTTTTCCCGGAGCGGGTATGGAGCGTCTGGTGGTCGGCGTCGTGGGAATGCTTCAGTTTGAGGTGCTGAAATACCGCATGGAAAACGAATACGGTGTTTCCTACCGTCAGGAGGGCATGCCTCATCAGCATATCCGCTATGTGAAGGGGACTGCCGATGTCAGTCGGCTGAACCTCATGTCCCAGACCCGTCTGATCGAGGATCTTCACGGAAATCCTCTGCTGATTTTTGTGGGCAGCTATGAAATGGACTGGGCTTTGGAGAAAAATCCCGGATTGATACTCGAAGAGTTCAATCGGTAATCGGATCATAAGTTGCGGGTTGACGCATTTTACCGTGCGTCAACCCGATCTTTATTTTCTGTTTGGATTCGTTTGTGATGATCGTTGTAAAAATTTGAAAGAACAGCAAATTTCTCTTGCAATTCTGCCTGATTTGTACTATAATGAAACTATATACCAAATACAGGAGATACGACCATGATGAATATCCTCGACGCCCTCTGCCTTTCCATGATTGAGTATTACAGAGGCGATCCCAAACGGATTCAGCATTTTCTGAAGGTTCACGATTTTGCACGGATGATCGGAGAGTGCGAGGGACTCGTGGGGAAGGAACTGCTGACGCTGGAGGCTGCCGCCTATGTCCACGACATCGGAATCAAACCGGCAGAACAGAAATACGGACGGTGTGACGGACCCCTTCAGGAAAAGGAGGGTATCCTTCCTGCCCAAAAGATGCTGACAAGGCTCTACTTTGATCCCGAGGTCATCGACCGGGTCTGCTATCTGGTGGGACATCACCACACCTATACAGACATTGACGGAAGCGATTGGCAGATTCTGGCGGAAGCCGATTTTCTGGTCAATCTCTTTGAAGACGGGGTGTCCCGGGAGGGGATCCTGTCCGCTTATGAAAAAATCTTCCGGACCGAAACCGGAAAAGAACTGTGCCGGATCCTTTTCGATTTGCCCGAAAACGGGGAACAATCGAAGGGCGAAAATCGGTCGGCACTGTAAGAAAGGTAGGGTAACAATATGGCACAATGGATCTATTCCCTTATTCTGCTTCTGATCTGCGCACTGGCCTTTTATCTGGGAAGTCGGAAGGCCGGTAAAATGACCCTGTCCGGAGCAATTGCCAGATTTCTTCTGGTACTTGTCGCCGCCCTTCCCGGAATTTTTCTGTCATCGCTGATCGCATGGTTTGTGGCGGGCGCACTTGCCGATATTCCGATGGGCATGATTTCCGCTTACACTGCAATTGATGAGGATCTGCCTGCCGTGTATGATATTGTGCGGGCGATCATCGCCTCTGTCCTTTCGCCTGTCTTTTTCTGGCTCTTCTATCCCGTCTGCCGCAAACTGCTTCTGCTCCTGCAACGACCCCTGACCCGCCTTTTGGATCGGATCGGATGGAAAATTTGCAAAAGAAAGCCGGGGGACGAAAGCGGTAAACCGGGAGCCAATGAAAAAGCCCTGCCGACGGATTCGGAAGGCACTCCCGCAGAACCCCGAAAAAAGCCTGCGGCAGAACGGGCGAGTGCCGTTTTCCGAACGCTTCTTTGCGGAGGGTGCGGACTGTTTTTCGCCGTCGCACTGCTGACTCCGGTGACCGGACTTGTCCGGACGGCGGGATTTTTCATCTCTCCCATGACCATCTTCTATTCGCCGGAACGGTCGGAAATCGGTAAAATCACGGCTTTTGCCGACGATATGGCATCCTCGGCGGGAAGTACCGCGGTCAGCATTCTGGGAGAGGGTCCCCTCTATGCCGGTCTGACCTCCTATCCCGTGGAGGACAGCCTTATGACCCTGTCTGCCGAGGCGTCGGCATGCAAGGACTTCACCCGATATGTCAAAAAGGGCGGATCGGAGGATAAAAGCGCCAGTGACTGCAGCTTTGCCATCCGTCATTCGAAAATAGTGACGGCAGTCCTTCCCGGTGCAGTGGTGGATGCCACCGAAAAATGGGACAATCAGGAATCTTTCTGCGGCTATTCGCTTCCCAGATTCAAAAGCTATATTCAGCCGGTTGTGGACAGTGCAGTAAACAGCATCAGCCGACTGGAGCCCGATGATCTGAGCGACGATATGCTTTCGCTGGTGGATGCAGGTGCCTATGCTCTGACGCATGAGGGAAGACTACTGGATTATACGGCGCTCTTCACCGATGTGAAGAGCATGACGGGCGTATTTGAGAGCCTGCTGTCTGCCACCGATCTCCATCCCGCCCTGAACAGTGCGCTGGATGCGGCATCCCAAACGATTTTTGCCAATCTTGGTTCCACTGATTGGGTGGATCCCTATCCCCTGCCCAAGTCCCAGCGGCTCAGAAAAAAGGAAGCCCGGGCATATGCTGAGCTGGTGGTCAACGCCATGAATTTCTATTCAGCATCTACCCATAGTTCGTTGGGAAATGTCAGCGAAGCAATGGGCTATCTGGGCGGTATGATGGACGCTATGTCAAATACCACCGTTCTCGGGGATGACGAGCAGCTGCTCCTTTGCCTGAAGACGGCTCTGCATACCAACTATATGCGCAACCGCTTCGGGTACAGCAATCTGGAACTGGAAAATCTGTACCAGACCCTCAGACAGGCGATTTTGGTGGACAAGTGCAGTTATACCGAGATCCTGACCACACTGGGCAACGCCATGGATATGATTTCGCTGGCGGTGGAAACCAATTCCGGCTCCCGGGATGCCCTGAATATGCGTGCAGAATCCCTGATTGACAGTCTGACGAAAGGCAGCGCTGGCGTAATCAGTTCCATTCTCACAACGGGAACCGTGGGAAATTTCGGGTTGGATTATATCAGATCGGCGGCAATCTGCGATCTGATTGACAATCTGGTGAGCAACATTGTCGCCGAAAAGGAGACAGGGATGTCGGAGACCATGAAAAAAGCGGAGGCGGCAGCCCTTTCCGATCTCGTGATGCTGTCTGTCTCGTCAACCGGAACATCGGTATTCGGTCCCGACGGAAAACTCGGAAAGAGCGAAGCGGAGTATGTGAATACCATTCTCAATTCCTCTGCCGTGTCAAAGGCCATTATTGATGTGGCAATGGAAAACGGACCGGATCCTCTGAGTATATCCGGCGTTCTGACATCGTACAGCAAACGCAGTCTGACCGATGCGCTTATCGAAAAGTGCGAAGCCATCCGCCGTTCCGATCTGTCCGATGTGGTGAAATCCGAGCAGATTACGGTATTGACCTCCATCGGTATGCTGTCGGGACTGGATGCGGGGCAGATCGCCGAAATTATCGAATAAGGGTGAAAAAGGTGCCGCATCCCCACTGTCGGGACTTTTTCCGGGCGTATCCCTTTCGGAAAGTCGGGGATTTCCGACTTTTGAGTCAATTTGTCGGCAAATCCTTGACAGATGCAAAAAAATGTGCTATACTGGCCCTCGGATAAACAATCAACGGAAAGGATGGATGATACCATGATACTGGCGGTCGAAATCGGAAATACCGGCATTTCGGTAGGATTCTACGATCCCAAAGGACTGACGCTCTCTGCCGGATTCCGTCTGGCGACCCATCCCTTCCGCACCTCGGACGAGTATGAACTGTTGATCACCACGCTCACCGAAAAGCGGGGGATGAATCCCCGTGAGGTGGAGGGATGCGCCCTGTCCTCGGTGGTTCCGGGACTTACCGAGGTGGTTTCCGACGCCATCCGGCAGGTCTTCGGCTGTCGGATTCTGACCCTTTCCCACGGAATCCGCACCGGGCTGGATATCCGCACCGATCATCATACCGAGGTCGGCTCTGATCTGGTTGCCAATATGGTAGCGGCTTCTGCCAGACTTCCAAAACCCTTCGCTGTGGTGGATCTGGGTACAGCGACCACCGTTTCGGCTGTGAATCGGGCGGGCGAGTTCATCGGCGTTATGATTATGCCGGGCGTGCGTGCCTCTGCCGAGGCGCTGTCCCGCACCTGTGCCGCCCTGCCTTCGGTATCGCTGACACCGCCCAAAGGACTATTGGGGAAAAATACCGCCGATTCCATGGCGAGCGGCTGTATCTATGCCCCTGCCGCCATGCTGGACGGGATTCTGGCAAGACTGAAAAAGGATCTGGGAGACGATTTGTCGGTGATCGCCTGCGGAGGCATGGCAGAGGCGGTGATCCCCTATATGGAAGAGTCGGTGGGGATTGTGCCCGATCTGACGCTGGAGGGACTTGCCCGCATCTGGCTTCTCAACCGAAGGGATAAGAAGGAAAAGAGCTAAGTGGCTCTGCCCGGAGTCGGAACCGCTCCTATGAAAAATTAAGGTATATTCGGAACGCCGATCAAACGGCTCCCCCGACCTTGCGGTGGAAAGGCGGGGAGAGATCGGAATGCGCCGGAACAGCGTATTCTATGGGAGGGCGATCCGTCTATATAAATTATCTTTCGTTGCACCCACAGATTGTGGGGCGACAGACAGGAGAAACAAATGAATAAAAACAGACATGAACAGACGGTCAGGATGGTGGAAACTGCCATACTTGCCGCACTGGTGGTCGTGCTTCAGATCATCAGCTACTTTATCAAGATCGGACCCTTTGCCCTGACCCTGACCCTGATTCCCGTGGTGCTGGGCGGCGCTCTTCTGGGACCCAAACAAGGCGCCGTGCTGGGCTTTTTGTTCGGTGTGATCGTCTTTATCTTCTGCCTTAACGGCGTGGATGGCGGCGGATACATTCTTTTTGGAATCAATCCCTTCCTGACCGCAGTGATCTGCCTGGTCAAGGGTACTGCCGCCGGATTTCTGTCGGCGCTTGTTTACCGGGGAGTTTCAAAAATCGGCGGACAGGCGGGTTCCTTCGTCGGAACGCTGCTTGCCGCAGTAACGGCACCGATCGTGAATACCGGACTGTTCTGCATCGGAATGGTGCTTTTCTTCAACGAAACCCTGGTTGCATGGGCAGGCGGAACCCAGACGCTGGTATATATCTTTACCGGTCTAATCGGAATCAACTTCCTGGTTGAGTTCGGACTGAATGTGGTGCTTTCTCCCGCAATCGGAACGGTGATTCGTGCGGTGACCAAAAGCAAGAATTGAGTTCACGGCAAATCCATCTATAAAAACATCCCCTGTGTCCACCGGCACAGGGGATGTTTATGATCTTTTTGGATCGTCCTTCCTTTTTATAAAAGCTTTTGGGGGTTCAGGGGGCTTTTCCCGAAAAGCCCCCTGAGTTTCATCTCTCTTTTATTTGTCCTTCTTCTGCCCCGGCTTCTTCATGGTCAGCCCGATCCGCTTGCGGGCAACATCCACCGACAGCACCCACACGGTCACAATGTCCCCGACCTTGACCACCTCGGAGGGGTGATTGATCCTGCGGTTTGACATCTGGGAGATGTGAACCAGCCCGTCCTGATGAACGCCGATGTCCACGAATGCGCCAAAGTCGATGACATTCCGGACCGTTCCTTTCAGCTCCATGCCCACGGTCAGACTCTCAATGCCCAACACATCGGTGCGAAGCAGGGGAGGGGGAAGCTCGTCCCGGGGATCCCGCCCGGGCTTCT
>JBJDZJ010000192.1:0-5062 GCA_051867915.1 Eubacteriales bacterium
TAGTCTTGAAAACTTTTTGTTTTTTCATGTGTCTACTCTATGGG
The DNA here is from genome assembly GCA_051867915.1 of Eubacteriales bacterium. Taxonomy (GTDB): domain Bacteria; phylum Bacillota; class Clostridia; order Oscillospirales; family CAG-272; genus CAKSQF01. The sequence goes on from JBJDZJ010000192.1 coordinate 45, forward strand.
GATTATATCATCACGGTAAATGCCTCTTTTTTCTCAATTTTGTAGTCCATGAGAAATCCTCCTTCAAGTGTACATTTGATTTTCATCGGAGCGAAAGATTTGAGCATCACGCTGTCCTTCCGAACCTGTGACGGCGTGACCCCGTGGAAACGGGTAAATGCCTTGGTGAAGCTGTCGGGAGAATCATAGCCGTACTTCAGTGCAATATCAATCACCTTTTCGTCTCCGGCGGCAAGCTCACTGCCGGCAAGTGCCAGCCGCCGATTCCGGATATATTCGCTCATGGTGAATCCGCAGAGCATGGCAAACCCCTTTTGAAAATAGAACGGGGACACATTCACCTGCTTTGCAATTCGTTCGGCGGATAAATCCTCGGTAATATGCGCCTCAATGTACTGTATGGCGTCTCCTACCATTTCCATCCAACTCATTTTCTCAACTCCTCAACTCCGCTTGCAAGAGGATTGTACCATATTTCGGTCTTAATTTCCCGACATTTCATGCCTGCTTTTGTCCGATTCATTCGGATTCCCGCTTGTTTGGTCCTGTATTTCACGAATTTTCGCACTTTTCAAACAGGACCGTCCGATCCTTCATTGAAATCTTCTTCACCTGCCATCCGTAGGCGGCAAGTTCCTTTTTACAGTTCAGAAAAGAGTGATCGATCGGATTGCCAATGATGTTCTGAATCTGATCAAAGGTCAACACGGTCGGACTGCTCTCCCTTTTCTGCACATATTCCCATAACGGTTTGTATTTACTCATACGCTCTCAATCCAATCCCGGAACAATGATGGCTCTGCTGTCAACAGAGTTAATCCGCTTGTGCATGATCTCCTGATATTCCGACGATGCAAAACAGCGCTCCAGACTTTCCTTTGTTCCGAATTTGATGACAATAACCCTTTGCGGCTTCCTGAGTTCACTCAGACCGGTGACATTTTCGCTCCTGACCAGATATTCGCCGCCGTATTTTTCGACGATCGGCTTGACCTTCTCAATATACTCGTCATATTCACCCCGACCATCGCCGCTGATATAGGTATCGACAATAAAGTACCAGGACATAACCATTCCATCCTTTCCGTTCTCATCTGTTTTTTCCGTGAAGGAAAACACTCAAAGCGTCCGATTTCGCCCGTCCTCAAATGGTCTGCTCCCGCGATGCCCGCTCAAACCACTCCAAAACCGACCCGAGGTTTTCCTCACGGACGCAGTCTCCGCCACGGGTCAACAGCTCCAGCATGGTGTCTTCCTCCGGGGTGCGGTCGGGCTTATCGGCAAGTCCCTTCCCTGCGGTTTTCGCCATGACCGTCATCATCAGCTTATAGATGCCGTGGAGTTTGGTCATGTCAAATCCGCCCTGCAAAGTGAAAACAGGAAGATCTTCCGGAATGGCATTTGCTTTCCGGACATCCGAGAGCTGGGAACCGGTAGCTCCCATGCCCACCCCACAAAGGGCACAAACTTGAAAGGACTTAGCGGCTTTCTTATATCCCTGAACCTTTCCCGCCATAAGCCATCCCAGATAGAGAATTTCACTTCCTTTCGGCAGTTTTTCGGCGGCGGATAGGGAATAAACCGGAAGTCCGGTTTTCGCCCCTAACAGGCGGGCATATTTTTCCGTGAATCCGGTATTTGATGTATAAACAATGGCACAAAGGTTCATAAGCGTCCTCTTTTCCGATTTCTCATCTCTTTTGTTTTTTCCCGATTGACTTTCCGATCGCAGACGGTTGGTGTTCCCTTCTGTAAATGATGGGTTCTGCATGCTGTGCAATCGCCGTGCCGTTGGCATCGTTTCCTTTTACAGGGGCAAAGAAGCGACGATTCGTTTGAATCTGTCATGAATTTATCCTTTCTCGGTTTCGGTATACTGCAGGAGCGTCCTGCAATTGGGGTCATACTCCCGCCGACACAGGTGAATTACCAGTTCCTCCAGCGAGGAAAGCAGTGCCATTGCCGCCGTCCCATAACATATGGGAATTGCAATGGGCAGACGAATCACATAGGGAATCAGGAAGACCGTCAATCCGGTTGCCTTATTCAGATAGGTGTGCAAAGAGGCAAATTGGCGGTATCTGACGGCGGCGACGGTATAGGAGGTCAGTCGGATCAGCAGTGCCGCACCCACGATCCACCAGACCGACATCGGTAATAGCTTCAAGAGCGTGGGCAAAATTCTGACCAGCATCACGGTGTAAAAAAGCAGGTCAGCCACACTGTCCAGTCTTGCGCCCCATTTGCTGGCGGTATGGGTGGCTCGGGCAACGGCACCGTCCAGCGCATCGGTCAGACCGGTCAAAGTATAAAGGATGTAGAAAGGCAGAGTAAAAGGCACGACAAACAGAAGTGCGACCGTTCCGACGATCCGCAGGGCAGTTATGCAGTTTGGAATGGATCTTCGTATGCGATTCATGACCCGTTTCTCCTTTTATGTATGGATTCAGGATACAGCGTATTCATCAATATCACAATCAATCGAAGAACTTCCCCTTGAAAAAGTTCTCATTTCCAAGTTTTTTTGCCGTCAGCCTGAACAGAACGCAACCGTCAGGGCAGACAATGTCCTTGGTGTAGCGATCACTTCCGCCGATGTTCTCCAGATCACCGCCGCTTCTGACGGCCTCCATGATGGGGAACAGCATCATCATGGTTTTGGAACAGATTCCCTGCCCGTCCCTGTTGACGGGGCAACCATAGGTGCAGGTGTACCGATCTCCGATTTCCTCCCCGTTCCGGCAATACCGCTCGGTGTGATCGCTGCGAAGAAAGCCCGTGACCTCAATTTCGAATTCATATTCCTCATCATACCATTTTTTCATACCTTAATCCCTCCTCATTTGATCTGTTTCATCGCCCCAATCCAGAGAATAGCTTCCGGAATGCTCATCGGCGGTCAGCGTCACCGTATAGGTTCCTGCCTCCTTGAGATAGACGGTGAAATCGGTGGTTGGAAGATCCTTCCCCCTATATGCGGGCTGATCTCCGTTTTGGGCAATCGTCAATGCCAGTGAGCCACCCTCTGTTACAATGCTGACCTTGACTGCAAGCGTCTCGCCGTCCTTTACACGGATGGAATACTCCTTTGTGCCGTCAAATTTCTCGTAACTCATGGAAAAACTGTGGTCGTTCCGATTTTCAATGCTCCTATAGGTACGGCAAGTCGGTTTGCCTTCACAACCCGCAAAGCAAAACAGCATCAAAACAGCTATGACAAAAGAAACGATCCGTTTCATATCAGTTTCTCCTTTTCACCGGATGCCGGATAACCGTTCTCCATTTCTCCTTTGGAACCTTCCGGGCATCGGAAAGATAGATTTCATGATGAAGCCGACTCTCCGAAAAATCGTTTACATAGCCGTTTTCCGAAAGGTATTGATCCATCAACGAAACCGATGCAGGCTCGTTGTCGAATGAGCCGATGTGCATCATCTGGACGCACAATCCCTCGTCGATTGTCAGATACTCTGCTTTGGAGCAGTCCAGCTTCTTCTTTCTCCCTGCCTCGGATACAGCCCAGTCAAAATCCGCACGGGTCACAAAATCGGGAAGACGAATGACGGAAATCCAGTGAAAGGCAGTCTTGTCCGAGTAATCGACTCCGATAACGCCGTCCTGCCACCAGAATCCCTCCAGAGGCGGCACCACAAAATCGAAATAGCCGTCGATCCGATGATCGCCCATTTTGCTCATTTTGACGGTGTAGGCGACGGCGTACAGTACGCCGATCGCCGCCTGATAGGCGCCGCCCTCCCCATTGGGATTGCCCGATCCCCGAACGGCAATATAATTTGCCATGGGAACGGTCACGATTTCCGGCTTACCGCCCGGAAGGTAGAATTCCTTATATTCCTTTTTGAAATCAAATGCCATGGTCCCTCTCACTTCTTCCTCTTGCCCCAAAGGACATTCAACAGGACATAGACCCCGATCAGCACTACCACCGAACAGCAGAGGATCAGATACATGGTGGGAAGCCCGACCTTATTCCCGAAGAAATAGAGATTGCAGTCGATGGAATCCCGAATACCCTCCACCACCTCATCGGGGAATCCCTGCGCTCTCATTTCGGCATAGCTTCCCTGCAGGCAGTGATTGCGAATCAGTGCCGTTCCGTAGGTGCCGGGAAGGAAGGAAAGCACCTTTTGCAGTCCGTCGGAAAAGGAAGCAATGGGCATATATGCGCCGCAGAGGAATCCGTATCCGGCGCTGACGATGGTTCCCACCGCCGAAATCTGTCCCTGACTGGACAGAAAAAAATTGACGACGCTGGACAATGCCGAACCGAACAAAACCAGAAGGAAAACATCCAGCAAAAGAAGAAGGACATCGGTCAGCGACAGATACCATCCCACACGCCAAAGGTAGAGAAGGCAGATGCCTGTCGCCGTATAGCAGACGATCAGGGTGGAGATCAGGTTGGCAATGTAGTAGCTAAGGGCCAGCGTGCCGGATTTCACCGGGGAAACGGTCAGGTCCCGTCTTGCGCCGGACACCTTGTCCTGCGCCATAAGGAAATTGGAACAGAATGCCACCGTTACACAGCTCACTGCCAGAATAGAGGAAATCAGTTCCCCTCCCACGCAACCGCCGATCAGCCGATCGGACACCGCCACACCTGTTGCAGTCAGAATATCACGGAAAATACCGTCATACACATTGCTGAGGAAGGTTCCGTAAATCACAAGCAGAATCAATGGCGTGATCAGCGAGGTGAAAAACATTCCCTTGTCCTTGAAATACAGTTTTATATTCCGTTTGATCAGAATCCATAGCTGTGTCATTTTTCTGCACCACCTGTCAGTTTCTTTCCGGTTACGGCAAGAAATACATCATCCATCTTGCCTTTTGTGATCTCGTAATCCCGGAAAAGGTCTGGATTTTTCAAAATCAACGCCGTTGCGGTTGCCGTATCGGGAACCGCAACACGCCAGGCGTCCCGAATGGACTCATAGGGATGCGCCAGACCTTTCACCTGCTCCTCGCTCACCCCGTACAGGGTGATGAAATCACCG
>JBJDZJ010000193.1:0-5059 GCA_051867915.1 Eubacteriales bacterium
GGAGCTGTGGAGTGGGTGTCGAGCGGCGATGTGATTTTTATCAATACCCGCTCGGTGCATTCCATAACCGAAATCACAAAAGATCACGAACATCGGGATGTCTATATCTCCGATGAGCGGCTGAAAGGACTGTGCAGCGGGCCGAACGGCATCTTTGATCCCGACTATTATGAATATCTCATGACTCCCGGACGGGCGGTGAAGATCAAGCTGGGCAGCGGAGAATTTGCCGCCATCGTCGGCAGGCTGTCCGATCTGGAAATGAAACTGGGGCTTTCCGACGATTCTGAAAGCCGTGAGATCTGCAAGAGATGCCTTCTTTCGGTCATCGTTCAGATTCTGGGAGTCCATTACGAAGGTCTTTATTCGGGCATCAATCCGCCTCCCGGATGGCTGACCGATTTTCTCAAAAAGGTGCAGAGCCCCGAATGCTTCTCCAAATCGGTGGAGGAGATCATCGCTTTGTCGGGCTATTCCCACACCCGTTTTTCCGCCATTTTCAAGGAGAATTATCATAAACCCTTCAAATCCTACATAACCGATCTGCGGCTGGGGTATGCCGAGTCCATGCTGATTCTGACCGATGCGTCGATACTCGATATTTCGCTGACGGTGGGTTACAGCAGTCTGAGTCATTTTATCCAGAGCTTCAAGAACCGAACCGGCATGACCCCTCACCGCTATCGGAGCGAGCATTTGTCCAAGTAAACCGATAGATCATCCGCAACAATTTGCCTTTTCAAGGCAATACAACGAAAGTGCCGAAAGGAGCATGTATATGTCCAAGAACCTCTATCCGACCCCTCATATTGAAGCCACCCCCGACGATTTTGCCAAGGTGGTGCTGATGCCCGGAGATCCTCTGCGCGCCAAATGGATTGCGGAGAATTTCCTCACCGACGCAAGGCAGATCAATTTCCGCCGATGCGCCTATGCCTATACCGGCGGCTATCACGGCGTGCAGGTTACCATCATGGCAAGCGGCATGGGAATGCCCTCCATGGGAATTTACAGCTATGAGCTGTTTCATATTTTCGGTGTGGAGGCGATCATCCGCATCGGAACCGCCGGCGGAATTTCAGACAGCGTGCAGGTACGGGATCTGGTCATCGGGCAGGGCGCCTGCACCGATTCGGCATATGCAGGTCAGTTCGGACTTCCGGGCAGTTTTGCGCCCATCGGAGATTATGGGTTGCTCACACTTGCGGCAGAGATTGCCGGGACTCGGGGCATTCCTGCCCATGTGGGCAATCTTCTGACCTCCGATACCTTTTATTCGGATGATCCCGACGGGATAGCCAAATGGAAAAAGATGGGCGTACTTGCCATCGAAATGGAGACTGCCGCCCTGTACATGAATGCGGCGAGGGCGGGGAAGAAGGCACTGACGATCTGCACCGTGTCCGATCATTTCTACTCCCCTGTGTCGCTGACCGCCGCCGAGCGTGAACACACCCTGAATCAAATGATCGAGGTGGCGCTGGACTGCGCAGAGCAGGCGATCCGACAGGATACGGTGTGAGCAAAACGAACCCATAAAGTCAAAGCATCGGAAAAAAGTGAACCCACAGTTGAATTTGCGGGCTTCTGAAACCAACTTTAACAGTATTAAATCATGCAAAAACGAATTTTTTATACCGAACCGGCTTATGTGCTGGGACTGACCGTACTTGCAGTCGGGACTGCATTGATGGTACGGGCGAATCTCGGCGTGTCCATGGTGGTGGCACCCGCCTATCTTCTGCATCTGAAACTGTCCCAAACGCTCCCGTTTTTCAGCTTCGGCATGGCGGAATACACTTTGCAGGCTGTGATTTTACTTCTTATGACGGTAGTGCTTCGCAAGGCCAAACTGTCCTATCTCTTCTCCTTCGTCACCGCTGTCCTGTACGGACTTCTTCTGGACGGCGTCACCGCTCTGCTGTCCCTGATCCCGTCACTCGGGACCGTGACCGAATATCTGCTCTTTATCCCCGGATTTCTGCTATGCTCGGCGGGCGTCTCGTTGCTGTTTCACACCTACATACCTCCCGAAGCCTACGAACTGTTTGTGAAAGAGGTATCCGCAAGGATCGGCATGGATATTCATAAATTCAAGACCCTGTACGACTGCATCAGCTGTCTTGTGGGAATCGTTCTCTCCTTTCTCTTTTTCGGAATGTGGCATTTTGAAGGCATAAAGATCGGAACCGTTGTCTGCGCACTGCTCAACGGATCAATCATTCGCCTGTTCAGCCGACTTTTCGAAAAAGTATGGACTTTTGAGGACCGTTTTCCCCTTCGGAAATACTTCTGACGCCCTTTATTGAATTCCGCTATGCCGGATCCGGACCCATACGGGTTCGGATCCGGCTTTTGGATTGCGCTTTCGACAATCTTTTTCCGAAAAGCGGAAAAACATGATAAAAGGGCTTGATTTTTCTGTTTGGATTTGATATAATAGGCACTATGTGAATTCATACGGAACGGAATCGAGGTGTCGGATGTGCTTTTCGGAAAGCATATAAACCGCTACTATATCAGATATGCCCCTGTCCTGATCTTCGGACTGCTGTCCCTGATTCTGGTGGACTACTTTCAACTGCTGGTGCCGGAACTCTATAAAACGGTTATCAACGGCATCAATGAGGGTGTGATCGTGGAAAACGGGGTCGCAATGGCTTTTGATATGGAGTACCTTTTGGACAAGGTCTGCCTGCCGATGATTGCCGTGGTGGTGGTCATGGTCATCGGGCGTTTTACCTGGCGAATCTGCTTCTTCGGTTCGGCGCTTCGTGTGGAAACCGATCTTCGGATGCGGATGTTCGATCATTGCAAGGATTTGTCTGTGCAGTATTATCAGGTCAACAAGGTCGGAAACCTGATGTCCCTGTTTACCAACGATCTGGAAACAGTGCAGGACTGCTTCGGGTCGGGCATTATGATGTTCTTCGACGCCCTTCTTCTGGGAACGCTGGCTCTGATCAAGATGGCGCGGATGCACCTGCTTCTCACGGTATTCTCTCTGCTTCCCATGGCCATTCTCTTCGTGATGGGATCTGCCGTCGGAAGAACCATGATGAAAAAGTGGGAGGTCCGTCAGGAGGCCTTTTCGAATCTGTCCGATTTTTCGCAGGAGAGCTTTTCGGGCATTTCGGTCATCAAAGCCTTCGTCAAGGAGACGGCAGAACTGATGGCCTTCAAAAAACTCAACCGTGACAACGAAAAGGCCAATGTGGACTATACCCGTATCTCCACTCTGCTGAATATTCTGGTGACGCTGTTTGTGGAGTCGGTGGTCTGTGTCATTCTCGGCTACGGAGGCTATCTGGTTCATGAAGGGGTCTTCAATGCCGGAGAGATCGTGGAGTTTATCGGCTACTTTACCGCCATTGTGTGGCCCATTATGGCGGTCGCCCAGTTGATTGAAATGAAATCCCGTGGAAAAGCCTCCCTGAACCGCATCAGCGAGCTTCTGGATGCCAAAACGGATGTGGTTGATCGCCCCGATGTTCGCAGGGATGTGGAATCCGTCAAAGGCGATATCGAATTCCGGGATCTGACCTTCCGTTATCCCGGTGGGGATTTCGATGTGCTGGAGCATATTTCCTTTTCGATTCAAGCAGGGGAGAGCGTGGGAATCATCGGCAAAACCGGTGCAGGCAAAACCACATTGGTGGATCTGCTCCTGCGCACCTATAATATTCCGGACGGGACGGTTTTCCTTGACGGAATGGACATATGTACCCTCCCGATCCGAACGGTCCGGAGCTTTGCCGCTTATGTCCCACAGGATAACTTTTTGTTCAGCGATACCATTGCAGGTAACATTGCTCTTGCCTCCGATTCATCCAGTCGGGAGAAAATCGCCCGATCGGCGGAGCTTGCTGCGGTGGGCGAAAACATCAACGAGTTCAAGAACGGCTATGATACCGTACTCGGCGAGAGGGGCATGACGGTATCCGGCGGTCAGAAACAGCGGATTTCCATCGCCAGAGCCTTGATGAAGGACGCACCCATTCTGATTCTGGACGACAGTGTGTCGGCTGTGGATGTCAAGACCGAAAAGGTGATTCTGGACAATATCAAGACGACCCGGGCAGGGAAGACCACCATCCTGATCGCCCATCGGATCTCCACCGTTCAGTCCATGGATAAGATCGTTCTGCTGGATGACGGAAAACTGATTGATGTGGGCAACCATGAGCAGCTGATGGAGCGGTGCGCCGCCTATCGGAGCATGGTGGAACTTCAGAGGCTCACCGATGCGGAAAAGGAGGAGCGGTAAGCAATGTACGAATACTTTCCTTTGCTGTTTGTGGGCGGTCTCATCGGTCTGTTTACGCTGCTCTTCCTGATTGCCTATCTGACCATACGGGGGCAGAAGGAAGCGGTGGGCTTTGACCGCAATATGAAGGACTCGGAGATCGTCCGTCGTCTGCTCCGTTACGCCAAGCCTTATGTCGGCAACTTCCTGCTGGTCCTTCTGGTGATGCTGTTCTCCATTGCCTACGACATTCTTTCTCCTTTGATCGTCGGACAAATCGAGGAGATGATCAAAAACGATTTCGAAATGTCGGCGCTGATTGCGGCTGTCCTTGTGTATGCCGGAATACTGGTGGTGTCGCTGATCTGCACCTATGTGCAGTCCATCGTTCTGCAAATCACGGGACAAAGAATCATTTCCGAAATCAGGGAGGACCTCTTCGTTCATATCGAGGGTCTGTCCCACGCACAGCTCAGTGAGATCCCGGTGGGAAAGCTGGTGACCCGTGTTACCAACGATACCAATGCCGTTTCCATGATGTTTACCAACATTCTGGTCAATCTGATCAAGAACTGTTTTGTGATTGTGGGCGTTCTGGCGGCGATGCTCTGCCTGAACTATGCACTGACCCTGATGATTCTCTGCTTTGTCCCCTTTATTGCCTTTTTCACCGTGGTATTCCGCAAATTCTCCCGAAAGGCCTACCGAAAGGTGAAGGACGGCACCACCGACATCAATACCTATCTGTCCGAGCATTTGTCCGGAATGAAGATTATTCAGATTTTCAACCGGGAAGAGAAGAAAAAGCAGGAG
>JBJDZJ010000194.1:0-5030 GCA_051867915.1 Eubacteriales bacterium
CGCCCTTGACTGCGCCACCTTTTAAAAAAGGTGGACGAAAACTTTTGCGCAATTTTCTAATCACTTTAGCTTTTTCGACAAGCACTCAGGGTCGGATTTCCGACCCTGATTTTGTTTGTGCGGATTTAACCAAAATTTTCATCAGATTTCACAATTTTATGCGTGGGACTTGACAAAGAACGAAAAATCGGATATAATGTCTATGTAAAGTTTCGGGCTTTCACGGCCGTTTATGGGGGGATCTGTCATGGCTGCCGCATCCAATAAGGGAACATCCGGAAAGAAACGCTCTTCTGCCTCTAAAGCGGCGGGACGGGCGGTGAAAAAGCAGGTGCGGAAGCTGTCCTTCGGCTCCATCGTCCTTTGTCTGATTCTCCTTGTCACCGGAGTAGTGATCGGGGAGACGGCTTATCATATGCTGACCGCTGCCGACGCCTTCGAACTGGTGGGCGAGAAAACGGTTACCGTAAAGGTGGGCGAAAATTTCAGCTATACCGACGAGGGAATCCAAGCGGTAAAGTTCGGAGTGGACTACTCCGATCGGGTGGTCGTTGAAACCAATCTGAAAAAGGTCGGAAACAGCTATACCATGGACACCTCTCAACCCGGAAGATATTATATGATCTACCGTGTGGACGAGGAAGGATTCGAAAATTTGCAGAAGGTGCGGATTTTCGAGGTGGTGGCAGGTTGACCGGCGACGGAAGTTTCGGTTGAAAGGTCCGGAACCTTTGGTAAGCGAAGGAGGATCGGGAGGCATCCATGGCTGTAAAAAAGAAAACAAATGAAAATGTCAGGCTGATTTCCGTTCTCTGCGTGATCTGTCTGATTGTCGGAATTGTCGGCGGCTTTCTGCTGGCGGCGACCCTGTCCGATCGGAAATTTGAGTCGGATGTCTATGTCAGCGGCGATCTGGAAATCCATTTTCTTGAGCTGGGCAACAAATATACCGGGGACTGTACCTACATCAAGGCGGGGGAGAACGACATTCTGATTGACGCCGGCTCCCGTGCCTCCAGTATTCCGGTGATCGACGCTTATCTGAAGCAGTATGTGACCGACGGGACGCTGGAGTATGTGATCGTCACTCACGCCCATGAGGATCATTACGCCGGATTTGCCACTTCCGAGGCGGTTGACAGCCTCTTTGACTTGTACACCTGCAAGACCATCATCGACTTTTCCATGACCAATCAGTCGGGCAAAGAGGGAACGCTGTACGCCAACTATGTCCGGGAAAGGGATCGGGAAATTGAGTCGGGTGCGGTTCATTACACCGCCGCCGAATGTATTTCCGAAGGGAAAAACCTGTTCAGCCTCGGGGACGATATGAGCCTTGAAATCCTCGACAGCTATTACTATACCCACACGGCCTCCGGCGAAAACAATTATTCGGTCTGCACCCTGCTGCGGCAGGGGGAACGGAGCTTTTTGTTCACCGGTGATCTGGAGAAAGAGGGCGAGGAGCATCTGGTTCAGATGAACGATCTGCCAAAGGTGACGCTCTATAAGGCGGGGCATCACGGATCCAAGACCTCCTCCACCGAAACCCTGCTCAGTGTCATAAAGCCCGAGTATGTCTGCGTCTGCTGCTGTGCCGGCAGCTCGGAGTATACCAATACCGCCGAAAATCAGTTCCCGACTCAGGATTTTATCGACAGAGTGTCGGTTTACACCGATCAGGTGTATGTTACGACGCTGTGCGTGGATTATTCCGACAATCAGTTCACATCCATGAACGGAAATATTACCCTGATCTCCACGGGGACATCGGTGGAGATTCATTGTTCGGGATCGCCGGATCCGCTTTTGGACAGCGAATGGTTCCGGACCTGTCGGGAATGTCCGGATCCGTGGAAAAAGAAAGAATAATCGGCTCTTGCGGCATCGCCGATCGGATTTTTGATCCTTTCTTTCAGCAAATGAGGTGTTTCTATGAAAAAATGGTTGTCCCTGCTCCTTGCCGGAGTTCTTCTGATCCTTGCGTTTTCCTCTTGTGATTCGTCAGAAGAAAAAAACGGGGAAGAAAGCACTTCCGCTCAGAGCGGAACTTCCGTCGGGTCGGACAGCACAACCGATACCGCATCTCCCGAGACGGAGATTCCCACCGTTACCGCAGACGGCAGTTACCTGACGGCGAACTATTCCACCGTGGACGGCAAAACCGTTCAGAAATATCCGCGTCTGACCAACCTTCCCACTCTTTACATAACGCTGGACAATGGAAAAAAGATATCCGCCATCCCCCACGGCATCTATATAGGCGCTCAGTATACCTTCGTCTCCGACTATGTGGAGGACAGCTATTATGAGCTTCCCATGTCCATTAAGGGAAGAGGCAACTATTCCTGGAGCTTTTTGCAGAAGCCGTACAGCCTGAAGCTCGATGAAAAGGCGGATTTTCTGGGAATGGGCGCCGCCAAAAAATGGGTGCTTGTGACGGTCAGCTCCGACCGGACCATGATGCGCAACTACATGACCCAGAAGTTTGCCAAGGAACTGGGGCTTCCCGGAACCTGCGACAACGAATATGTGGATGTGGTCTTGAACGGCTCCTATCTCGGAACCTATGTGCTGACCGAAAAAATAGAGATCGGCGAACATCGGATTGATGTTCCCGAGGATCAGGGCATTCTCTTTGAAATTGAGATGGTCTACCGCCATACCTGTGAAAACTGCGTCGTTCTTTACGAAAACAAGAAAAGTCCCGACAATTCGGTTCATCTGGAACTGAAATATTATAAGGACGAGGACACGGACAGCTGGACCCGATCGGAAAGGGATCTGCGCCTGAAGAAACTGCAATCCTATTTTGATCAGATTGCCAAAGCCATGCAAAGGGACGATTATGAGACCCTTCAGAAGGTTCTGGACATCGACTCGTTTGTAAACTGGTATTTGCTCAACGAGATCACGAGAAATTACGACAGCGCCTTCGTCACCTCCTGTTACTGCTTCATCGACGAGAACAATATCCTGCATATGGGACCCTGCTGGGACTATGACACCTGTTACGGAAGTCAGTTTGCCGAATCCCAGGGACAGCACATCCAGGACGCCCCATGGTTCGGATGGCTGTTTGCCTACTGCCCTGAGTTCGTGAAGGCGGTTGAGGTTCGCTGGACCGAGCTTCGGGACAACGGCGCCATCGACAAGTTCCTGTCGGATATTGATGTGACCCGGGAAACCATCGCCCTGTCCGAGCGGATGGAACATACTCTGTACCCCATCAGCGAGGTCCGCAACTACAATTCCTACGATGAGGCGATACAGTACCTTAAGGATTGGCTGGATGCCCGACTGAAGTGGATGGATCAGCAGTTTTACAGACCTCAAAAATAGCATTGGACCTTGATCACACACACGGAAATCCGTTTTGCCATGTTGCCATGGCGGCAAAACGATAAATATCCATTATATCAGCCGTATAGACGGCAAGGAGGATTCTTATGAAAAAATCTGTGATTGCTTTGACCGCTCTTTTCTGCGCTCTTGCATTGACTGCCTGCTCGGGGGAAGGGGATACGGTCACAACCGGATCTTCCGGAACGACGGTACCCACCGGAAGCACCACTACCACGACCAAGGCAACGACGACTTCTGCGGTTACCACCGAAGAACCCATCGCCGCTCCCTCTACTCCGGAAGCTCCGGTGGATCCGGGTACGCCCAACCATCGTGAGGAGGGCAAGGACTACCATCTGTCCACGCTGATTGTTCCCACCAACTCTCAGAATCTGGATTCCGACTATCTGGTTGAGAACACCGCTCAGTCCAACGGAGACTATCGCTATGCCGATAACGCCGGCTATATGATCTACCGTGTGGATCTGACCGATAAGATTGATCCCACCATTGATCTGCTGGTTCTTCAGAACTACTATATTTCGGTGGCAAACAATGAAGACCTGCTCGGCGAGATCAAGGTTGTCAGCTATGCGGATGAATACGGCGGAACGCTGACCACCGGCGGTAACGATGTTACCATCACCATTGATCCCTATGAGTACGGCTGTTACAGCCAGATTTATATCATCATCTCGGATACCAATCCTTCTGACGGCTGGGGAGGCACCATTCGCAGTCTGACCATTCACGAATATGTGGAGGGCGCAGGCGAGGATGTGGAAGTCACCCTGGGTGAAGAGGGCTGATCATCCTGATCTTGAATCGGGCTGCCGCTTTGATGCGGCGGCCCGATTCATTTGTACGGGGTAAGTACCGTCCGCCGGATTTTCCATGGCAGGTCCGTTTGTACCGGGAGTGAGGCTCGCTCGCCCTTCTATCTTCCTCCTTTTTCTGCATGTTGCCAAAAAAAATTTGCAATTTTCCGGAACTTTTTTTGAAAAACCACTTGACAAGCAGAAAATAGTATGTTAAAATAATAACGAAATGAGAACCGACAGAAAGCCGGTATCCATAATAAATTTTTCGGAGGTCACGAAAATGGCAAGATTTACATTACCCAGAGATCTGTATCATGGCAAGGGCGCACTGGAGAACCTGAAGACCCTGAAGGGCAAGAAAGCGATCATTGTTGTCGGCGGCGGCGCAATGAAGAGAAACGGCTTCCTTCAGAGAGCAGAGGACTACCTGAAAGAAGCAGGTATGGAAGTCAAGGTTCTGGAGGGTGTTGAGCCCGATCCTTCCGTTACCACCGTTATGAACGGAGCACAGGTTATGCTCGATTTCCAGCCCGACTGGATCGTTGCAATGGGCGGCGGTTCGCCTATCGACGCTGCAAAGGCTATGTGGATCAAGTACGAGTATCCCGAGTGCACCTTTGAGGATATGTGCAAGGTATTCGGTATTCCCGAACTGCGTAAAAAGGCGCACTTCTGCGCAATTCCCTCGACCTCCGGTACTGCTACTGAGGTAACCGCATTCTCCATCATCACCGATTACGACAAGGGTATCAAGTACCCCATCGCCGACTTCGAAATCACCCCCGATGTTGCCATCGTGGACTCCGATCTGGCTGAGACCATGCCCAAGAAGCTGGTTGCTCACACCGGTATGGACGCTATGAC